>NZ_CP016809.1:314000-628000 GCF_002741055.1 Paenibacillus ihbetae | reverse complement strand
TATGTCTACCGTGCGGCGGATAAGAGCGTACCGGAGGTTGCCGACGAGCTTATGTCCGCGGGCACGCCGGACCAGTCTTCCCCCGTTGACATCGAGCGGATGTTTCTGGTCTACGGGGACGAGTATTATCATCTGCAGCAGGATCCGCAAAAGCCTGAGGATACGCTGATTGAAATCGATTCCAAGGAATATGTGCAGCGCAATTATGATTCGAGCTTTCTACAGGGCTATTTGACAGCGGTCCTGATCGGCAATTTATTCGATTCGTTCGGCGGAGGGAGCTACCGCGGGTATACGAGCAAGGACGTGTATAAACCCAGGGAAGGTACTTACCGTAAGCCAACGACTCAGGACAAGAAGGTAGCGCCTCCGCTTACAGTCGACCGCAGCGGGAAGATAACCCGCAGGGGTCAGGATAAGGTCGGGACGGGAGGCGGCTTGTTCCAGCGAAATCCGGACGGCGGGGGAACCCGCGGTTCGATTGAACGAGGCGAGCGGGGAGGCGGTTTGTTTGACTCTCCTAAACGATCCTATAAAAAACCGAAAACCCGATTCGGATCCGGCAAAATATACAGGCGGGGCCGAAGATGAGGAGCAGCGTACGGCAGGTTGACCGTGCGCTTTTTTCGTTGCCGATCATGATAGGCTGCCTGATCCGCTTGAGATGACGGTCCGGTTTGAATGTTGGGAACCAGCTCCGGTTTCCGAGTATCGAAACGCCGATCATTTGCTGCTTCTTAAGGACCGTTCACGGTATCGTTGTTTGCCACGGATACGCGATTCGCGTTATAACTGAATGGAGAAGTTCGTTTGCAAGCTATCAGGAAAGCGAGGTTATTATATGTCGCAGCATAACGCGATGGACGACTTGAGCCATCATCCTAAATTCAAGCGCCGGGCCATGCAGGTAACGGATGCCCAGGAGCTGGCCGTCTCCTATGCAGCTAAGGGACTTACGGAATGCATCCGTCTCCAGGACAGCGACGGACGCGTGCTGGCTGCCGATATGATCGCACCGCATCCTTTCCCGGCGTTTGCCCGGTCGGGGATGGACGGGTACGCGATCCGTTCGGCAGATACGAGCGGGTGCGAGTTGGGCGAAACCGTCTGGCTCAAAGTGGTGGATGAAATTCCATGCGGATACGTATCCTCCATTCCGATCGAATCCGGTACCGCTTCGCGAATCATGACCGGCGCTCAGGTGCCCGCAGGCGCGGATGCCGTTGTGATGCTGGAAGCGACGGAGATTCGGCACGAGGGTCCCGAGACGATGGTGGGGATCAAGCGGCGGCTTGATCCAGGCAAAAATATTACCCCAATGGGCTTCGAGCTGCAGGAAGGCGATCTCATCCTGCGCAAGGGAACGAAGATCGGCCCGGGGGAAATCTCGGTCTTGGCGACGTTCGGGCTTCATCAGGTGGAGGTATACCGCAAGCCCGTTGTCGGAATTTTCTCGACAGGAACCGAGCTGCTCGATATCGAATCGCCGCTGGAACCCGGCAAAATCCGCAACAGCAACACGTACATGCTGGCTTCGCAAATCCGGGAAGCAGGCGGGGAACCGGTCATCATGGATGCGATTCCGGATCGCATCGAGCTTGCCAAGCAGCGGGTTGAGGAAGCGCTGGCCGAATATGATCTCGTCGTAACGACAGGCGGCGTCTCTGTCGGCGATTACGACATTATGGGGGAGCTTGTAACCTCCGGCAGCATGCAGATGCTGTTTAACAAGGTGACGATGAGGCCTGGAAGCGTGACAACCGCCGCCGTGAAGGACGGAAAGCTGCTGTTTGCCCTCTCGGGCAATCCGGGCGCCTGTTATGTCGGATTCCTGCTGTTTGTCCGGCCGGCGATCCGCAAAATGCTCGGCATGGAGCAGTTCTACTTGAAAGAATGGACGGCTGAGCTCGGAGCCGACTATGCCAAGGTGAACAATTTCACCCGGTTTGTCCGTGGGCGGCTTGAGGTGCAGGAAGGGAAGCTGGTAGCGACACCGGCGCTGCTGGATGAATCGAGCGTAATGATCACGATCAAGGACAGCGACTGCTTGATCGTCATTCCGCCGGAGCTGAAGGGCGCGGCGAAGGGACAAGCCGTGCAGGTGCTTGTGCTTCCTGGGGCTTGGACATGAACGTGGTTCAACTATGCGGGTATAAGAACAGCGGAAAGACGACGCTCATTGCCGCCCTGCTGCCGCTCTTGAAGAAGCGGGGATTGCGGATCGCGGTGATCAAGCATGACAGCCACGGCTTTGACATCGACCATGAAGGGACGGATACGTTTCGGTTCCGCGAAGCGGGAGCGGAAGGGGTAGCGATCGCTTCGCCTGGCCGAACCGCCATCATGAAGGAATCCGAGGCCAACCTGGGAGAACTGCTGGCCTGCTATGACGATTTCGATCTGGTTCTGATCGAGGGATATAAGCGAGAGAGGTATCCGAAGCTGGTGCTGCTTCGAAGTGCGGATGATTTGACGCTGCTGGATGAGGCTGTGGCCGTACAAGCCGTTATCGTTCGGCCGGACATGCTGAAAGAACCGTCCGCGCTGCCGGAGATCCGACAGCGGCAGACGGTTCCTGTGCTAACCTGGGACGATGTTTCACAGATCGCTGCAATCATCATGAACCTGTGCTGATCGCACATATTTTACATTTCACCTGAGCGGCGTTCAATCGCCTCGGACATCGTTTTGTCCGTCAGATGGGCGTATACCTCCGTCGTCTCCGTTGACGCATGACCAAGCTGCTCCTTGGTCTTGTAAATATCATTTTGCAAATAATAGTCCGTAGCAAAGGAATGACGAAGCTTATGAACGGTCAGTGAAGGCTTGCCAAAGCGCTTGGCGTATTTGATGATCATCGCCTGAATCGCCCGCTTGGTCATTCGCTGGCCTTCCTGCTGCCCGTTGCGGAGCGCGACGAACAGTGCTTTTTCCTTCTTGGGCACCTTATATCGCGTCTGCCGGAGCTGGAGGTAGCATTCCAGATCGTCCTTGGCCTGCGCCCGGAAATAGACGGGAGTTTTAAAGGTCTCGTCATTGTTGCCTTTTCGGAACACATGGAGCAGCTTGTTGCTCAGGTCGATATCCGACAAATTCAAATTGACGACCTCGGACACGCGAAGACCGGAGTTCAGGATCAAGCTGGCGATGCATGCGTCCCTGACTTTATTCTGTTCATGGGCGTACAGTGCCTGCTTGTTGTTGGCGACATCCTGACCGTAACCTTCGTGAATGTACGTGATAAAATCCTGGAGCTCTTCCTCCTCAAGAATTTTGCCCTTCAGCTTGGCGGCCGTATCCTTCGGCTTATGGATGCGTTTGATTTCTACCTTCGCCATGATGTTTCGCTTCAGCAGCGGATAGAAATCCTCATCCTCGGCAATCTGACTTAGGTAATGAAACAGGGACCGCAGGGAGGAAAGCTTGCGGGATACGGTAATCCTGGAATTGGCTCCTTCCCTGCGCGTGGTGAGGTACAGCCGGTATCCCGTAATGCTGTCCATCCGCAGACGCTCCAGCTCGGCCAAGGTCACCTCGGCATTGGAGGCGGCTTCCGATAAACCTTCCGAACGCAGCCAATTGAAGAAGGTTTCATAGTCCCGCACGTATTCAAGCAGGGTTGAAGGGGACAGGTCCGGCAGCTTGTAGTCGATAAATTGCTGTACATACCAGGGCATGGTTGGAGATTTTTCGTCCAGCTTCGCCCGGTCCATATCTTTCTGTATATTCATATACGCCACCTCGATTTTGAATCATAATACCCTTGATTCCTATTATACGGATTATACGTTCTAGTGTAACATATGGAAAACTTTCAGTCTCATAACCTCCATCGCCGCCTAAAGAAACTTGCGATAGAATGCCACCTTGATTGCACTGCCGTTCATCGCATAAGATGGATATGCATGGCAGTTCCGCATGGTACATAACACAATGCTTGGGAGGCGGCAGCATGATATCCATTCAATCGGAGCGGAAAGGAATCGAACTGGTTCCAAGAAGGAAGCAAGCCGTAATCGAAAATTTAATGCAGCTGTACCTGTATGATTTTACGAAATATTTGGATATTTCCGTAAATGATAAAGGATTGTTCCCGCCTTATCCTGATTTGGATGACTTCTGGAAGAAGCGGGACAGGAAATTTCCGTTCCTGATTAAGTATGACGGCAGGCCCGCGGGATTCGCGCTGATTGAGCGGGTGACGGACGATCCGAAAGCGGATTATTATATGACGGAATTTTTCATCATGCAGAGATACCGGCGCAGCCGGCTCGGCACATGGGCCGCAACCCGGCTATTCGAGCAGTTCCAGGGGCGCTGGAAGGTGACGCAGGTGAGCATTAATTTTCCCGCCCAGGCTTTCTGGAGAAAGGTGATCGAAGCATATACTGGCGGAAAATACGAGGAAGTGATCGAGTCGCCGCATAATAACCCGAGCCAGTATTTTCAATCCAAGCGTTATTAGATTTGTCTATTTTCAATCCAAGCATCGCTAGATTTGTCTAACGTTATAACCGTGCACATCGATCCAATTTATAACCGGGAAACAGCAAACGGAGGGATAGTTGATGTATTTACCAAGCTTCATTCTTGAGGGGAAGAGAGCCTTTGTTACGGGTGCCGGACGCGGAATCGGGCGCGCGATTGCCATCGGGCTGGCGGAGGCCGGCTGCGTTGTCGGGCTGATGTCCAGAACCCGAAGCGATTTGGAGGAGACAGCTGAGATCATTGCCGGTTTGAAAAAAGGCGGAAGCTTCGTGCTGCCGGGAGATTTAACGAAGCGAACGGAGATGGAAGCGGCCATCGCGGAATTCGCCTCGCAAACCGGCGGGATCGATATCCTGGTCAATAATGCCGGGATGAATATCCGCACACCTGCCCTTGAAGTGACGGACGACGAATGGGAGCTCATCGTGCAGACCAATCTGAAATCGGCTTTTGTCGCTTCCCAGACGGCTGCAAGATACATGAAGGAACAGAATGAAGGACGCATCATCAACATCGCTTCAGTCGGCGGACATACCGCGCTTCGAACCGGAGTGGTGTACGGATCAACGAAGGCGGCCCTAATCCATATGACCAAAGTATTGGCGATGGAGTGGGCGCAATACGGCATCCAAGTCAATGCGGTCGGCCCTTGGTACTTCCGGACGCCGCTAACGGAGAAGCTGCTTAGCGATGAAGCATATCTGAAGGACATTTTGGACCGTACGCCGATGAAGCGGGTCGGGAAGCTGGAGGAGGTCGTCGGTCCCGTTGTTTTCCTGGCGTCCGATGCCGCGAACTACATGACGGGACAGACGCTGCTTGTGGATGGCGGGATGAGCATTTACGGCTTTTAGAAAATTTCGGAATCCCATTTGACCCTGTTAGAAAAGGGTTCAATAATGGGTAATAAAATACGGGAGTTTGTTAAATTAAGATCGGATGCTGCAAATCAGACAGTAGAGGAGCGTGAAGTATGGAACGGAGAGCATTTGGAAACACGGATATGGTTGTCAGCATTCTGGGATTTGGCGGAGCGGAAATCGGGAATGCCGACCAGCGCACGGTTGACCGGCTGCTGCACAGCGCCATGGATGCAGGGCTCAATATGATCGATACCGCCGAATGCTACGGCAGCAGTGAGGAACTGATCGGAAAGGCATTGGCAGGCCGACGGGATGATTGTTACCTGTTTACGAAATGCGGCCACGCTGCAGGGATGGATTATCCGGATTGGGATCCGGTGCTGCTTGCAAGAAGCTTTGATCGAAGTCTGGAACGCCTCAAGGTGGACTACGTGGACGTCGTTCATCTTCACAGCTGCTCTGAAGAAGTTCTCCGGCGAGGAGAAGTCATCGAGGTGCTTCAAAGAGCCAAGGAGCAGGGGAAAACCCGATATATCGGATACAGCGGCGATTCGACAAGCGCACGGTATGCGGTTGAGACCGGTGTCTTTGACAGCTTCGAGACATCGGTGAACATCGCCGATCAGGAAGCGATCGAGCTGACGATACCCTTGGCTGTGGAGCAGGGGATGGGGATCATCGCCAAGCGCCCCATTGCGAATGTCGCCTGGAAGCACGAGTCTTTAAGCGAGCAAGATTATGCATATCCCTATTGGCTGCGGCTTCAGGAATTGAACTACGATTTCCTGGAAGATGTCCAGCAGGGCGTCGAAATCGCCATGAAATTTACATTAAGCACGCCAGGCGTCGCTACGGCTATCGTCGGAACGGGGAACCCGGACCGCTGGCGCCAGAATGCCCAGCTCCTCGAGGGCGGCATGCTGCCGGAAGAGAACTATCAGGCGATCCGCAGCCGATGGAAAGAGGTTGCGGGAAGCGATTGGGTCGGCAAAGTATAATGACTTTCAAATCTATTCGTAAAAGCTTTGATTCGGGGTGGATGGAGACAATGTCAGCCGTCCGTCCCGATCCGGGCTTTTTTTCATGGGTAAAGATCGCGCCAAGCGCCTAGGTATAAACGATAAGATCCCAGCGAGCTACTAATTCCAAAAATGCATTATATGAAAAATTCACAATAGAAAGTGATGTCCAGTTCCCTCGCATCTATCTTCGGTTGTCAATCAAGATCATCTCGCGTTACCCATTAACGTTTATGGCCTTGCATTTTTCGTCAAAAGCAAGCGTTCTTCTGCCCGATATTGAACAAAGGACCAAATGGTAATAAAGTGAAAATCCCTTGATGTCCTTGGAAATATTTCCCCCATCAGAAGATGATTATCCCCCTTTCGGTCCCAGATGGCATGGACTAAAATGCAGGTAGACAGCAAGTTATACATACGTCATGAAAAAATACTTAGGGGGATTCCAAATGAAAAGGTCTTCAATGCTACTTCTGAGTGTCATGCTCATGCTCACGATGTTCCTTGCCGCTTGCGGAAACAATGGAAGCAACGGCGGCACGACGCCGGCAGCGGATGGCGAGAAGCAGAGCACGGAAACGCCTGCGCCAGAGAAGAAGGATGACGCAGCACCTGTTTCACTCCGCGTGTTCTCGACATTCGGCGGTACCGACGCAGCCCGTGAAGCATTCCAGTCCGCGCTGGATGAATTTACGGCAGCACATCCGAACGTAAAGATCGAGAATGACACGATGTCCGCCAACGATGACGGCTTCAGAACGAAGGTCAATACCGATATGAACAGCGGCAATGAGCCGGACCTGCTGTTCTACTTCATCGGGGCAGATGCTGAAGGCTTCGTGAATGCAGGCAAGGTCGTTCCTTTGAATGAACTCCTCGACGCCAACCCGGACTGGAAGAACGGATTTATCCCGGATGCCCTGGAGCTTGCAAGACAGAAGGACGGCAACATTTACGCCGCGCCATTGACCGGTTTCTATGAGGGCTTGTTTGTGAACAAGAAGATTTTTGAGGAGAACGGCTTGGAGCTTCCTACTGACTGGGAGAAGCTGACGACAGCCGTGAAAACGCTGTCCAAGAAAGGCATCATTCCATTATCCGTGCCATTTGACCAATCCCACTATCTGATCGAGCATACGATTCTGTCTGCAGCCGGTCCGGAAAGCCAGGCCAAGGGCTTGATCGACGGTATCGATCCGAACTGGGAGAAGGGCTATGCAGCCATGAAGGAGCTGTATGACCTTGGAGCATTCCCGAAGGACGCGGCTACGATTGACCTGGGCATGGCAGGAAACTACTACAGCGAAGGCCTTGCAGCCATGATTCTGGAAGGATCTTGGGCTGTCGGCGGCTGGAGCGACGAGACTCGCGACAATTCGACCGTCGTACCATTCCCGACCGTACCTGGCGGTGCCGGCAGCAGCAACGATATTGTCGGCGGTTTCGGATCCGGCTTCTATCTATCGAAGAAAACCTATGATGATGCAGCCAAGAAGGATGCTGCAATTGAGCTCTTGAAGCATCTGACTTCTCCGGCAACCATTCAAAAAATCGCTTCCGCAAACGGCGGTACGCCAGCAGCGGATGTGGAAGTAACCGGCTTGCCGCAGGTGGCGCTTGACGGGTTCGCTATGGCAGCGAAGGCGAATTCGATCAGCTCTCCGGTAGACAGCAAAGTGTCGCAGGAAACATTCAGCAATCTGCGTGCGAGCGTTCAGCCGGTCGTTGAGGGCAAAAAGTCGCCTGCAGATGCGATCGCCGAAGCGAAAAAGGTCGAGGACGCCAACAAAAAATAATGGATGCTTGTAGAAACGGTAGATTATATGTGACGAAACGCCGCCCTAGTTGTTATTCATTCGGGCGGCGTAGTCATTTCGATAGAAATGCACAAACTAACCTCGAAGGTGATGAAAAATGAAGGGTGATCGAAAGTATATCGTACTGTTTTTATTGCCTGCGGCAGCGATCATGACAATCTTTCTATACTATCCGTTCTTTAAGAGCTTGTACCTGAGCTTTTATCGAACCACCGGTTTCTTTGACAAGAAGTTTGTCGGCTGGGCGAACTACGAGAGACTGTTCACGGATAAATTGCTTGGTGCGGCAACCCTGCACACATTAGAAATCATGCTGTATGTTATCGTGTTCCAGGTCGGTATTGCCCTTGTGCTCGCCGTCCTTGTTGACAATATCTCCAAGCTGAAATCATTCTACCGGACCGTGTTCTTCTTCCCTGTCGTCATCTCCGGCACGGCTATATCGCTGTTGTTCGTCCTGTTCTATAATTACAATTTCGGCTTGCTTAACAATTTGCTTGCACATTTCGATATCGAGAAGGTGCTGTGGCTGGATGAGAAGAATGCGTTAAAAGCCGTATCCATTCCGACCGTATGGCATTATGTAGGGTTTTATTTTGTTTTGTTCCTCACGGCGATGTCCAAAATTCCTTCAGACTATTACGAAGCAGCGAAGCTGGAAGGGATCTCCGCCTTTAAACGAACTACGATGCTGACCATTCCGCTCATCATGAGCGATATCAAGGTTGTGATCACGCTGGCGATCACCGGTACGCTGAAAGTGTTTGAGTTCGTATGGGTAATTACCAGCGGCCAGAACGGGACCGAGGTGCTCGGAACCTATATGTACAAAAAGGCCATGGTGGATCAGAACTTCGGCTACGGTTCGACTGTTGCGATCTATATGGTGGTCTTCGGCGTCCTGCTGGCGGTCATCGCGAACCGATTGCTGAAGAGAGATGAGATTACATACTAAGCATTATAGGGGTGTACAGTTATGGAGCCAACCATCGTCGTTGAACACAACACGCAGCGCGTGAAGAAGCGTCGGTTTAAAATAAGCACCGCTGTGATGTATATCGT
Source organism: Paenibacillus ihbetae (assembly GCF_002741055.1). NCBI lineage: Bacteria > Bacillati > Bacillota > Bacilli > Caryophanales > Paenibacillaceae > Paenibacillus > Paenibacillus ihbetae. The sequence continues at coordinate 618,751 of NZ_CP016809.1, read as the reverse complement.
ATTGACCTTATGGTCTTTAACAACGATCTATCCGTTGTTCTGGATCGTCAACAACTCCTTCAAGGTTTCCCGGGACGTTATGAATAATTCCTTTGCCATCTCCTGGGATCCGGTGTTTGTGAATTATCAAAATGCGTTTGACCGCATCAATATCGGACGCAGCTATATCAACAGCTTGATCATGTCGTTCGGCACCGTATTTTTGGTGCTCCTCCTTGGCGGATTAGCCGCTTACGTGTTATCACGATTCAACTTTAGAGGAAAGAGAACGATTTATTCCATTTTGTACGCGACGCTGCTTATTCCAGCGTTTGCAACCGTCGTTCCCGTATACGAGCTCCTGATCAAAACAAGTCTCGTCAATACGTACTGGGGATTGATCTTCCCGCAAACGGCGGGCAACCTGACCTTTGCGACCCTGGTTATTGCGGGTTATATGTCCACCATTCCGAAAGAGCTGGAGGAAGCAGCCTTCATGGACGGCTGTAATCGGTGGCAGATGTTCGTCAAGATCTTCGTGCCGATCTCGCAGCCCGTATTTGCATCGGCAAGCATATTTGTGTTCATGTGGTCGTATAACGATCTCTTCTCGGCGTTGATCTTCGTAAATAAGGAGAATGTTCGCCCGATCGTCGCGCTTCTCAACGAAATCAGCTCTCAATACGGGACGGACTTCGGTCTTATGGCTACCGCCGTTTCTTTGACCGTCATCCCGGTACTTATCGTGTATCTGTTCATATCAAAATATATCCAAAAGGGATTGACCGAAGGCGCGGTTAAAGGCTGATTCAAACTGCGGAACCAACGAATAGGCAAGTCAAGAGCCGACCTGCGGGTCACTCGGTTGACTTGCCTATTCGTTTTGGGCCAAGAGGGCAAAATAATCGTTGATCTTGACACTAGTGTCAAGGTTTATAATGGAAGGGAATCCCTGTGTACCGAGGAGGTTTCTTCATGAAAATTAGCCAGCTGTCTAAACTGACAGGTGTCAGTGCCCGGTCGATACGCCATTACGAGAAGAAACGGCTGATTCGCCCGAAGCGCCTGGATAATGATTACCGGGAGTTTGACGAAGATGCGATCGAAAGGGTCAAGGCCATTCAAATTTATTTGGGAATGGGATTGACGACGGATGAAATCGCGGAGGTTCTGGATTGTAATGATGATTACTCGGAAGTATATGAATACTGCGAAGAGATGATGGATTTCTACGAAGACAAGCTGGACGAAATTAATGGCAGGATTCTAAGGCTCGCTGCCGTCAAGCTGAGGCTGGAGGAGAAAATCGGCGAGATGAACCGGATGAAAGACGATGTGCCGCAGGTGGCGGAGAGCCGTATGTCCGAAGCCGGCTACGGCGTTTATAATTGAGGCCCGAACGGCGTTTAAAACGCCGTTCGGGCCTTTTGTCCCTCCATTCCGAACGTTGCTTCGACAGCATCGTCACCGTTTATGGAACTCAACGAGACGCGAGAAGCCTTCCTCCCCGAATCCTGCCTGAATCGCCTTGTTGGCGACGGTCAGGCCCGCACCAAGTATGCTGCTGTCAAGGCCGTGATGCTCCGCAACGTGAGTGATGTGTTCCATTGAGGCAGCCGCAGAGATAATGTTCGAGCGGTCCCCCGGATAGACGCCGCGGTCGACTTCTTCTGCAAGTTGGGTCATGATGGCAGGCATGATCTCTACGATACCATGTGCATAAGGGGCCAGATCGGAGGCTGCAATGTTCTCGGCCCGTGCAAGGGCAAGCGAATGCATATAACCGTTCATGGCCGTCCAGTAAAGATTAAGTAAGGTAATGTCGTAAGCGGCCGCACGCCCGGGATCGCTGCCGAGGTAAGACGCCTTTCCTCCCAAGCTGGCCAATGCTTGCCTATGCCGCAGGTATACATCCTCCGGGCCGCTGTATAAAATGACAGCCGTCGCTTCGCCAATGGTCGGAGTTGGCGTCATAATGGCCCCGTCCACGTAATCAATGCCGTTGGCAGATGCCCAGCCGGCCATCTCCCTGGCCCGTTCCGGCGTGTCTGCCGTCAGATTGACGACGGTTCGTCCTTTCAGTTCTACCATAGCCGGCGATAAAATGGCGCGCACGGCATTATAATCGAGCACACAGATCATGATCAGTTCGCTTGCGGAAGCTGCGTCCGTCACGGATTCCGCCAGAACAGCCCCTTGCCGGGTCAAATCGCCTGCCTTACCAGGCGTACGATTCCATACGGTCACCGGATGACCGTTCTTCAGAAAGGCACCGGCGAGCGCTTGCCCCATCGGTCCCAGGCCGAGCACCGAGACGGCTACTTTCGTATGCGGTTCTGTATCATTGCTAATAGAGCTGGAAAATTCCCATTCGTTAACCATTTGTTGTTCCTCCTTATATATGTCATCCGGTCCTATTCTAAACCTTGTCACTAATGTCAAAGTCAACATGGTATTCGCGAAGGCAGCAAAAAACGATTCGCGTCACGATCTAAACGTAATCTAAAAAACGAATATATATCGGCTGCTACCAGTCAAGAGCGGGCGGATTGTAGAATATGTACAGAAACAACCTGATAATTTCAATATATGAAAAATTCACAATAAAATAAAACATTTCCCTCTCCCTAGTTCTTTTACTCAACATCGCACAATTAAATCTCCCTAACGTATATCGATCATGTTTTAAATGGAGGGCCCAGACCCCGCATTAAACAGCTTGCTGCGCGCCATCGGTGTAAAATGACCCGACTTGGCGCAGATGGCGCGCATTTCGCTGCTCTTCGAACAATCAAAGAAACCGGATGTGTACGTCGTGATAGCGACCGCTGCTCATTTTCGGCATTTTGATTTGCAGTGAGGACTGTTTGTACGTAGCGATGCTTTGTGAGGGCTGCACGGGCGCAGGCAGCTGGATGATCTGGACGTGCTCTTTCGGAAGTCCATTGATTTTGATATGTGTCCGGTTCACCTGCACCCATAAATTCTCGGGGTGAATGCGCTTGGGAACATGGCATTTCACAACAAGGAATTTATGGGTATCAAAGGTTTCATAGCGCAGCTCGGACGGGCTCGGCAGGATATCATTGCCCGACATCGCCTGTTTAATGGTGTTCCTTACATAATCCTCTATAAAGGCCGGATCCAGTTGAACGTCTTCATTCAGGTTGTTCAAGTCTTTGAACGGAAACGGGTTGCTGCTGAAGAAGGAATCCTGGGTCAGCCATTCGGGCAGCCGGTTCTTGGAGCTCAAGTATTCGTCACCCCCCTTTGTAACTGATACATTGTATGGGCGAATGAAGGTCGCAGTGACATCTGGGCGTATATCTACATAACCTATTTTAGGACGATTCTGATTGAAGAGGTGGAATTGTGGTTTCGATTATCGGCAATATGAAGATTGTAAACGTTGGCCCCAGTTCTACGGTCTTGGTTGGAAATACCGGCGCCATAGATTTGAACAGCTCCACGAAAACCTACTCGGGCTCCAACTCGTTCAATACCGGCGACAATATCGGTCTCAATATCGCGAATAACCAGGGCAACAGCTTAAATACGGTGGATCCGGACCTTATCGATTCCGCGAATGCTTAGTAAGGTTGTGATACATTGTGAATGTGACGGTTCATCAAAGCATAACGATTCATCAGCTGCGCGTGGAAGCCGTAACGAATTCATCCGTGCTCCAGATCGGGACTGCGGGTGAAATCAGAGCCTTATCCAATATATATAATACGGGTGGCTTTACCGGACCCGCGCCAGAATTCGAGCCTATCGATAACGCCAGCCCGATTGTTCCACTGCCTGCTCCCGAGGAAGGATTGTACAGGCAAGAATGACGAGATTCCCCCCTGCATACAATTGCAGGGGAGGGGGTTCTATGTACCCGTATCATTTACAGCAGCTGCTGGACGGTCTTCAACTCCAAGCGGAGCAGCTACGTCGGATCGAGCAAATGGTGAAGGATTTGAGGGCAGAGATGGATACGCTGCGCCAGTCCAAATCGAGTGCTGCCGACCGGATTGAATATCACTTTGATTTATTAAAAATCGAGAGGCTGGAAGGAACGTTGAATATCGGAGTCATGCCCACGGGCGGCAAGCCGGAAGGGGATATTGAGGTTAACGGTCAATCTCTGGTCCCGCCGCAAGGGAGCAATGGCGGAAACGCAGCATATTCCGAGATTTACGAAGACGTTGCGCAATATCTGGATGATGATATCGCCGGGGAGCTTGAACGGAGTCTGAAGAAGCTTCCCGGCGATTCAGCAGGACCAAGTTCTTCTGTTATTCTAGAGGACATTCGCAAACAGGTCGGGGAACGCATCCAGGTATACATGGACCAATACGGCCGGAGCGGCAAAGAGCCGGACGCCGTGCTTATGAAGCAAACCATTGCTCAGCAGGTCAAAAAGGAGATTGCTTACGCCATCAATCAGCATCTTCAACAAGTGCAAGGGAAGTGGAAATGGAATGAAGCTGACAGTCATCAATAAGGAGCTGCATGTGGGCTGCATCCGGGTAACCGCGGTATCCAGCTCGTCCGTGCTGTTAATCGGAGATACGAAAATCATCAACAGCTCATCGATATACGATACGCCATCGGAGTCGTTGCTGGTCAGTCCGCTCGTACCGTTAGCATCGGGATCAGCTCCATGAAGCGAAACGTATATGTGGAGAACATGCATATCATTAACATCTCGGACGGCTCGACATGTATTTGCGGTAGATCCGAGGATCTTCATGCGTATACGGAGGCACTCGCCGTACAACGGCAGGTGCCCGTCTTTTACGAGGATGAAGGCAGCTTTGAAGATTATCCTATTTTCACGAGGGATATTCCGAAGTTACCGGACATATCGGATGTAGAAATGGACATCATCCAAGAGCATAATCTGATCCGTGTGAATCGTGTCGATGTCTTGTCTGTCGCATCCGCGTCCACGGTCCAAATAGGAACCACGGAGCAGCTTGATCTGGAAGCACGTGTCAAAGCCATTCGCCATTTTATCACAGACCAGCCGAAGGCGCTGGAACGTTATAAGGGCATCATTATTTTGCCCTATCCTGATTGAAAACGAATAGGAGAGTCTGCTCGGGAAGGGGGAAGCGCCTTGCCTGATGCAGGCTCTTTTTGCCGGATGATGCAGACGGCCCAGGACAGTAATGATTCCATTTATCATTTTCCCCGCCAGTCATGACGCTCCTGTGTTAAAATATGATGTGGCTAAATATCGTAATGGTTCAATGGTGGGGGATTCATACACCCTTTTCATTGTCAAGATCGCATTGTCAAGATCGCAGCTCAACATGATAGAGAGAGAGGACCAATAGATGTTTACACTCACTTCTTTACTGCTGTTTCTAGGATCGGCGATACTGATCATCCTGGTGCCGGGACCGGATCTGTTGTTTGCCGTTACGCAGGGCATGACCAGCGGCAAGCGAGCGGGCATTCTAAGCGCCATCGGCTTAAGCCTTGGTAATATCGTACATACGCTTGCAGCTGCGCTTGGCGTATCCATCATCATTAAAACGTCTGCGACGGTGTTTACGCTGTTTAAAATCGCGGGCGCTTGTTATTTATTTTATCTTGCGTATAAATCGTTCAAGCACCGGAAGGAACCGATCGGCATTCAGAAAGGCAAGCCTGAGCCCGGACGGAATCTGATCTTAAAGGGATTTCTGATGAACGTTCTGAACCCGAAGGTCGCGATTTTCTTCCTCTCGTTCCTGCCGCAGTTCGTAAATGATACGCAAGGCCATGCCGGCATACAGCTCTTTATTTTAGGAATGATCTTTCTCATCCTGACCGGTTTGATATTCGGGATTTTGGCCTACTTTGCGGGGGCATTCAGCCAGCGGCTTCTATCGAATTCGCGTTTTGGCGAATGGATGAACATCCTGGGAGGCTGCATTTTTTCCATTATCGGGATGAAACTGGTATTTACCCGATTATAATAAGCTCGTTCGTTTACAAAAAAATCAGGAGGCGCTTAAGCAGCGGACCTCCTGATTTTCTTATGGCAACATCCCGATTATTCGCCCTGATGGGCGGCCTCATCTTTAATTTCCTCACGGAAGCCGGAGATGCTTCTCTTGCGGCGCTCATTGCGATCCTGGATTTGCTCCTTCTCCGAGGCAGGAATCTCATCGCCGAACTCTTCCAGATAATCCTCCGCTTCGCGGAAGTTTTCAATGGTGTTCTGCACAGCATCCTGCAGATGCTCTACGTTATCTTCGCGATTGTCCGGTTTTGCCACGAAAATCACCCCCTGGGCATGATATGGTTTCTTGCACCTCAAAAGTTTTCCAATCCGAGAGCTTCCTTATGCATCTTGACGAACAATATCCGCAAAAAGCTACAGGATTGTAAATATTGCAAGCCGGATCTGTACTTATCTGATCGAATGAATATGTTATAATGTCGAAGAAACGCAACCTGGCTTAGTGGTATGGAAGAGGAGGAACCGTTTTGAGACCACGACGTTTTCTATTGCGGCTTAGCACGCTGGCATTCATTGTATGCATGTTAGCGTCATGTACCTCGGAGCCGGTAAAAAAACAACAGCAGCCTTCACCAGAAGGACCTCCTGAACCGATTATGCAGGATACAGCGGAAGAAGAAGGGCAGGTAATTACGCTCGTCACGCCGGAGACAAGCCAGAAAGCTCCGGAGGAGAAGAGCAAATACCAGATACATACCCGGCTTACCGACTTTCATCTGTTAAGCGAAACGACAGGCATCGCATGGGGAATCACCAACGCTTCGCTCCGACTATACCAGACGCAGGATTATGGTGAAACGTGGATGGACATCTCGCCATCGTCCAATGTCGAATTCGGCAGCAAGCTGGTGTATGGCAAAGATATCGTATTTACCGATAAAGATCATGGATGGATTGTGCGGAACATGCAGGGCGCGACGGAGACCGTGCTGCTTCATACCTCTGACGGGGGGAAGAGCTGGAAAATATCGTCCCTTCCGAAATCCGGCACCGTGACCGCTTTATCCTTCGTGTCCTCACAGCAAGGCTGGATCATGGCTTCAGGCAGCTCTTCCAAAGGCATGGAGGAGAAGCTGCTGTATCGAACCAACGACGGGGTCGTGTGGCATGAGGTTATGCAGAATACAGAGTACCCGAGAACCCGGATCCCGGGAACGGTGATTCCAAGAACAGGCTCGATGATCGGCATGAGGTTCACCAATCCTCAAGTCGGGTTTGCGACGGTGCAGGAGCTGCAATCGTCCAAGCTGTACATCACACGCGACGGCGGGAGCCAATGGAAATCTTCTGCTCAGGTATTCCGGAGCGATTCGCTCGACCGCTGCGGATCGGTCTATGCAGGTACGCCCCAGGCCCTCGGTTACGTGGGTGAAGAGGTCTATATTCCCGTTGTGTGCATGGTCGAAGATACCCCTGAGTACATGGGTTATTTTACAGCCGATAACGGGAAGTCATGGAACCTGGTTTCATTCCCAATGACGGGAGACCCAGACTACGGTAGCATCCAACCTGTGTTCCGCAGACTGCATGACGGATGGGCGATGGTGAACGGCATTGTTTACCATACGACCGATATGGGCCGGAATTGGAAGCCCTATCCGAGGGATGAGCTGTTGACGAGCAACTTGAAAAAGTACCCGAAAGTGGTGAAAATGCAGTTTATTTCATCGGATGTCGGCTGGCTCCTGATTGAGACGGAAGACAAGAAACGCTCCCGGCTCATGATGAGCACGGATGGCGGGGTATCATGGCAAGGATTATAATCATGGACAAGCAGGGCTTTACCGGGCGGGAGATCCGTTACGGTAAGGCCTTTTAATATGCTAAGGCGATAGCAATTAGGACATCGATGAACATAATATGAAACGCTGGAACAAGAGAAAAGTGGGAGGTCCCGTTCAGAGGATCTGCGACGCATTCGAAAAACGACACAAACAACGCCTTCGGGTGGACAAACTTCCTAAATTTTTCGCTAAAACTTCCCTTCCGATGGAGTTAAATTGTCCGAGTCTAAGCATATACATATGTCAAGACAAGGTGGAGGGGGGAGCCGCATGGGATCGGGATCGGAGTGGATGTTCGATTTTTTCGGCAGCGTTATGCCCATATTTTTCATCGTCGTCATTGGGATTATTATACTGTCGGCAGGGAAAGGAATATTGCAATGGAGCCAGAACAACCGACAGCCTTTGCTAACCGTCGATTCTAAAATTGTGAGCAAGCGGACCGAAGTGAAGCATTCGCATCATACAGATGAAGCGATGTCGAGCCGTACTCGAACCACCTATTACTTAACGTTCGAAGTCGAAAGCGGCGACAGGATGGAGTTTGTCGTGAATGGCGAGGAATTCGGCATGTGTGCGGAAGGGGACGAGGGACTGCTGCGTTTTCAGGGGACCCGCTATTACAGCTTCGTCCGGCATCCGAAGTCGCATCGTGATACCGTCCGAGGATATGGGCAGCATAAAACCTAACAAGCAAAGATTTAGTCAGGCTCCTCCTGTGGTATATAATGAAGGAGAATAAAGGAGGAGCTCGCATGAAATTTGACAATACAACGGTAATTATAACCGGTGCTGCAAACGGTATCGGACGCGGATTGGCGGAAGGGTATGCGTCTAGAGGCGCTCAGGTCGTAGTAAGCGATATGGATCAAACGCGCGGAAAGGAGACGGCCGCTTCCCTGAAGGAGCAGGGATGGTCTGCTCTCTTTATACCTTGCGACGTCCGCAACGAGGACGATATCCGTCATCTGATGAATGAAACGGTAAGCCAGTTCGGCAGGATTGATATATTAATCAATAACGCGGGGGTTTCACGTTTCAAGTCGCCTTTTGATATGACCGTTCAGGATTGGGACGATGTGCTGAACACGAATGCAAGAAGCTGTTTTTTGGCTACCCGGGAAGCGGCTGTACATATGAGAAAATCCGGCCGGGGAGGTGCCGTCGTCAACCTGTCCTCCACCCGTTTCATGATGTCGGAGCCGAATTCGGAGGCTTATGCCGCATCCAAGGGCGCGATCGTAGCATTGACCCATGCCATGGCGGTCAGCCTGGGACCGGATCGGATCCGGGTGAACTGTATCAGTCCGGGGTGGATCGAGACCGGTAGCTATGAGGAGCTTCGCCCGGAGGATCACAGCCAGCATCCGGCCGGCCGGGTCGGGGTTCCATCCGATATCGCGAAAGCCTGCTATTACTTGACCGATCCGGAGAACGATTTCGTCACGGGCACACATCTGGTCGTCGACGGCGGAATGACGCGTAAAATGATATATGAGCCATAAACACGGATAAAGAGTAAGGAGCCGCCCACAGGATTTGCTGGTTGGGGCCGGCTCCTTTCGCATATCTAACAATAAAGCATCCAAAGCTCTAACCGTTCATGGATTAGCGCCTTTCCTTCGCCTAAATCCCTCCTATACGATTTTTGTTTCCCCGCAATGATTTTACATAATCCCTGTATATAAAGGCGCAGCATCCCGTTTGCCGACCGGGCGCCTTTCTCCCGGGATAATACAATTTCGTGATCGATTAACATTTTTCAAGAAAGTCTGTTCATGATAATTAATTCCAGTATGATGGAATTAATCTATGTGGTCATCATGAATCGACCCAAATCGAACTGGAGGGAAGAGAGTAGATGGGAGTGTTTCCAACAAGAGCAAAATTCGAGCGATCAAGCCGTACGTCCGTATTCGTTACATTGCTCCTGTCCTATCTTGTGGTGCTGCTCATACCGGTGATCGTATTCGGAGGGCTGTATACGAGGATCGAGAGCATTATGGTCGAGAACGCCAACAATGCCAACATGGCGCTCATTGAACAGGCCAAGCAAGTAGTGGACGGCCGCCTGGATGAGATGCACCTGATCTCCCGGAATACTTCATCGCATCCGAAGCTGGACACCCTGCTCAAATCCGGAGAGCTCCAAACGGCCGAAGAACGTTATGATTATTTGAGCTTTATGAAGGAGCTGGAGCGTTACCGGAACAGCAGCAGTTTTATTACGGATTTCTACGTGTATCTTCGGAAGAGCGATACTGTGGTGAGCCCGGGCTTCAAAACGAACTCATCGATTTTGTTTTCGGAGATATATGGCTACCCCAACCTGACGTATCAGCAGTTTCAGGACGATATCCTTCACGGCGTTCATTTTAATCGCTTTCTTCCGGTAACCGACGTCGGTAAGGGCTTAAACAAGAAACGGATGCTCACCTATTTGCAAACGCTTCCATTCGGAGAGAAGAGCAGCCCGAAGGGCGCCTTGGTGATCCTCATCGAAGAACGGCAAATCATGGGATTGCTCGAAGAGATCGTGAAAGCGAATCACGGTACGATTTATATCAAGGATGCGGAGGGACAGATCCTGTTAAGTGCGGGTGAGCACAGTGCGCTTGCGAACGGGGCATCGGCTTCGGAGAGCCGGATGATGACCGTGTCAACCACTTCGGCCCGAAACGGCTGGGAATATGTATCGCTCGTTCCCGAGGACGTATTCATGGCGAAGGTGATCATGGTCAAGCGAATGGCGGTTGGCGTTCTGGCCTTGTGTCTGGCTGCCGGCATTATCGTGTGCGCGTATATGACCTATCGGGCTTATCATCCGCTCCGTGACATCATCCGGTTTATCCGGCAATCCCACCCGACTCGAGGAGGAAATATCCGCAACGAATACGAGTTTATCAAATCTACCATGGCGGATTCCTTCGGCAAGCAGGTGGAGATGGAAGAGCAGCTGTTCAGGCAGACCCCGGTCATCCGTGCGAATTTCCTGCTCCGTTTGTTGAAGGGGCATGTCGATACGGCGGATATTTCGCAGCAATCCCTAACCTTTATGGGCATAACCTTCCCTCACGCAAGCTTTGCCGTGGCGCTGATCGAGCTTCGGGACGCAAGCGGCTTTATCCATCATGATTCCGAGCGGGAATGGGCGTTAATCCGTTTCGTGACCGGGAAAGTGGCGGAAGAGATGCCGGGCTACGCCGCTTATGCCGTTGAACTGGAGAAAAACGAAGTCGCGATAATATTGAACGTTCCTGAAGAGTGCGATAAAGGAGTTGAGCTGTACGAATGGGCTGAGCAGGTAAAGAGAGTCATCGAGCAGCGCTTCCGGACGGTGACCACGATCGGAATCAGCAGCATCCATTCAGGGATAGGACAGCTGCCAAGCTGCTATGCCGAGAGCGTGAGAGCACTGGAATACTCGATATTTACCGCTTACAAACCCATTCTCTTTTATGAAGAAATGAAACGGGAAGCGGAGGTGTATTATGATTTTCCGATCGAAACGGAAATCCAGCTGATCAATGCGATGAAAAGCGGAGACGCCGCCAAAACGAAGGACATCATTCAGCAGCTGTACGAAAACAACTTCACAGGGAAGCAGATCACCCCGGAGCATGGACGGCTGTTGTTTGCGAATCTGCTCAGCACGTTGTTCAAATTGCTGAATGCTTTGAATTTACGGTATGAGGATATCTTCGGGACCCCCGCTAAGCCTATTGAAAATATGACCGAAGCGGGTTCTGTGGAAGAGCTGCATTCGGAGATGCAGGCCATGTTCCATAAGGCTTGCCTGTATGTCAAACAGCAGAGAGGCGATTCCTCAACGCTCCTGCTGGAGAAAATCAAAAAATACATTATCGAGCATCATGACGATGCGATGATCAGTCTGGCATCCATTGCCGAGCAGTTCAATATTACGCCTCCGTATTTATCGGCTTTCTTCAAGAAGAACAGCGGATCGAATCTGACCGATTATTTGGCGAAGATCCGGATCGAGCGCTCCAAGGAAATGATGAAGGAGGCGGGGAGCACCATCTCGCAGATCGCCAGGGCGGTCGGGTACACAAGCGACGTCGGCTTTATCCGGGTATTCAAGAAATACGAAGGGATCACGCCCGGAAAATATAAGGAAACGCTGCACTCCCTACCATCCACATTAAGAAAAGATCATGCCGAATCTTAATTGGTGTTAACCGATATTGAATTTGTATGATGTACGATTCCGGCGCTTTCTCCCTAATATTAGGCAAGGGCGGCAGAGCTGTCCCGAGGCTGACATGAAATCATTGTGCAATCGAAAAAAGGAGGCGTCGACAATGGGAACCATTCGTAAACGTGCGGCAAAAATGGCGATCTTGGTGTTAATCGTGGCCATGATCGCCGGCTGCAGCGGCAAAGGCTCAGGAGCGGAGGAGCAGGGAGGAGAACAAGGCAAGGAGGTTGCATCCGGCGGTGAGGTCGGTTATCCCGAGAAGCTGACTTATTGGGTGACATTAAATGCAAACGCTTCCGCGACCATGCAGGACATGAATGGCATTGCTGCCTATCAAGAACTGGAAAAGACGACAGGAACCAAAATCAGCTTCCAGCATCCGCCGGCCGGACAGGAAGCGGACGCCTTCAATATTATGGTGTCCTCGGGCAATTTGCCGGACGTCATCGAGTACGGCTGGGCGAACGTATCCGGCGGTCCGGATAAAGCGATCTCGGACGGCACGATTATCCGCCTCAACGAATTGATCGAGGAGCACGCGCCGAATTTAACCAAGGTATTGAACGACAACCCGGAATACCGGAAGCTCATCACGACCGATGACGGCAATATTTACGTGTTCCCGTTCCTGCGGGGAGACGAATACTTGCTGACGTTCAACGGGCTCATTTTTCGGCAGGATTGGCTGGACCAGCTCAAGCTTGAGGTGCCGGAGACGATCGATGAATGGTATGAGGTGCTTAAGGCGATCAAGACCGGCGATCCGAACGGAAACGGGAAGGCGGATGAAATCCCGCTGCTGCTTGACCTGGACATGACGGGGATCAACCATGCTTTCGTGGGTGCCTGGGGTATTACGACCGGATTTTATCAGGTCGATGGTCAGGTGAAGTACGGGCCGATCCAGCCGGAGTTCAAATCTTATCTGGAAACGATGAGCAAGTGGTATGCCGAAGGGCTGATCGATCAAGATTTTGCCGCCACGGACGCCACACTGAAGGACGCGAAGGTTACGAACAGCCAAGTGGGCGCTTTCTCGGGCTACATGGGCAGCAGTTTGGGCCGGTATACCGAGCTGATGAAGGCATCCAATCCGGATGTCAAGCTGACGGGGGCGCCGAACGTGGTGCTGAAGAAGGGCGATATGCCGATACTGGGACAGAAGGACTCCGCGTATAACGGCTTTGGAGCAGCGATTACAAAGGCCAACAAAAATCCGGCCGAAACGGTGAAATGGCTCGATTACAAATACGGCGAAGAAGGGCATATGCTGTTTAACTTCGGCGTCGAAGGCGTCAGCTACGAGATGAAGGACGGGTACCCGACGTATACGGAAGAAGTGATGAAGAATCCGGACGGGCTGTCCATTACGCAAGCGCTGGCCAAATACAATCTGGCGAGCTATTCCGGTCCATTCGTGCAGGACCGCCGGTATATCGAGCAATATTCCGCGCTGCCGGAGCAGAAAGCGGCGATCGAGACCTGGATGAAGGCGGACAACAGCCGCCTGATGCCGGTCATCTCCCCAACGGCTGAAGAGAGCACGCAATATGCATCCATCATGAACGATGTGAACACCTATTACGAGGAAATGGTGAACAAATTCATCATGGGCGTGGAGCCGATCAGCGGATTCGACAAGTTCGTCGAGACGATCCAGGGTATGGGGATCGAAGAAGCGGTGAAGATCCAGCAGGCGGCGCTGGACCGCTTCAACAGCCGTTAAGGCAGCTAACGCGCATATGCTTCGCCATGCGGGAAGGCAGCCGGATAAGGCTCTCATCTCCCGCATGGTTCTATTTTCCAAGTCAGGGGAGGGCTGAAATTGCAGCTTAAGCAGGAGATGAACCCAATCGTAAGACCGGTTAAAAAAGAAAGCTTCAAGACCAGGGCAGCAAGGGATTTCCGGCGGAATTCCATGATTTATCTCATGCTGCTCCCGGTGGTGGCATTTTATGCCGTGTTTCATTACGGGCCCTTGTACGGCCTGCAGATCGCGTTCAAAAATTTTTCGGCAGGACTTGGCATATGGAACAGCCCGTGGGTGGGCTTCGACCATTTCATCGAATTTTTCAACGGCTTCTTCTTTGAACGCGTCGTCACCAATACGATCATCCTGGGGCTGTACGACCTGATCTTCGTATTCCCGGCCTCGATCGTGCTGGCGCTGATGCTCAATGAAGTCCGGAATCGGATGTTCAAGCGGACGGTTCAGTCCATTACGTATATTCCGCATTTCATCTCGGTTGTGGTCGTCGTCGGCATGCTGGTGGATTTTTTGTCCGTTGACGGGCTGATCAATCAGTTGATCGCTTATTTCGGCGGCAAGCCGATATCGTTCATGCGGCTCCCGGAATGGTTCCGCACCATCTATACCTCGTCTGCGATATGGCAGGGAATCGGCTGGGGCTCGATCATTTATCTGGCAGCCATATCGAACATCGATCCGTCACTGTATGAGGCGGCGAAGGTCGACGGGGCGGGACGCTGGAAGCAGATGCTGATGATTACGCTGCCCGGCATCATGCCGACGGTGATCATTTTGCTGATCCTTCGGATCGGTTCTTTCATGGCCCTTCAGGATGAGAAAATACTGATTATGTACAATCCGGTCACATACGAAACGGCGGATGTGATCGGGACTTACGTCTACCGCAAGGGCATATTGGAGGCGAGCTACAGCTTCAGTGCCGCGGTCGGCATGTTTAACTCCCTGATCAATTTTGTACTGCTGTTCGGGGCGAATTACCTCAGCAAACGGTTTACCGAAACGAAGCTGTGGTAGGGAGGGGGAAGCCATGCGAACTTCGAGATCTGTGAGTGAAATCCTATTCGATACGGCCAACGTCGTCTTGCTGTGCCTGTTATCCATCGTGACTTTGTATCCGTTTCTGTACGTCTTGTTTGCATCCGTCAGCACGCCCTCCGAGTTCGTTCAGCATCGCGGGATTCTGCTGTGGCCCAAAGGCTTCTCGCTGGACTCCTACCGGATGGTGTTTGAGAATCCGAATATAATCCGAAGCTATCTCAACACGCTGCTGTACGTGGTGGTCGGAACGACGCTGAACATCTTCATGACCGCGCTTGGCGCATATGGCTTATCCCGGAAAAATGTCATGTGGAAAAGCACCATCATGATGCTGATCGTGCTGACGATGTTTTTTGACGGCGGACTGATCCCGAAATATCTGCTCGTGAAAAATATCGGCCTGCTGGATACGTACTGGGCGCTTATTATTCCCAGTGCGATGACGACGTGGAATCTGATCATCATGCGTACGGCCTTCCAGGGGGTCCCGGTGGCACTCGAGGAGTCGGCGCGGATCGATGGGGCCAATGATTGGACGATTCTGTTCCGCGTCATCATACCGCTTTCGCTGCCTGTCATCGCCGTCATGATTTTATTCTACGGCGTATGGCATTGGAATAAATGGTTTGATGCACTTATCTACTTGAGGGACCGAAATTTGTTTCCGCTGCAGCTGATTCTGCGCGAGATCCTTATCCAGAACGACACGAACAGCATGATGACATCCGTCGGAGGCGGCGACCGGATGCCGGTAGGCGAGACGATCAAATATGCGACCATCATGGTGGCGACGCTGCCGATTTTGTTCTTGTATCCATTTTTACAGAAATACTTCGTGAAGGGCGTCATGATCGGCGCGATTAAAGAATAGGAGGACTTTGGGATATGTGGGAGCAAGCGATTCACGATGCGGTTGTGAAGACGAGGAGAAATCTTGAACGACATCCGATGAAATTTCCGCACATCACGCAGGAGCAGCGTTATGAGTGGGGGGAAAGCACGGATTGGATCGAAGGCTTCTACACGGGAATGGTCTGGCTGTGTTATGAGCACACGAAGGACCCGTTCTTTAAGGAGACTGCGCTTGTGCAGATGGATGATTTTAAAACACGGCTTGCGGAACGCAAGCATCTGGATCATCATGATATCGGGTTTCTGTATCTTCCCTCTGCATTGGCCGCATGGATCGTGGACGGCCGGAATGAGGGGAGGGAGCTCGCGCTGAAGGCTGCGGATCACTTGATGCTCCGTTTCCGGGAAGGCGGGCAGTATATCCAGGCTTGGGGGCCTAAAGGAGACGAGAAAAACGGCGGCCGCATCATTATCGACTGCATGATGAACATTCCGCTCCTGTACTGGGCACACCAACAGACCGGAGAGGAGAGGTACTTCAACGCCGCCATTGCCCATGCAGAAAAGAGCCGGCGCTACTTGATGCGCGGCGACGATTCCTCCTACCACACCTTTTATTTCGATCAAGCCGACGGCACGCCGGTTCGGGGTGGGACGCATCAAGGCTATCATGACGGCTCTACCTGGACACGCGGACAGGCTTGGGCGATTTATGGATTCGCGCTGTCCTACAGGTATACCCGCAATCCGTTGTACCTGGAAACAGCGAAACGTGCGGCTCGTTATTTTATACAGCATTTGCCTGAGGATCACGTCGCTTATTGGGATTTCGATGTGTCGATCGAAGCGGGGACTCCGCGTGACAGCTCGGCTTCGGCGATTGCCGCATGCGGGATGCTGGAAATCATGGAGTTTCTCGCTGAAGGAGATACGGACCGGGCGCTGCTGAACGATGCGGTGCAGAAGTCGATGAGCTCGCTTGTCCGGTCGTATTCTACGATGCAGGAGCCTGAAGAAGAGGGGCTGATCAAACATGGCTCCTATTATGTAAGAGGAGGGATGGGACCCGACGATTACATGGTCTGGGGCGACTATTATTATTTGGAGGCGCTGATGAGGTTAACGTCCAGTATACCGGGTTATTGGTATGAGCGAGCATAGCTGCATAAGTTTAAGATCGATGCAGGCAGGGGAGCAAAAGATATTCGAAAAAGTCGAAAGCTATGAGAGGCAGTCCGATGTCAATGGCCATAAAGGGCTACCTCTCTAATAATCAGGTCATCCGAACCGTTCGGGTGGCCTTCTTGCCGTTCAGGAAAATATGCCGCAAGCCGGGAGAATACGGGCAGCCCCTGCCTGTCCGATCCGGAAACGAACGTTCACAATTTACTCGATAGCTTTAGCATACTCTCTTTGTTATGATGGGGATGATTAAAAATTAAGATACACGGTGTGGAGGAGATTAGCATGTTGAAATCATTAAAGACCTCATTCTTATTAACGTTGGGTCTCCTGTTTGTGCTGGCATTTCCAGCAGCAACCTGGGCCCATTCCAAACTAGAGACCAGCAGCCCCGCTGCGGATGCCAAGCTCACTGAAAGCGTGAAGGAATTCAGCCTGACCTTCAATGAAAATATCGACGAGAACTTAAGCACGCTCAAAGTGAAGAATGACCAAGGGGAAGAGGTCAAGCTGTCCGGAACGCAGGTAAACGGAAAGACGTTGTCCGGCACGGTTGACGAACCGCTTCCTTCCGGATCCTATACCGTGGAATGGAAAATTGTAGGCGGCGACGGACACCCGGTCGACGGAACCTATTCCTTCCAAGTGGATGCTCCTGAGAACGAGCCTGCCCTGGAAGAAGAGCCTGCTCCTGATGCAGCAGCAGGTACCGATAATGCCTCAGCAGATGACGGAACGGCTTCGAACGGAGAAGCTGCCACGGGTCAAACGGACAGCGCAGCAGATACGGTTCAGCAAGCAAATGCGGATCAGCAAGCAGATAACGGGGCGGATAACGAGAAGCAAGCTGCTAACGGGGAGCCGAAGCAATCCGAAGGCGGAAATTCGACGGTTTGGATTGTAGTCGTTGTTATCGTAGTATTCATTGCTGCCTATTTCGCTATTAGAGCTTCGCGCAAGAGAAAATAATGTCTTACTATTGGATAACCGAACCGCTGCTGTATTTCGCCTATGCTCTCCTTGCAGGACTGACCGTCATGGCGCTGATTCCAAGAAGCAGCACGCCTGGCCTTTCCGTTCCCGCCTGGCTGGGACCGGCTGCCTCCATTACGGTGGCGGCCTGCAGCTTCATCCCGCTTCTCAAGATCATTATGTTCTTTAAGGATGACATCGGATTCTGGCAGTCCTTCAACAGCATCATGTTCAAATTCAGTGAAGGCGAGCACTATGCATGGATATTGGTGCTTTCCATTGTCATGGCTGTGCTTACGGTAACCGTGCGGCGGAACCCCGGCTCTATGCTCCGCTGGCTGATGCCGGCTGCACTGCTTGGCATAGCGGCGGCGATGTCCTCTTTTAATCATGCGGCATCGTTGTTCGAAAGCGTCGGGCAGCTCGCCTTCTTCGGGCATTTTACGGCCATGGCGATATGGTCGGGCACCTTGCTGCTTGCGGGATGGTTCGGCAAGGAGCTGAACCGGTGGGACGCCTTTCTGAGATGGTTCCACCCGATGGCGATCATTTGCGTCATCATCGTCATCGGCTCCGGTCTGTTTCTGATGACAGGCGTCACACCGGAACCAGTAAACAGCTGGGCTTTATCTTACGGGCAAGCGCTGCTGGTCAAGCATATCCTGATTCTGCCACTGCTCGTGTTCGGATTCGTTAACGGGTATCTGGTGAAGCGGAGGTTGAACCGCGACAAAGCCTTCCGGCCTGAACGCTGGGCGAAGAGTGAAAGCATCTTGATCGGACTGGTGTATATCGTGACCGGATACATGAACCAGCAGCCGGCGCCGCACGAGGTTGCCGATACGCTCGTCGTATACGGACCGGCCCCCACCTTTGAATGGTTTCACCCGGGGTATGCATCCGGTTCGCTTACATTTGCCTGGAGCTGGTACGGGATCGTTAGTCTGGGGATCGGCCTGGTGCTGCTATGGAACGTGATTCGGGCTTTTCGCAAAAACCGGAGTGCCCTCGAGGGACTGCTCAGCGGGTTGGCTGCCGTTATCCTGCTGTATTCCGGTTTGATGTTTTCGGTAACCGCAATATAACCAAAGATCATGGACAATGAAGGTCCTTGCTGACTGATGCAGCAGGGACCTTTTTTATGCAGCCGTTAATACGAAAGGACCACTCGTGGGCGGGATTGGATAATGATGGTATACTAATAAGGATTCTTGCATCCAGAAGACTTCGGGAAAGGTTGGGATCGGATTTCATGAATCGAGTACCCAAGGTGCGTTTGGCCACAAGCTCGGATGCGCCGGCACTGGTGAGCTTAAACGATGAATTTAATGGGGGAAGAATGCCGGTCGCCATTGTGGAGAGGCGCTTGCAGCATGGAGACGAGATCGTCGTGATTGCCCTGCTGAACGATGAGCCGGTCGGCTTTGCTTGCGCGCAGACCTATACGTCGTTCTGCTATGAGGAGCTGCTGGGGGAGATTACGGAAATGTACGTCCAGGAACAGGTCCGGGGGATGGGGCTTGCAGGGATGATGCTCGAATGCATTGAAGAGCAGCTGCGTTCTCAGGGCGTGTCTACGATTAAAGTGCTGACCGGCTGCGATAATGACGCGGCGATCCGGGCTTACGAGAAATCCGGCTTCGTCAAGGAAGATGAAGTCATGCTGGAGAAGCAGCTGGAGTAGGCTCGGATCAGGCATAAGAAAAAGGGCTCTGTTAGTTGAGCCCAATTGAAAGGGATCGAGCATCGATGATCCCACGATCGGCATGCAGGCAAAGAATATCAGGGTGCCGTTCTCCCTATGCCTGCTTTTTGAACGATAACCCGCCAGCTTCCAAAGCTGTTCGCAGCTTCGGCATCGAAGCGGGGCCCATCCCGTGAAGCTTCAAAATTTCCTTCTCGCTGTAATTCGACAGCTCCTCCAAGGTCGTGATTCCGTGGTTCTCCAAGGCCCGTCTTGCAGGTGCCGAGAGCATGGAGAGAAATCCGCTTTCAGGCCGTTGCTCCTGCTCGCAGATAGGACAGGTCGGACAATCGCTGCTTTTATAGTAAGTGTGGCCCTGGCTGCATGTCCTTTGATTATTGCTTGAGGTTGTCATTGCCTGTGGCTCCTTATTTTGAAAATGATGGCTGACTCGCAGATAATCCTCACGTTCCCCATACAATTTCGCCGTCAATAATGAAGCTTCCTTCTTTTCGGATTCCAATGAAATGATCCTAATTTTCCGCAGGTTACCATTTTACGATAGATGAGGTGTGGCCTTTATGTTAGAGCATCGGGAGCAGCATGTAAGAGAGCTTACGATCTTAAAGACCATCGCAGAGACGCTCAACCAAAGCAGCGACATGCTCCAAATGCTGCAGACTACGCTTGAGAAGCTGCTGGATTTGACTCAGCTTGAGACGGGCTGGCTGTTTCTGGCCGGCGATAAACCGGAGTACAGCATGATGGCAGACCGTCGTCTGCCCCCTGCCTTAACTTGGGAGGGGAAGAAGCCTATGCGCTGCGGCGACTGTCTATGCCTTCGAATGTACTGGTCCGGCAGCCTGACGGAGCCGGTTACGATTATTGAGTGTGAGCGGCTGCATAATGCTATTAAAGAGAATTGGGGGGAGACCCATCAACTAACGCACCA
This sequence comes from Paenibacillus ihbetae, assembly GCF_002741055.1. Taxonomy (NCBI): domain Bacteria; kingdom Bacillati; phylum Bacillota; class Bacilli; order Caryophanales; family Paenibacillaceae; genus Paenibacillus; species Paenibacillus ihbetae. The sequence continues at coordinate 598,311 of NZ_CP016809.1, read as the reverse complement.
TGCGACGATCCCTCTGACAGTTCAAGGCAACCGGATCGGGATTCTCAATGTGGGTTCTCCAGGCAAAGAGCACTTCTCGGAAAGCGAGCTTGCGCTGCTGCAATCGGTCGCTTACCAGATCGGAACCGCAGTCGAGCGGACCAGATTGTATGAACTAAGGGAGAAGCAGGCGGTGGATAGCGTTGCCCGCTTCATCGTTGATTACTATGCGAAAGCAACGAGAGTGACCAGATATCTTTGGAAGATCAACGATTTAAATCGAATGTATACGGCGATCGTCGAGCAGCTGGGTGCCTCCTTCGGCTGGCCGAGCGTCGCCTTGATTTCGGTCGAGAAAGATCATGAGCTTTACCTGCACACCGTTTATCATCATGGGGTGACGAACAATTCCATGAAACCGGTCCGTAAAAGCTCTCGAAAGTCCGGGAAAGATGGAGGAATCATCCATCGCGCCTTCGCTGAGCAGCGGGGCATAGCTCATGAAGGCCCTGTACGGGTTCTGCCTGGTATTGGGCCCCATCCCCATTCGGCAGCCCTGCCGTTAACCTACCAGGAGCGCACATTTCATACCAAGGAATCCATAGGCGTGCTGTTCATCGGGCGGGATAACGAGCCGTTCAGCGCGCTGGAAATGGAAATTCTCGAGATGCTCGCCGAGCATATTTCACTTGCGCTAGAGAAGATCTGCATTTATTACGAATGGCAGGAATTGCTGCTGGTTGAGGAGCGTAATCGCCTTGCCCGCGATCTCCATGATTCGGTCAATCAGAAGCTATTCTCCTTATCGCTGCTAGCGCAAGGGGTTCGTGAGCAAATGCTGAACGAGGATCCGCATACGGCAGAAGCGATCCACGATATCGGGCAGTTAGCCCAAGAGACGCTATCCGAAATGCGCTCGCTAATTTGGCAGCTTCGTCCGTACGGGGAAGCAAGGGGGATCTTGTCATCCCTGAAGGAATATGCCGAAAAGCTGAACATCCAGCTCATCTTCCTCATGAAGGAGCCTCCCGAGCTGGCGAAGAAAGTGGAAGAGGCGCTGTATCGGATCGGTCAGGAGGCGCTTAACAATATCAGCAAGCATGCAGGCACGAATCGCGCCTGGATCCGGATTGCGCGGGAGGGATCCAATATATTCATGAAAATCTCGGACCAAGGACGGGGGTTCAACCCGGGGGGAACCGAGAAAAGGCATCGCTCGCTTGGGCTCACCAGCATGAAGGAGAGAGCTGAGGAAATCAACGGCACTTTGAATATCAGCAGTGAGGAAGGCATGGGGACCGTCCTTACGGTAACGGTTCCTCTACCGGCCAGGAAAGAGGGTACGGATGAATAAGATAAAGGTATTAATTGTGGATGATCATCTGGTAGTATTACGAGGTTTGCGATATTTCCTGCAGACGCAGCCCATGATCGAAATCGTGGACCAGGCGTTGAACGGGCTTGAGGCGCTGGAGAAGGCAGAGCTGCTGCAGCCTGACGTAATTCTGATGGATCTGGTGATGCCGGAAATGGACGGCATTGAAGCGACGAAGCAAATTATGGCCCGGTTTCCCAAGATGAAGGTCATTATGCTTACCAGCTTTGCCGACCGTGATTCTGTTCTGCCGGCGATAAAAGCAGGAGCGATCGGGTACCAGCTCAAGGATATCGAGCCGAAAGTGCTGGTTGAGACGATCATCGCGGCGATGAACGGAAGCCGCACGCTCCATCCGCAAGTAACGAATCAGCTGATCGCCCATGTGGCAACAGACGACGGAGCGCCCAAAGGCATTCACATCCTGACCGCCCGCGAACGGGATGTGCTGGAGCAGATTACCATGGGGCGAAGTAACAAGGAAATTGCAGCTGCATTGCATATTACCGAGAAGACGGTCAAGACGCATATAACGCATATCCTCGGAAAAATGGAGGTCCAGGATCGGACCCAAGCCGCGCTGCACGCAATCAAAAATGGATGGTTTAAGGCGTAATCCTTCTGCGACCAAGGTCGTAGAGTAAGGTCTTATCTTCGGATAAGGCCTTTTTTGTATGTCAGGATTCGACCAGTGCCGGACGTTCCGCTCCGGATTTTTCGATTAAATAGAGGTAAGCACTTCAAGGATTGCACACTAATTTAGATACCGGAGGGACACAAGGATGAGTACCGTATTATTTGTCAAAGCCAATGATCGTCCGGCGGAAGAGTCCGTCAGCGTCAAAATGTATGAAGCCTTTTTAAAGCATTACAAGGAGACGCATGCGGAGGACACGGTTGTCGAGGTTCATTTGCACGAGCAGGAACTGCCGCTGCTGGGGTGGGATATGATCCAGGCGAATTACAAATCGGCCACCGGGAAGGAGCTGAGCGGAAAAGAAAAGCAGATCCGATCCATTGTGGAGAAGCATTTGGAGCAGTTCACTTCCGCCGACAAAATCGTCATGGCGTTCCCGCTGTGGAATCTGACCGTGCCTTCCGTTCTCCATGCGTACCTGGACCTCATGCATCTTCCCGGTAAAACGTTCAGATACACGGAGGCAGGACCTGTTGGATTATTGTCGGATAAAAGAGCAGTGCTGCTGAATGCACGGGGAGGCGTATACGGGGAGGATAGCCCGTTCGAAATGGCCGTCCATTTCGTTAAGCGTCATTTGAATTTTTTCGGGATAACGAATATTTCGACCGTCGTTATCGAAGGACACCATCAGTTTCCCGACCAGGGGGCATCCATTATCGAAGAAGGGATGCGGAAGGTCGTCATGGAGGCAAAACGGTTCTAAAGGGAGCAGGATGCTGGTGACATTTTGATTGGGAGTTACAAACAAGTCATTAAATAGAATATTAAAGGAGGATTTACTATGACTATTTTAGTTACGGGGGCGACGGGAAGAGTAGGCCGTCAACTTATCCAAGAGCTGTTGAAGGAGGGGCACCGCCTAAGGGCGCTGACCCGGAATCCGGCTTCGGCTAAATTTCCTTCGGAGGTTGAAGTGTTCGCAGGTGATCTTAGCGAACCGGCAACGCTGGGTCCAGCGCTTCGAGGCGTAACCGCACTGCACTTAATAACGACCGGGGCAGGTTATATTCCGCTTACGACAGGAGATGAAATCATACGGATGGCTGAGAAAGCCGGCGTAAAGCGCGTGACCGTCCTGTGGGATGGAAGGAAGGGAACGGTTGAGCAGGCCGTTGAAGCTAGCGACTTGGAGTGGACCCAGCTGCAGCCGGTGGACTTTATGTCCAATGTGTTGAGTTGGAAGGAGTCCATTCAAACGGAAGGAGTCGTTCGGGATCTCTTCGGGGATTCTTTGCAGGCTTCTGTCCATGAAGGCGACGTGGCTCGTGTCGCAGCCGCGGCCCTGACGAGAGACGGTCATGCAGGTAAAACATATACGCTCACCGGACCGGAGGTACTAATCGTCCCGCAGAAAGTCGGCATTCTGAGCAAAGCCATTGGTAAGGACATCCGGTTCGTACAAATAACGGAGGCAGAGGAGCGTGCACGCATGGCAAAGCTGGGCGTAGAGGAAGAGATTATTGACTACGTCATCAATTGGCATAAGCATCCGCCGGTCGAGGCCTATACCGTCAACCTCACAGTGGAGCAGGTTACCGGCACACCTGCCAGAACGTTCTCCGATTGGGCTCGGGAACATGCGGGTTACTTTACAGAAGAAACATCGGGATAACCACCAACATATGAGCAATTACACGTGGGAATCTCAAATCTTGAAACAGGATGGGGAGATCCACGAATCCCGCGGGGAATAGAAAAAGGCATTTCCAATCAGAGCGGAAGTGACGCCTATTGCATGCGACATTTTTCCGCTCTGATTGCGTTACATAAGCCCGTATATTGTGATGCAGTGAAACATAAACACGGTCGCCATGTTGAAAAAATCAGGGAGCGTGCGAGCCCTTTAAGACCGCTGCCACCGTGGTTACGCCAAGAACTTTACTTTTTACTTTTAAAAAGGGTCCATCAGTAGCCGGGTCTCCATGGAGAGACGAGCCTCTTTACGGTATTGTCCCGGTGTAAGCCCCATGCTCCGTTTGAATACCCTGTTGAAGGAATGGATGTCTTTATATCCGACCTGCTCGGCAACGGCACTGATCTTGGACGAGGTGCTTCGCAGCAGCCTTCGGCTCATACGGATGCGAACCGTTTGCAGGTAATGGTGCCATGTCATCCCGGTATACTGCAGGAACAAGCGCTGCAAATGTCGCTCGCTGAAGCCGCTGGCATGCGCAAGATGCGTTAACGTCAGCTCTTTCATATAATGGTTTTCCACGTATTGCAGGACTTCCTGAAAGGAATAGTCATTTGCCTGCATTGGACCTGCGGGTTCGAGCTCGTCTCTGGCTCGTTTCAATTCGATAATGAGCTGCAGCAGAAGCGCATGCAGGTAATCATTGGAGCCGGACATGGAGCGGGCATTCTGCTCATACAGCGTTTCGAATAATTGCTCGAAGCGATCATTTCGATCCGTTACGGAAATATGACCGAGAAGCCCCTCCTCCATCTGCTTCAGGAAGGTAACCATACCCGGATCGGACGCAAATGCGATCAGCTTCGGCAAGAGAAGGACCGAGAAGATGCAATTGTTCACGATGAGCGGTTTACCGTTAGCGGAGGTGGGCCTGAACACGTGAGGCACGCCGAGCGGGATGAAGAACAGCTGCCCCTTACGGACCTTTTGCACCTGATCCTCAATGTGGTGAAAGCCTTCTCCCTCCGCAATGTAGGCAAGCTCCAGAAAATCATGATTATGGTAAGAGACCGAGAAGCTTTCCGAGCTCCGATTCACAAAAACCATGGCACCCTGCCGGAAAAAATAGTCTCCGCGGTACGTTTCCATCGGTCGCTTCATGGCTTGTCGCCCCTTTATGAAGTTATCGTAAATTATGTCCATTATACCTCATGTAAATGTCCTTTTTACAATCAATCCCGAACAAAACAATCCCTATAATGGAAGTTGAACCTCTCCTTGAAGAGGAAAATAACGATGATGCTTTGAGATGAAAAATAATGCAATCACGCGTACATCACTATGAACGGAGGAATGGGCATGTTGGAAGTGACGGATCTTCGATGCGAATATTGGCATAATCCGATCGGGATCGGGGAGAGACATCCTAGATTAAGCTGGCGGCTGCAATCGGATAAACGGGCTGTCGCGCAAAAGACTTATGAGCTTGAAGTGGCCGAGGACGAGCAGTTTACGATTCCGTCCTGGAAGTCAGGGAAGGTGGATTCCGCGCAATCGGTTCATGTTGAACTCAGCCATTTCGAGGCAGCATCTTGTAAGCGCTATTTCTATAGAGTGCGGGTCTGGGATCACGAAGGAGCATGCTCCGAATGGTCCGACACCTCCTATTGGGAAACGGGCAAGCTGGAAGGGGAAGCATGGACTGGCCAATGGATTGCAGCACCCTTGTCTCTAATCTCGGAGGAATCCACCCAATTGCCGCTGCTGCGCCGGGATTTTCGACTTGAAGCCGCCGTGAAGGAGGCCAGAGTGTACGCAACATCGCTTGGTCTGTATGAGCTGGAGCTTAATGGACAGCGAGTGGGAGACCGATATTTTACGCCGGGATGGACGAGTTACGCACATACGATCCAAACGCAAACCTATGATGTAACTTCGATGCTGAAGCAAGGCAATAACACCATTGGCGCATGGCTGGGCAACGGCTGGTATAAAGGCAATTTAGGATGGCAGGGCGGCCGTAATTTCTACGGAAGCCGGCTTGCGCTTCTGCTTGAACTTCACGTCATTTACGAGGATGGCCTGAAGGAGATCATCGGAACCGACTCCAGTTGGATGGCTGCGCAAGGACCGATCCTGATATCGGAGCTCTATCATGGGGAAACCTATGATGCACGGCTGGAAATTTCTGCATGGAGCACAGGGGAGGCTGGGGCCTCCGGGTGGCAGGCCGCAGAGGTGATTGATCATGGGGTCGACATGCTGAAGCCGCAGATCAATGAGCCCGTACGCGCCATCGAAACGATCCGTCCGGTACAAGTGTTCACGACCCCTGACGGAGATACCGTCCTTGATTTTGGACAGAATTTGGTTGGCTGGGTCCGGTTTCGTGCAGCGGGACCGGCAGGAACTTCCGTGACGCTGCAGCATGCCGAGGTGCTGGATGCACACGGGAATTTTTATACGGATAATCTTCGGACGGCAAAACAAACCATTTCGTATACGTTTAAAGGTGAGGGAATTGAAACGTATGCCCCGCGGTTTACATTCCAAGGATTCCGTTACGTTCGGGTCGCAGGGTTTCCGGAGCCCATTGACTTGGATGCGTTCGAAGCCGTCGTTCTTCATACCGATATGGAAGAGACGGGAACGTTCCGCTGCTCCGAGCCGCTTGTCAATCAGCTGCAGAGCAATATCCGCTGGGGCTTGAAGGGGAATTTTCTGGATATCCCGACCGATTGTCCGCAGCGCGACGAACGTCTCGGCTGGACGGGAGATGCGCAGATGTTTATCCGTACCGCCGCATTCCTGTCGAATACGGCACCGTTTTTTACAAAGTGGTTGTCCGACCTGGCGCACGATCAGCGAGAGGATGGGGCGGTTCCGTTCGTGGTGCCGAATATTCTCGGCGATTCGTTCGGCTCCGCGGCATGGGGAGATGCTGCCGTGATCTGCCCTTGGACGGTGTATGTCAGCTATGGCGATGAACGGATCCTCGCGCGGCAGTATGAGAGCATGAAGCAGTGGGTGGCCTATATTCAAGCGCAAGGCGAGCAGGAGTTTCTATGGAATACGGGGTTTCATTTTGGAGATTGGTTGGGGTTGGATGCCAAATCGGGCGACTATGTCGGCGCAACGGAGCGGGACATTATCGCTTCGGCTTATTACGCCTATTCAGTGGATTTGCTGCAGAAAACGGCAGCTGTATTGGGTAAAGAGGAAGACGCCCGGAAGTATGCCGAGCTTCGCAGCAACGTCGTAAAGGCGTTCCGGGAGGAATTCGTGACGCCTTCCGGACGGCTGGCCGCTTCCACGCAAACGGCGCATGTGCTTGCCATCTTCTTCGATCTGCTCGATGAGCCGGCAGAGAAGCGGGCGGCAGCCAAGCTCCACCGTCTGCTTGAAGAGAGCAAGTTCCACTTGACGACGGGGTTTGTCGGCACGCCTTATATCAGCCATGCGTTAAGCAAACACGGAATGCACGAAGCGGCCTACAAGCTGCTTCTGCAGCAAGATTTTCCGTCGTGGCTGTACCCGGTAACGAAAGGCGCGACGACCATCTGGGAGCATTGGGACGGCATTAAGGAAGACGGAAGCTTCTGGAGCAGTGACATGAATTCATTCAACCATTATGCATACGGCGCCATCGGCGATTGGTTATACCGGACTGTGGCCGGCATCCAAACGGTGGAGGCTTCTCCAGGGTATAAGCACATGGTAATTGCACCTATCCCGGGGCCGGGCCTGACGTGGGCGGAGGGCACGATTAATACCATGTACGGCACGGCTCGGTCGTTCTGGAAGCTGGAGGCCGACAGCCTTATGCATGTGGAGGTAACCATTCCGCCGAATACGACGGCGGAAATTCGATTGCCGGGTACAACCGATCCTGCAAGCATTACAGAGAGCGGGGGCGTGCCGCTAAGCCAAGCGGCAGGCATTCTCTCGATAAGCGCTGGCGAAACGGATGTCATGGTCCAAGCGGGCTCCGGGAAGTACAGCTTTAAGTACAAGTACAGCTTGCAGATATCGTGAGGTCCCGGTACCTGGGACCGGATCGAATGTCGCGCGATACCGAATAACAATTAAAATATGGATTGTATTGAAATGAATCTTGACGTTTGCGAATGCTGGCAATGATGGCAGGGGGCTTCTGAAATTTGCAATGATCTTGAAACGTCAGTAGTTGGAGCGTCAGCAAGGGAAGCATCAGCAAGGGAAGCATCGGTACATTAAGAGTAAGTACATGAAGAGTAAGGACGCGAAGCATTAGTACGGAAGGCGTCAGTAGTTGAAGAAATTCAGTGTTGTAATGTCCCGGCAATTGTGTATCTCAATATTTGTATTTCCCCATCAACGTAATGTCCCTGTCATGTTCCAGCAAACATAATGTTTCAGGTAAACTGTCATGTTCCAGTATTAGTAATCCCGTAATTATAAAGTCACATTGATCGTAAAATTTCTTGGATTGTATATCATCGACTATAAAATCTTCCCATTGACTGTATAGTTTTCGGTAAGTAGTGATTTTCCTTGTTAAGCCTCCTCTTGGACGGGTGTTCTGTTCGAGAGGAGGCTTAAGTGTGTTTCCTATAGAAAGCGGGCTCCAGCGGCGCAGCAAGTTCCGAAAAGGGACTTGTGCAAGTTGTGTGCTGTTATTACTTATGGTTACTTGATGTAGTGAGTTGCATCATCCGCAAGTGTATACCGATAATAGCGTTTTGCAGCCGGATTAAGCGGTCTAATAAGCTGCTTAGCTAGTAGATTATGCATGATTTTAATGGACTTGTTACGAGAAATTTTGAAGTGTCGCTGGATGTCCGCTTATCCCGATTCAGCATTTCAAGGCGGCGCTTGTCGGTTGTGCGTTTTTGTTCCTTGAGAAATTCAGTGAACCTTTCTTCAAAGTTAATCATAATGTCCTCCTTTTCAGTCCGAGTACACAAAAAAGCCCCGACTGTTCCTGACGGAACTATCGAGGCGTTCTTCACGAATGGTAGTAATCCACAATATTTACTTATTCTCCATTCTACTTTATCTAGCCTGCCAAGTAAATGTGAAGTTGCTATTGAGATCTGCGGCTCGCCAGTTCCATAGCGCACATTGGAATTGCTGCTAAGATCATCTGCCAGTTGTAAGCTGGCGTAATAACAAGCGAGCTAGCAAAGATCTAACTTTGAAGCGGTGAGAATTTTAGGGATCGCCCTGTTCCGGAACGAACGTTCACTCTAAGACTTCAGCAATATGTACTATCAAGGGAAATGGTACTTGAACGGATTAAGATTTTGCTTGTTGGTTCGATGGCAGCGGAAGAAAATCTCCCCCACCACATTCCCAAACCGTTCAACAAAAATTTTGCGAGCCCAGGCACATTTATGGGCGAATGCACATACGATACAGAGTGATATCAAGGAAGCGAGGGGAAATCTGTGGCAGTCATCAATGTCAACTCAAACGATGTGGATCTGCTGGCTAGACTCATTCGCGCGGAGGCGGAAGGCGAAGGGGAGCAGGGGATGCTCATGGTGGGGAATGTCGGCGTAAATCGCATTCGCTCCAACTGCTTGGACTTTCAAGGCATCCGCACCATGAACCAAATGGTGTTTCAAAACCCTGGAGGATTTGAAGCTACCCAGAAGGGATACTTTTATCAAAGAGCCCGGGATAGAGATCGGCGGCTTGCTCAACGAGTCATCAACGGGGAACGAATCTGGCCTGCTTCTAACGCCCTTTGGTTCTTCCGCCCGGCGGGCGAATGCCCGGCAACCTGGTACAATCAGCAGAATACGGGGCGTTTCAAGGCGCACTGCTTCTTCACTCCGTCCTACGCCGATTGTCCGAGTGTGTTTTGACCGATTTTGTAAACCACCGCATCTTGCGGGCATATAGAAGGAGGAATACTTATGTTTAATCAAGGCGTGCCACCTGTGAATTTCCTGAATGGAGTCCGTTATCCGGGCGTACCAAGCCGGGGGACTGCCGGCTATGCCGGAAACGTACCTCCGCAAGTATCAAGCGGAAGCCAAATTACGCAGGGGGGCGCTGTCATGCCGACTCCTCAATTTGAGCAGTCGTATGTTGAGAACATTCTTCGTCTGAATCTGGGCAAAACCGGCACCTTCTACATGACTTATGAAAACAACTCGCAGTGGAACGCCAAAGTGTTCACTGGCGTAATCGAAGCCGCCGGCCGCGACCATATCATTATCAGTGAGCGCTCGACCGGCCGCCGCATTCTTCTCCTGATGGTCAATCTCGACTATGTCGTATTTGACGAGCCGCTGCAATACCAATATCCGGGTGTGATCGGCAACCCGCCGACCGGCCGGTAAATCCATCCATATTCTCGCTCTTGTAACCTTCGCTTTCCTGGGAAAGCGGAGGTTATTTCGCATTGTGCAACAAAACGAATGCTTCTGTTGCCGCGTTAACAGATATCGCCGGGTACCGAAACAATTAACAGATGTCATCGGGTTCCGGGACAAGCAACAAACCCACCGGATACCGGATTAATGAACAGATGCCATATGAACAGACATATGTCCGTACCAGCCACCGCAGGGTCTCGGACTCCTCTTTGGTCAGTTGCTCCTCCCACTCCCCGTGCGTCACCTTGCCTGCTGGCCGATGTTCACGTGAGGATGCTTCTCCTTCAACTTCTCGATGATAAACATGACGATCAGGTTCGACAGGTCGTGCCGCACAGCTGCCTTCGACACCCCAACGGACAGCGGGTGGATGGATGATGAATTGGAGAAATACTCTTTACCGAGATGGTGTTAAGTAAATGTTGCCATTCTGTGCTCAGATGAGTAACTGATACGTCGGCAATTGAATAATTTACAAATACGCCAAGGGTGCCTAGTTGAGAGAGGTACAGGTCCCAGCGTTTACCGAACATGAGGAACCAATTCTATCGGTTATTAATAGAATATATCAATTCCCGGGAATCGAGGGTTAAGTGAAGAAAATCAAATCATAGCTTGTAACAACGCGTTTTAATGTCATAAGACAAAGTTTGACTGTGTATCGTAGTACTATATAATTACTTATATAGCTCGTAAACGTCGGAATAAGATAAGGAGATGAGTCCATTGGGAAGTTGACGCTTTGTCCGAACAGGTCGTTATGCTTAATGGCACCACACATTTTTAATAACCGAAGGAGGTGTTCCTGTTCGTCATCGCATCTGGAATGACGGATAGGAGATCGATTGAGTGACCCCTTACCGAGTTTGATTAGTCTTACCTTGGTATTGTTTCTCGTATTGTTAAATGGTTTTTTTGTATCGGCTGAAATCGCTTTGGTTAAAGTGAAAAGCAGCCGAATCGATGCATTAGCTGAGGAAGGGCATCGGAACGCAAGGTATGCCCAGAAAATATTAAGAAATCTGGACGGATATATATCGGCCTGCCAGTTCGGCATCACGCTGGTGTCCATTGGACTTGGCTGGATCGGCGAACGGACGATATCCTCCCTGATTTCGCCATGGTTTACCGGAATCGGCTGGAGCGATACGGCCATCCATGCGGTATCGCTGGTGATTGCATTCGTACTGATTGCCATCATGCACATTGTGTTCGGCGCACTGGCTCCAAAAACGGTTGCTGTCCGCAAAGCAGAACAAATCACGCTGTTATCTTCAGCGCCGCTCAGTGTTTTTTACAAGATCATGTTTCCATTTATTTGGTTCGTCAACGGATTCTCGAATACCATTCTGCGCCTCTTCCGCATGCAGCCGGTGGTTGAACGGAACGTGCATACCGAAGAAGAGCTTCGGGATATGATGAAGGAGAGCAGTGAGATCGGCCTGATCGACAATACGGAAATGACGCTGGTTGACAACATCTTCGAGTTTTCTGATACGACCGCCCGAGAAATCATGATTCCCCGCACTGAAATGATCTGTCTGTACAACAATTTGCCGATGGAAGAAAATATGAAGATCGCCAGCGAAGGCATGCGTACCAGATATCCGGTCTGTGATGAAGATAAAGACCATATTATTGGATTCATTCATATTAAAGACTTGATGCGTGGACACATCCGTGACCAGCTTTCCTTGATTCGTCCGATACTCGCCGTGCCTGAATCGATCAAGATTAGCGAGCTGCTGCGAAGAATGCAGCGAAGCAAGACGCAGATCGCTATCCTTATCGATGAATACGGAGGGACTTCCGGTCTAGTGACATTGGAGGACATTATGGAAGAGATCGTCGGCGAAATTCAGGACGAATTCGATGAGGAGCGGCCCGGCATCGAGTTGGTGGGGGAGGATGAATACTCCATCGACGGATTGATGCTGATTGAAGAGGTTAACGAACAGTTTGGTCTGGATATGGAGACGGAAGACTACGACACCATCGGTGGGTGGCTGTCATCCCGTTTGGAAGTTTTGCATCCGCATAAAGGCCAATCGGTCTTGTATAGAGATTATATGTTCATGATTGAGGAGACGGAGAACAAACGGATTTCGCGTATCCACCTTGCAAGACAGCAGCAGGAGCTGCTGCAAGAGGAAGCGGGGGCTTGAACTGGTTGTTACAAGAAACAACGACAATAATTGTTGTTGTTTCTTTTTTTTTGCAGAAAAGTTTCAAAAAATATATCAAAAGATGAAGAAAACGAAAAGATTGTGTTGATAGGCTATGTTAAAATATGGATGTTCCTATCAAATGAGAGAAAGGTGATGTTATGTCAAACGTACGCAGTCCTAAACGTATAGCCTCCGCTCTTGCAGTAAGTGCACTTTTAAGTTTATCTTTGGCGGGAGGGGCATACGCGGATTCGGCTACAGACATTGCACCCGGTGCCTTAACTCCTCCCCCTCCTGTGGAATTGAACGTGAATTCCATGAATCTGATGGCCAATAAGTACCTTTCGAGCTACTACTCCTCGATCAGCAAGGCGAGCAGCTCGCAGGTCAACGTGTTTGGCTCTACGACCGCCGGTCAAACCGTTGACTCGATTGGCATCCAATTCGTCCTTCAACGATGGACGGGAACCACATGGGTTGATGCAGGCGGCGCTTCCGATAACGGGACGAATAAAGCTTCCCATACTGCTACCAAGACGTTCAGCGTGACCCAAGGCTACTATTATCGCGCCAAGACTACGCATTGGATCAACGAGAATGGTACATATGAAGAAGGGACTTATTTTACGAGTTCTTTGTTAGTAGAAAAATGAGCATAAAACAAGAAGAGCACCCTGCCCGGGTGCTCTTCTTCTATGATAAAGCCTCAAATGACTCGCATGGACTAGTGTATGCCGTTCGCGATCTTGAGGAATTCTTCCTTGGACATAAAACCGCTGATTAAAACGAGCGTCTGATCGTTATCATGCAGGAAACGGAGCGTTGTTTCTGTCAAATAAGCGGTAGCTCCCGAATCCAGCTTCACCGTGTCCGTCACCTCGCCGCCTACGCCGATGGATTTGTCAGCCGCCATTTCGATGAAATTGATATGGATGACTTTACCTTCCCCGTTCATGTACTCAAGGATGAGATCCTCGATAGGGCCTTGTTCCGAATTGGATATTCCTGAGGCTTCCTGGAACTTGAAGCCGCTTGGCATATAGCTGATTTCAGGAATGCTGAAATTCACGCGCTTCTGGGATTCGGTTAGTGATTCATCGACGTCGGTGAAGCGGTATGTTTCGGTTTCGACCACTTCCGCAGGCGGCACGCTCTCTTGATCAGGTGCGGATGAAACGTCCGGCGGCGGCGGAGTCAGGGCTTTGCTCTCATCAACAGGCGCTTTTTTGCCGAAGATTTGTCCGGCTAAACCGTTGCCCCAATCCACAATCTGCTGATAAATCGGTGATACCGCTTGTGTGACCGTAGGCTGCGAGAACATGAAGGCACCGAAAGCCATCGAAGCGGCAACAATTCCGGCATATTGAAATCTGCGCCGGCGTTTCTTGCGTTGATTCAGCTTCTCGATCTCCAGCTTGACTTGCTGCCAGGATCGACGCTTGCTATCGTCGTTAGTAGGGTATGAGGAGCTAGAAGCTGCACGATCAAAGGCTTCATCGAAAGCCTTATCAAACCAATCATCGTATTTTTCGTTGCTCATCTAATTCACCCCACTCTCTATATAGCATTTTCTTTACGGATTCCCTGGCTCGAAACAATCGCTGCTTGACGATCTCTTCCCGGGTATTGAGCAGGTCTGCAATTTCCTTGTAAGTCATGTTATGCTTCCAGCGGCACTCGATCAACAGCCGGTACTCCGGCTTTAACTGATCCAGATATTGGACAATCGACTCCTCCAGCATATTCGACTCCACTTGCTGCTCAACATTGGTGGAAGAAACCACCATTTCTTCTTCATTTATAAAAACACGCTCAACATCCACTTGGTTACGGTATTTTTTATTTTTTCGCAAATAATTCATGGTGGAATTTTTGGCAACGACCCGAAGCCAACCACGCATCTTGCTTTCCATGTCAAATGTAGGCTTGCTGGTAATGACTTTAATAAAGGATTCTTGAATTATATCCTCAACCGCAGCATGATCCCGGACTACGTATAAAATTTGCCCGTACACAAGATCATAAAATTCATAATAGATTTCTTCTTGAATAGGCTCACTGAGTTCCGTGAAATCTGCTGCAAGGAGGAGTTGTAATCGGTTGGACACGCGATATTCCCCTCTCTGGTGTAACCATCCTATTTCTCTCATCATTTTACAACACATTGAAAGAAAAAGCCCTATGATTTCAATTAACAATTACAGTAAGAGACTCTTATAAGAATATGCCGGCGGTCTTCACGATATTATCTAGAGATCATTCGGGTATGAACAAGCTGGAGATGAAAGCAGGGGATCGGTATTCTAAAAAAGACAATAAAGCCGAAGAGGCTGTCCCCGGTAGAACAAATCTACTCTAGGACAGCCTCATGCAGCATGTGGTTGTGGGTCTAAGAATGATCAGGTTGATGCCAAGGCTTTTATAATAACGAATCGTTACGCCCAGTTTCCGTCAATGAAGACAGGCTCTTCTCTGCCATCGCGGGTAATGCCGGTAATTTGCAGTTCTTTGGAGCCCATCATGAAATCGACATGCGTAATGCTTGCGTTCAAGCCGTGTTCCTGAAGCTGTTCGGGCGTCATCGTCTTGCCGCCTTCCAGGTTAAAGGCATACGCGCTTCCGATTGCCAGATGACAGGAAGCATTTTCATCAAACAGGGTATTGTAGTACAGGATTCCGCTTTCGGAGATCGGGGAGCGATAAGGCACGAGAGCGACTTCGCCCAAGTAATGCGAGCCTTCGTCCATGGATATGAGACGGGACAGTGTATCCTCGCCCTGCTCGGCAGAGAAGCTCACGATACGCCCGTTCTCGAAGGTCAAGGAGAAATTGTCGATAATGTTACCGCCATAGCTGAGCGGCTTCGTGCTGCGAACCGTTCCGTTGACTCCGGTCTTGAGCGGAGCCGTGAACACTTCTTCGGTCGGGATATTGGCCACAAAGCGCTCGCCCTTTTCATTATGACTGCCGGCTTGCGCCCATATATGTCCTTCCGGCAGCTCGATCGTCAGATCGGTCCCTGGAGATGTAAACCGCAGCTTATGGTATTTCTTCTGGTTCAACTCGTCAGACTTGAGCTGAAGCGTTTCGATATGATCTTCCCAAGCTTGGATCGGATCCTCAAGATCGGCACGCACGGCATGAAAGATGGCGTCCCACATTTTATCTACCTGCTGTTCTTTGGGGATGTCAGGGAACACCTTGGCCGCCCAGTCGGGAGAGGCGTAAGCAAGACCCGTCCAGCTCATCTTATCCGCTTGCTGGTATTGCCGGTATTTCGACATGGCGGCGCCGTATGTGCGTTGATAATTGGAGATGCGCTGAGGGTCTACGCCCTTAAGAAGATCGGGATTGGAGGACAGGATCGTAAGGAAAGCGGCTCCCTGTTCCGCGAGCTCCGTGACTTCCTCGGCATAGTATTTCGGCGGTTCGAGAAAGGATTCGTCCGGCGCCAGATCGTAACGGATCCGGTTGACTACCTCATCGCTGTAATTTACTTTTACCAGCTTGGCACCGACCTCATAAGCCTTCTTCACAATCAGGCGCACGAGCGGGGCCGCATCAATCATGGCATTGACGACGAGCGTCTGGCCAGGCTGCACATTGGCACCGACTTTTACGGCAAGCTCTGCGTAATTTTCTAATTTTTGTTCAAAACTTAGCATGGATGATCCTCCAATTCTTAGCGTATTTCTGAAGGTCCTGTAAAAATAACGGAATCATTCCTACGTATCCACTATCTGTTTACAAATCGACCTCAGGTCAATAAAAAGGCGAAGCTTGTTAAGAAAGCAGCTGCTAAGGAAGCAGCTGCTTTATGTATGATCCGCCGGGAGCTTAGAACGCCCAGTTTCCTTTCAGGAATACAGGCTCTTCACGTCCATCCTCGGTAATCCCGTAGATATCCATTTCGGCGGAGCCGATCATGAAATCCACATGGGTTACGCTTGTGTTCAGGCCCTTCTGAGCCAGCTGCTCTTGATTCATGTCTTTGCCGCCCTCGAGGCAGAAGGCATACGCGCTTCCTAAAGCGAGGTGATTGGAGGCATTCTCATCGAACAGGGTATTGTAGTATAGAATGTTGGACTCGGAAATAGGGGACTGATGGGGTACCAGCGCGACTTCGCCAAGGTAACGGGCACCTTCGTCCATGTTCAAGAGACGCTCCAGCGTTTCGTAACCTTGCTCTGCCGTGAAGCTGACGACCTTGCCGTTCTCGAAGGTAAGCGAGAAGTTGTCCACGATATTGCCTGCATAGCTGAGCGGCTTCGTGCTTGCGACCGTTCCGTTGACACCGGTCTTAAGCGGCGCTGTAAACACTTCTTCCGTCGGCATATTCGCAACGAAGGAATGACCGCGCTCATTGATGCTGTCGCCTTGCGCCCAAATATGGCCCTCCGGCAGTTCAATGGTGAGATCCGTACCCGGCGCGACATAGTGGAGCTTCTTGTATTTTTTCGCATTCAGTACGGAGGACTTCTGCTCCAGCACAGCCAAATGCTTGTTCCATGCTTCTACAGGATTTTCCTGGTCCACGCGGACCGTATGGAAGATGGCATCCCACAGCTTCCGTACTTGCTCCGATTCCGGAGCATCCGGGAAAACCTTGGCTGCCCACGCATGCGACGGCACGGCGATCAGACACCAGCTAAACTTGTCGGCTTGCTGGTACGCACGGTATTTCTTCATTGCCTCGCCGCGAGTTTTGTAGTAATTCGCGATCCGCTGCGGGTCAACCCCGCTCAGCAGGTCCGGATTTTCCGAGAGCACATGCAGAATTGCGGCGCCGTTCTCGACCAGCTCCGTCAGCTCGCCCGCATACCATTTTGGCGCTTCGGTGAACACGTCATCGGCTGCCTTCTCGAATTGAAGACGGGTGATGGCTTCATCGTTCCACATGATCTTGACCAGGCGCGCACCTGCTTCATATGCCTTCTCGGCAATCAAACGGGTAAAATCGGCGGCATCTACAGGGGCGTGCACGATCAAAGTTTGTCCTTCCTGGACATTAACCCCAACCTTGACGGCCAGCTCGGCATACTTGTGGAGTGATGTATTCAAATCGGACATTTGGTACCCTCCATTGCGGTAATTAAATTTTAACACTCATATTATATACTAGAACAAGCATCATATGAAAAACAATAATCAGGAGCAAATAAAAGTGATATACTAAAGTTCTATGATGAGTCATCATCGGATAACCGAAGGAGAGTGAAACACATGTCACAAGTCCGGATTGAACGTGCGGACATGAAACGTGATGAAGAGGATCAGTTCGTGGGATACACCGTGTTTTCCATAGATGGACATGCAGCATCCTATGAAATTACATTCCTGAGCAAGAACGGCCGGGATTGGGACTACAGCTTGAACTTTGCGGCCGAGCCCGGGCTTGAAGAGCAGTTCCTGCAGGTGGACGAACGCCTCGAGGAGGAGGACGAGCTGTTTGACGATCTGTTGGATGCCGCGATTGATGCCGGCCATTTCGATGACGCATCGGAATAAGCGAGCCGTATGAATTCTTGATGATGAGAAACAACAAACCGTACACTTCCGGTGGATAAGGAAGCGTACGGTTTGTTTTTCGCGTGGAAGCTAGGCCCAAGACTTTAGCCGGTTATCCGATCGTGATTCGGCCTTCCGGGTGCCGGTACAGCTCTTTGGCGTTTTTTCTGCTGATCGCATATGCCAGCGTCAGCGGCCCAAGACGGCCCAGGAACATGAGTAAGGCGATCGTGATCTTGCCGATCCCGGACAGCTCGCCGGTGAGGCCCATCGATAAACCGACGGTACCGAATGCCGAGACGGCCTCGAACAGGATTCTCAGAAATTCGCCCGACTCGGTGATGGACAGGAACATCGAGGCGCCGACAAGGAGCAGCAAGGACAGAATGGTTAGCGTAACGGAACGGTAAACGACGGCCTGTGATATTCGGTGACGGTACAGGACGACATCGCGCTTGCCTTGGACCATCGTAATGACCGCCCCGATCAGTACCGCGAACGTCGTTACCTTAATGCCTCCGCCGGTAGAACCCGGGGCAGCTCCAATGAACATGAGCAAGATCATGAAGAATTGGGTGGATTGCTCCAAGCTTGCAATATCAAGCGTGCTCACGCCTCCTGAACGGGGCGTAATGGACTGAAAGATGGCGGCCATCCATTTCGTCGGGTACGATAACGGACCAAGCGTCTTCGCATTATGATATTCCAGCACGAAAATCATGAGGGCTCCGATGACGATCAGGAGCGAAGTGACGGTCAATACCACCTTGGAATGCAGCGACAGCTTCCGGCACTTCGGATATTCAATCAGGTCGAAAATGACAATAAACCCGATCCCTCCAAAAAAAATCAGTACCATCAATACAATATTAACGAACGGATCCGCAACGTAGCTGGCGAACCCGGCAAAGGGTCCGTGAATTTGGCTCATGAGATCAAATCCGGCATTATTGAATATGGAAATACTTTGGAATATCCCGAAATAGGCAGCCTCGGACAGCGGCATCATCGATGAGAACCGCAGTGTCAGCAGGAGAGCGCCGGTGCCTTCGATAATCAAGGTGTAGATCAGAACCCGGCGAATCAGGTCAACGATACCTTGAATCTGGTACTGCCCCATGGCCTCTTGAAGAATAATTCGTTCCCGCAGCGAGATCCGCCGGTTGAACATCAGGGCAACCCAGGTTGCAGAGGTCATGAATCCCAAGCCTCCGAGCTGAATCAGCAGAAGCATGACAACTTGTCCGAATCCGGACCAGTGGAGGCCGGTATCTACCACCGCCAGGCCGGTTACGCTGATGGCGGATACGGCTGTGAACAAAGCGTCGATAATCGGCGTGGATGTTCCATCTGCCGTTGAAATTGGAAGCTTGAGTAAAAACGTGCCTACCAAGGTAATCGCCGCAAACCCGATGGCCAGAAATTTTGGCGGGGTCATTTGGTTTCGCAGATCTTTCTTTTTCATTCTTTTGATCCTTTGCATGTAAAATAATATTGAAATCCTTCTCTAATATAACACGAAAGGTGAATCATATAACTAACATGAATGCAGACAGAGCACCGATCCCCGTATTCATCCCTTTATTTATTGGCATAATCGCCATTTCATTCTCTTCCATTTTTGTGAAATGGTCCGACAGTCCCGTTTCCGTTCAGGCCATGTACCGGCTGATGATCACAGCGATCATAATGCTGCCCTTTTCAGGCAAGTATGTGCGCGATGCCGCATCGTTGAAGCGCTCGGATTGGGCTCTGCTGGCCCTTTCCGCATCCATGCTGGCCCTTCACTTTCTGTTGTGGATGGGCTCCCTGCAGTGGACCAGCGTCGCCAGCTCAACGATCATTTTAGCGCTTCAGCCGGTATTTGTCATGATTGGAGCGTATTTTTGGTTCAAGGAGAGAACCTCGCTCGGCGCGCTGGGCGGCATGTCGATTGCCTTCCTGGGCGTATTTCTGCTGATCGGCAGCAGCGGCTTTAGCGGACAGGAAGGGCATCTCAAAGGCGATCTGATGTCTCTTCTCGGTACGGCTGCAGTTGCGGTCCATATGCTGCTCGGACAGCTGCTGCTAAGACGTCTTCCTTCCTTTCTGTACAGCTGGCTCGTGTTCGTGATGGCGTCCTTGGTTCTGGCCGTCTATAACCTGATCCAAGGCTATTCCTTCACCGGGTATTCGGGCAGGGAGTGGGGAATCTTTCTGCTGCTTGCGATCGTGCCCACGGTGTTCGGACATTTATTGTTCAATTGGCTCATGAAATTCGCTTCGGCTTCAACCGTGTCCATGAGCGTGCTCGGGGAGCCGGTGGGAGCCAGCGTGCTGGCTTTTCTGATCCTTCACGAGAGGATGTATCCGCTGCAGGCTGCCGGCGGAGCGCTTGTGCTGCTTGGGCTTATTCTGTTTTTACGGGTCGGAAAAGCGGCTAAGCGTCCGAGAGCGTATGAGCAGAAGGGGGCGGCTTAAAGCACATCGCATCTTGTAGCCGACTAGTTACGCTTGTAATGGCGCACACTGAGATTATCTTGCCCTACGCCTAATTTTTGTTCGCAGCCGCTGCGGACGGTCAAAGGAGAATCTTGCGTGTGAAAGCTGTTACCTATCAAGGCAGGCATAACATCAAAGTCAAAGAGATGAGGGATGCTTCGCTTCTGCGCAGTGATGATATTGTGATCCGGGTTACAACAACGGCCATTTGCGGCTCGGATCTGCATTTGTACAACGGCGAGCTCAGACAGATGACCGACGATTATATTATCGGGCATGAACCGATGGGCATTGTGGAGGAGACGGGGCCCGAGGTCAGCAAGGTGAAAAAAGGGGACCGCGTCGTCATCCCGTTCGTCGTCTCTTGCGGGAAGTGCCTGTACTGCCTGAACCAAATGGAAAGCCAGTGCGATTACGCAAATGACGCGAGGGATACCGGGGGCTTCTTCGGCTACAGCAGCGCTTTTGGCGGTTTTCAGGGCGCGCAGGCTGAGCTTCTCCGTGTCCCTTACGGAAATTTTATGCCTTTTGTCATTCCGCCGAGCGCCGAAATCGAGGATGAGAAGCTGCTGATGCTGTCTGACGCCCTGCCGACGGCGCTGTGGAGCGTGGAGAATGCCGGCGTCAAGCCTGGCGATACGGTGGTCGTCCTCGGCTGCGGTCCCATCGGTTTGCTGACCCAAAAGTTTGCCTGGCTCAAAGGTGCAGAGCGTGTTATTGCCATTGACCATGTACAATACCGCCTTGAGCACGCCAAACGGACGAATCTCGTGGAAACCTACAATTTTGAAAGCAACAAGGAGATCGAAGGGCATATCCGGGAAATAACCAAAGGAGGGGCCAGAGTTGTCATCGATTGCGTGGGATTGGATGCCAAGCGGACGGGGCTGGAAATGGTAGGCACGATGATGATGGTACAGGGGGGGTCCCTCGGAGCGTTACGGATGGCAGCCGGCATGGTCCGCAAATTCGGGACGATTCAGCTGACCGGTATTTACGGGCTCCAATATAATGCCTTCCCGCTTGGCCAGCTGTTCGAACGGAATATTACCCTGAAGATGGGCTTGGCGCCTGTGACCCACTACATCCCGATGATCTATCGAATGCTGAATGACGGAATCGTCGATCCTTCGGATATCATTACGCACCGGCTGCCGATCGATAAAGCTCCGCATGCATATGATATTTTCAACGAGCGCAAGGACGGATGCATTAAAGTCATTTTGAAGCCTTAACGATGCGAGTCCCGCGGGAGCGGAGTGAAGGAGCAGAGGCATATCCTGCGTTTCGACAGATCTCTAAATCTGATCGAAGCGCTTTTTTTGTGCGATGGGAATTGAAGCAAGGCCGTTGACAGAATGGTTGGAAGTATTATAGTAATTAGAAATAGAAATGGGAGTAGGAGAGGGATCACCATGAGCACCAGATACAACGAGCTCGCGCCGAAAGTGGTCGAGCACTCGTTTCTGCAGGGGGTTAAAGATTGCATTCCGACCCTGCTCGGATATTTAAGCATCGGCTTTGCGGCGGGGGTCGTCGAACGCACGGCAGGCTTCAGTCTGCTTGAGATTGCGCTGATATCGCTTCTGCTGTATGCAGGATCGGGGCAATTTATCGCAGCCGGCATGGTTGCTGCAGCAAGCCCGGTCATTTCGATTATTGTCACCATATTTTTTGTGAATGCGAGACATTTTCTGCTTAGCGCGGCCATAGCGCCCTATTTCAAAGGACTGTCGCTAGGAAAGAGCTTCTTCATCGGCTCCTTGCTGACAGATGAAACCTTCGGGGTCGCATCGGCGAAGGCGGTCGAGGAGAAGAGACTGGGATACAAGTGGATGGTCGGGCTCAACATAACCGCTTACCTGTTCTGGTGCGCTGCGAACGTTGCGGGTGGACTGGTCGGAGAATGGATACCGGACCCGGAGCGGTACGGTCTGGATTTTGCATTGCCGGGCATGTTTATCGGCCTCCTGGCGCTGCAGCTGATCAGCCGTAAGAAATATAAGCTGGATATGCTGGTTGTTATCGTTTCGGTGATTGCCGTCATGGCGGCAAGTACATTCGTGCTTGGCAGCGCAGCGGTCATTATTGCGATTATGGTCGCAGCTACGGCGGGATTGGCGGTGGAACGATGGAAATAAGATGGCATATCGCTCTTCTCATCATCGGCTCAGCCGTGGTCACGCTGATTCCGCGCGTGCTGCCGCTTATGATTCTTAGCAAGCTCCGCATCCCCGAGCTGGCGATCCGTTGGCTTGACCATGTGCCGATCGCGGTGATGGGCGCGCTGCTGGCCTCGGAGCTGCTGCTTTCGGACGGCCGGGTGGATCCCGGCAGTCATCTGCTTGAGCTGATCGCCGCTGTGCCTGCCTTCCTTACCGCCTTCCTGACAAAGAGCTTATTCGCGACAGTGGTGGTCGGCATTTTATCCTTGGTAGCACTCCGGCTGATCGTTTGATATCAACCCGCCGTCAAGGCACAACAGCTATTCTTGTCTGCTGGAAAGCAGATAAGGATAGCTTTTTTTCATTGATGGTGCTGGGGTGAATTGGTCGAATGTCAGGGGACAGGGGTCCTAGCGGAAAGCGGAGACGATGCATATGGTGTACTAACCCATGATGTGTTAACACGAGCAAAAGAACGAAACAAGGCAAAAGGGAGGAGAGACGGGGGATGATGCCGACGGTTACGATAGTCGTACCTTTCTATAACTGCCCGTATATACAGCAAGCTTTAGAAAGCGCGGTCCAGCAAACGTATCCCGCGGTTGAAATCATCGTGGTGGACGACGGGTCGACGCGTTACGCTGATCTGATTGCCCCTTACACAAACAGGGTCTACTATATGGGGAAAGGCAATGGGGGAACGGCCAGCGCCTTAAATCACGGCATTTTGCATGCTTCGGGAGAATACATTGCTTGGCTCAGCTCGGATGACCGGCTGGTTCCCCAAAAGGTCGAGCGACAGCTGGCGTTCATGTTGAGCCGGGGACTCGATATTAGCTACACCGGGTTTGCTGTCATTGATGAGCATAACCGGGTGATTCGACCGTACGAAGGGATCCCAATGGCAAGTAAGAGCGATCTGTGCCAACAGCTCCTTAACTACAATCCGATAAACGGCTGTACGGTGATCGCGAAGAAATCGTGGCTTCGCCAAGTTGGGATGTTTAATCAGGAACTTCCATACACGCATGATTTCGATTTGTGGGTTCGGCTTCTTATGAACGGGGCCTCGTTCGGCTTCTTGCCGGATATGCTCACGCTTTACCGGGTGCATTCCCAGATGGGAACGATAAAGCATCAAGCTACGATCGAACGGGAATATGCAATGGTCAAAAATAATTATCGCGGCGTGCTTGAATATATGGCCCGCCAGTATCCTTGACTGCGGGGGATATGATGAAAATACTGTTGGCTACCCATTGGTTAATCCCCCATTTAGGCGGGGTTTGGAACTTTATGCAGCAGCTCAAGCAACGGCTGGAGCTGCTCGGCCATGAAGTCGATTTGCTCGGAGATAGTCCGGATTATCAAAAAATCCATATCGTCAATCGCGGGCTGGAGCTTTCCAAGGCCGAACTGCTTCCAATGCTTGAAGCCAAGCTCACCCCGCAAGCAGCCCCCGGCATGAATCAACATGATATTATCCGAAACTATGAATTAAGCCGATACTGCATGGAGCTTGCTGCAGCGTATTTCGGCTTGGATCAATACGATATTATCCATACCCAGGATATTTTTGCTGCCCGCTCCCTCGGAAGGGTAAAGCCCAAAAAAACACCTTTAATCGCGCATGTTCATGGGTCGGTATCACGGGAAATGAGCGATCACTTTCGGAACAATCCGTCCCTTGGCGTGACAGAGGGGAGCCCAGCGTGGCGTTATTTCCCTGCGGTAGAATATCATGCCGCCATGTCTTCGGATATTATGATCACGGCGAATCAATGGGCGAAAAACATCCTTGTTCATGAGTGCGGAATTCCAGATTACAGGGTGACCGTGTTCCAGTACGGCCTCGATTCAGCGGCATTTCAGGCTAAGTATCATGCAGAAAGCACGATCCAAAGACCGTTAGGTAAAAAAGTCATCATCTGCCCAGCGAGACTGGTACATGTCAAGGGAATCCATGTCCTTTTGTCTGCACTTGCCATCCTAAAGCAATGGCGCAAGGATTGGGTGTGCTGGATTGCCGGCGATGGGGCTATGCGCGCTGAGCTGGAGGCGCAGACGGTGCAGGCTTCGCTGCAACACGAAGTGTTCTTTCTCGGCGAGCAGCAGAACGTGCCGGCCTTGCTGTCACAGTCCGATATTTTCGTCCACACCTGTATCCACGATAACCAGCCGTTTTCGGTCATGGAGGCTCAGATGGCGGGCCTTCCTTCCGTTGTATCCACTACCGGGGGCTTGCCTGAGATGGTTACCCACGGACATACAGGCCTAATCGTCCCGGTTAACGATGCAGCGAGTACAGCTCACCATCTGAATTTGCTGCTGACGCATGATGACTACCGCCTATATCTGGGTCAGAATGCGAGAAGCTTTGCACAGCAGCATTGGTCCATGGACCAGATGATCGACCGGATATTGAACATTTATTACAGCGCCCTTGCGCAAAAATCTTCTTAAGGGGGACTTGTATGAACCAGGAAGCGTTTATGGTGATGAGCGATTTGTATAATCGTCTTTTTGTTAACCAGGTATCGACTCCGCAGCAGATGGTCAACTATACGGTATGGAACCGAATCATGCAATCGCTGCCCAAAGATTACAAGCTTCCGGATGAACCGGTGAATTATATTTGAGCGGACAGGGATGGAGCAGGAAGGATCTACACTATAAAGGCAGGTCATGGCGCGCTCATGACCTGCCTTTTGAGGTGTTTTCAAATTTGTTTTGTAAGAACAGCTGAGCAATATTCCGCACGTCCTTCAAACCAAGTATATTCCGTTAAACAGGAAAGTCCAACGGAAGCCGTTGCCGTACCACTCATCCTGGTTAGGCATGTGAATGGCGCACACGCGGTTCAGCCCCCAGTTCAGCCATTCGATTTCGGCAACCGGCGCATGGTTTACGACCAGTAAGTGGAACGGCCCCGCACACAGTTCCGTCAGCACAGCTTCCAGCTCCTTGACGTCTTCATAGCTTGAATCCGTACGGATGAAGAGAACCCGCCCCCCGCTTGCTAAGGTTTGAAGAAACCTTGCAATGCGACGGTCATATTTGGCTTTAACCTCAGGGTAGGCGGCAAAATGGGGAGGGAAATTGCTGTGAACGAAAAAGTCATGATTCAAATACAACTCATACTCCAAATCCACGACATTATACAGCTCATGGGTGGCTTGGTTTGCCAGCATTAAATTCGGATAATGAAGCATGCCTTGAAACCGGTTGCGAAGTAATCTGGTAACCTGGGGAAGCTTGAGACTGGACATCCAGTCAAGAGGGCCGGCGAATTTACGTAAGCCGTGGGCTTTTAACTGTACCGCAGGCAGGCAGTTATTACCCAAGCTGAAGATTGCCGAATAGGGTCCTTTTATATCCTGCAGCGTTGCCAAGGTGAATCACCGATCCTTTCGCTTAATAAATATGGCTCGTAATATTAAATGCAAGTCCGGGATATACGGCTTGGACCGCTGAATAGTAGGAACACAATTGGATGATCGCCTCTAATGGAGATGCCCTTCCCATTCAGGCTAAGGTACATACCCTGTTATTAATGATGCTGTAACAGCAGGAGGGAATAGGATGTCTATCTTTCGATTAGATGCTGTCGAGTACGGAAGGATTGATGCGAGATATATCCAGTCGGTCGATCTGACGATTACGAACACGGGCGGGGAGGCTTTTGACGTACTGATCCACGGGTATTATCCCCATGGCGTTTATTACGTCGGGCTGGTGCATGCCGCAGCGGGGGCGACCGTGACAGTGCCGGATATCACGAACCAAAATTTAACGTTCAGCTTACTGCTCGTAACGAACATCAACTACACGTACTCTACGCAAATAACGGTGCATGCCAAAAATCAGGGTCAGCTTGTAGCCGTATTTTCCAATTCCGATTTTTATGCGATCGAATAAAGGAGGGCCCGACATGAAGGTGCTGTTCGTATACTATGTACCGAGCGGAGGCGTCGAGACATTGAACAGACAAAGATGCCGTGCGCTCCGTCTGGCAGGAATGGAATCCCATTGCCTGTATTATTCCTGGGGCTCAGGGATGCAGAATCCTGCGGATTTTCCGATATATGTAACCCGAAACGATATTGAGATCAAGCATATCCTGGATTCGTGCGGCTTTGACTGCATTGTGGTGACGACGGATCATGCAAGCTTCCCAAGATTCCGGATGCTGGGCTTCCAGGGAAAAATGCTGCTGGAAATTCAGGGCTACGGACCAAGAAGCGTGGCCCAGGCACAGCTGACTCAAGCCGTTCCTTATGTGAACGCCTATGCGGACGGGCTGCTCAATCCGAACACGCCGCATATTTCCGCGCTGTTTCGGGATTTATATCCGAACAAGCCGCAGTTCAATTTCAATAATTGCTTTGACGGCACTGAATTCACGTACAGGCCGTATGGGATCCATGCCAGCCCCATCATAGCATGGCTAGGGCGCATTGAGGACAATAAGAACTGGCGTGAGTTTCTCCATATTGGTCACCAGCTTAAGGAGCATGTGCCCGATCTTCAATTATGGATGTTCGAGGATAATCAGCTGAGCATTCCATCCGAACGCGAGCAATTTCACGCGCTGATCGCCGAGCTCGGCTTGTCCGACCGGCTAACGATCCGAGCCAATGTCCCGAATGCGCAGATGCCTTACTATTACTCGATCATCGGGGACTCTGGAGGCTTCCTGTGCAGCACCTCGAAGGTGGAAGGAGCACCGTATGCGGTGCTTGAGGCGATGAGCTGCCGCTGTCCGGTGCTTACGACGGATTCGGACGGCGTCTCGACCTCGGTGTATCATAACGAAACGGGAAAGTTCTATGTGCTGGGGAACATCCAGCATGCGGTCCAGGAGGGGCTTGAGCTGATGAGGAACCAGGGATTGCGAGAGCACATCCGGACGCGAGCAAAGAACCATGTGCACGAGAGCTTTAATCCGCATCTGTATGCGATGAACTTTGCCTCCATGCTTCAGGCGATCGGGCTGTGAGGAGCGCGAGCACGGCCTGCTTTGTACGAAGTGTCGTACTGAGCAGGCCAGCTTGCATGGGTTTTGGCCGGAATGGTCCGGAAAAACATGCAAAGCGGGTCAGTTCGGGTGAACAACTACTTGATTTGCGGAGCTCCGGGAGTACAGCAAGTCCTGAAAAAGGACTTGTGCGGGTTGAGCGGAGCTCCGAGGGGGCAGCACGTCCCGAAAAGGGACTTGCACCGTGACCAATAGCCCGGCTCATTCCACTCCAGGAATCGAGCCGGGCTATTGTTTTAAGTGATTACCGTCAGCTCTTCCCGCCCGAAAAGGGATGCGGGAAAAGGAGCTCGGGCCTTCCTATTTCTGCTGGAGCCAGGATTGGTAGGTTTCCGCAATGCCATTCTCAAGCCGGTAACGGGGAGTCCACCCCAGAACCTCGCGGGCTCGGGAATTGTTCAGGCAGCTATGGTGAATATCACCCGGCTTTGCGGGGTGATATTCAATATGGATCGGTTCGGGATGATTGCGACGAATCAACTCGACCAGATTGTTGATCGATTGGCTGCCTCCGGTGCTGACGTGCAGAATCTCCTGATCGCCATGATGGATGGCTGCCAGGTTGGCTTCCACGACGTCCTTGACAAAAATAAAGTCTCTCGTCTGGCTGCCGTCCCCATATATGTGAAGCGGCAGCTTCTGGAGCAGCCGATCCCCGAATACGGCCACGACGCCGCCCTCGCCCTTGGGCGTCTGACCCGGTCCATATACGTTGCCGTACCGCAGAATGGTGTAGGTCAAGCCGAAGAAGAGGTGATAGAGCTTCACATAATGTTCGCCTACCATTTTCGATAACGCATAGAAAGAGATAGGCGAGAGCGGGTCGTTCTCGTGGAGCTCGGGCTTTTCAAGATCACCATATACTCCGGCCGTCGATGCATACACGAGCTTGCGCACACCTGCTTTGCGGCATGCTTCAAGCAGGTTCAGGGTCCCCATGATGTTCGCATCCGCGTCCAGTCTCGGATTCGTGATCGAACGCTGCACATCGGCCTGGGCGGCAAGATGAAAGACAACGTCCGGTTTTAGCCTCGCGATATACTCCGTGGTATGGGGGCTGTTCACATCGGCCACATGCAAAATCGCCTCACTGTGCAGGCGGCCGGGATCACCGGTTGTCAGATTATCTATAACATGAACCTCGTATCCGCGATTAACGAGTCCGTTCACCAGGTGGTACCCGATAAAACCCGCTCCGCCGGTTACAACCATCTTCATGAATGGTCCCTCCAGCCTTGTAGTATAGGATGCTCTATCCTACGCTGAACGGGGCCCTTCCGCATGAGACAATTGACCCCTCGGGGGAAGGAATGGGCGAGGGAGGCCTTGGAATTAGATCGGATTTTACATTCCTGTTATAATGGAGGCTGCACGTTTAAATTCATTTTACAAAAGAGGGATCGAGTCATGGATCGGAATCATGAACATAGGTTGAAAATATATATTTTTATGTTTTTGACATTATTCTTAAAGCTCATCCTATTAAGGGTGTTCTTGTTTAACGGGGTGGCATGGGGAAAAGTGCTGACGGATGCGCTATCCCTTCTGGCCCTGCTCAGTTTGCTGGAGCTGCTGCTTCCGATGAAAGGCAAGAAAACCGCTTACGGGGTGATCAATCTCATCTTCTCCTTCATTCTGTTCGCTTCGGCTGTTTATAACGTACATTTCGGGTCCATACCGACGTATACAGCCATGGCAGGGCTAGGTCAGGTGAATCAGGTGAGATCCAGCATTATTCCTTTGCTGGAGCCTGCGCATTTTTTATTCTTTCTGGATTTGCTGATCGTTCTGCTGGTCATTATGGTTCGGAAAATACGTGCACGCGCACATAGAGGACTGCATTTCAGTACGCAGCGGTCCTATATTTCTTCCGCAAGATCTGGCATGAAGTGGCGGATGGCCATGGGAGGCATATTAGTGCTAACCTTGGTGCTCTCTGTTTTGATCGTGAGGAAGGCATGGGGGATCGAGAATGAAATTGTCCGGGCGGAAAACATGGGCTTCATGAATTATCAGGTATCTGCCGTCGTCCGGCAATCGCAGGAGAACCGAGCACTGGCGCAGGGAAATCTGCAAGAGAAAATCGGAGAGATCCGGAAGCTGCAGGCATCGTATCCCTACGGTGACGACCAGGAGAAGAAGCCTGAAGGGTTCGGGGCAGCGAAAGGCAAAAACCTGATCATCGTACAGATGGAATCGCTCCAGCGATTCCCGATCGGCCAGTCCCTGGACGGGCAGGAAATTACGCCTGTTATGAACAAGCTGGCGAAGGAAGGGTTGTATTTCCCGCATATTTTCCAGCAGATCGGGCAAGGAAACACCTCGGACGCCGAGTTCGCGGTCAATACATCCATCTATCCGACGGGTACGGTCGCGATGTCGACCGGCTTCGGCAGCAAGGAGCTGCCAAGCCTTCCGAGACTATTGGGTCAGCACGGGTATGTCACCAGCACGTTTCATGTCAACGACCTGAAGTTCTGGGATCGGAATAAATTGTATCCTGCTCTGGATTTTCAACATTTTTTTGATAAGCCTTATTATACGAATGATCATTTTAATGACTTCGGCCCTTCGGATGAAGAGCTGTTTCGCGTCGGGATGGAGAAGCTGATCGAGAACCGACAGCAGAATAAGCTGTCCTATGCGCATATGATTACGGTCTCGAATCATTCTCCGTACACCGTGAAGGAGGAATTTGCGAGATTGGGGCTACCGGCCGAGCTCAAGGGTACCCACCTTGGGAACTACCTGCAATCGGTGAACTACTCGGATTATGCGCTGGGCACCTTGGTGGATCGGCTGAAGCAAAACGGGATGTGGGACGAGACGGTCCTTGTCGTGTATGGCGATCATTTCGGCATCAATCCGGCGGAAGCCGATGCGAATATGATCTCGCAGGTATTGGGCATTCCCTACCATGAACGGATCAGCCGCTTCAATATTCCGCTGATTATTCATGTTCCGGGCATGGACAAGGGGCGCACGATTGAACAGGTGGGGGGGCAGGTTGATATCCTCCCGACCGTAGCGAACCTGCTCGGCATCTCGCTTAAGGACGAACAGTTTACGGCATTCGGGCATGACCTGCTGAATGTAAAGCGAAATGTGATAGGCATGCGCTACTATCTCCCGACAGGCTCGTTCTTCAATAACGACATTTTGTTCGTTCCCGGAGACGGCTTTGAGGATGGAACCGCCGTATCCATCAAGACGATGGAGCCGGTTGACGACCTGATGCCATACCGGCAGGATTATGATTATATTTTGCAGTTGATGAAGCTGTCGGACGACTATGTCAAGATGCTTCCGAAGCGGGAGCCTTGAAGCAAGGATGACGCAAGGAGCGGGTAATAACTAGGAGCTGTTTCACGGGCGATTCATCGCCTGAGAAGCGGCTCCTTTGTTCGTTCATAAACAACCTTTTGCATCTCGTTGACCAAAGAGCGAAGGCTGATCCATCCTTGGGTTTGTCGAATATGTATTGTTGTCACCTGAGCTCCTATGGTATGATTACCCATAATGTCAACCTAATATCGATGCTTATAGGTTGACATTGATTTGATTGATAGAGGAGAAGTGAGAGATGACGACTTCCGTTCAGTTGGATTGGCTGAAGCTGGCAGAGCAGATCGTGCAAGGGTATTCCGTAACACCGGAAGAAGCGTTGGCGATCTTGCAAAGCGATGATGCAGAGCTGCTGACCGTTATGCAGGCTTCCTACCGAATTCGCAGAGAGCATTACGGCAATAAGGTAAAGCTGAATATGATCGTAAACGCCAAATCGGGGATGTGTCCCGAGGATTGCGGCTATTGCTCGCAGTCTATCGTATCCGAAGCTCCGATTGAGAAATACGCATGGCTGACCAAGGAAAAAATTCTGGAGGGTGCCCGGGAGTCGATCCGACGCAAAGCCGGAACCTATTGCATCGTTGCTTCCGGCCGGCGTCCGTCCAACCGGGAAATGGAGCATGTGGTCGAAGCGGTGAAGGAGATCCGGGCGACAACGGACTTGAAGGTGTGCTGCTGCCTGGGCTTTCTTAGCGAACAACATGCGGCGGAGCTAGCTGAAGCGGGAGTGCACCGGTACAACCACAACCTCAATACGTCCCGGGACAATTATGCAAACATCACAACGACGCACACGTATGATCAACGCGTGGACACGGTCAAGCAGGCGGCAGCCTCCGGCATGTCCCCGTGCTCAGGTGCAATTTTCGGGATGGGCGAAAGCCTGGAGGAACGGGTGCAGATTGCATTCGCACTGAAAGAGCTTGATGCGGATTCGATCCCCTGCAATTTCCTGAACGCGATTGACGGCACGCCGATGGAAGGGAGGAAGGAGCTCACGCCGAGGATGTGCTTGAAAATTCTGGCGATGATGCGATTTGTCAACCCGTCGAAGGAGATTCGGATCGCGGGCGGCCGGGAAGTCAATCTGAGATCCCTGCAGCCGCTCGGTTTGTACGCAGCCAATTCCATCTTCATCGGCGATTACCTGACAACGTCCGGCCAGGCGCATGCAGCCGACTGGGGCATGATTGAAGATATGGGCTTTGAGATTGAGGAATGCGCATTATAAACATGGGTTGACATTTGGCAGGGAAGCACATACGATATACCCGTACGGGTAGAGAAGCGTTGAAGTAAACCATCGCTTGATCTGTCGGTCCCCTGGCGAGGATCAGCCAGGGCACGAATAACCAATACTGGGGGAGTGCTTCCATGCTGATTGCATTTGCCTTCTTAATAGCGGCCTTTATCGTTCTATACCGGCGCTATGTGCCGATCGCCGACTTGCGGCTGATGAAGTGCAGCGACCTGCAGCAAGCGAGGAAGGAATGCCCGGATTTGAAGCTGCTGGATGTCCGCGATGTCTCCGAGTTTACGCCGGACCCGCATAAAGAAATGATCAATATTTCGCTCGGAAGATTACCTTATGTGTGGGAGAAAGAGCTTCGCCCGGGCGATCATGTCGTAATCGTAACACCCAAGCGTTCCGAGGGCTTCCGTGCGGCGCGTAAACTGAAAAAGGCAGGGTTTCGGAGCCTTTCCTATCTGCAGGAAGACTGTAAGGGGTGCCAAGCCGTTCGGCGTCCAACGCTAAATTGATAAAGGTCTGGTCAGCAATCAGGTTGCTGACCAGACCTTTCTTTTATACAGAAATCACCGTTCAATTTGACAATGATAATCGTTATCATCTAGAATGGAGTTATTATGTTATCGTATTATCCTTAAAGGAGTGCTTCCGAATATGTTAATTGAAACGAAAACCATCGTCGTAAAAGCCGGCACCTCGCATCTTGTTGTCGAGCGCTTCAGTAAGCCCGGACCGATTGAAGAAATCGAAGGATTTATCGATCTGAGCGTTCTCGTTAAGAATGCCAAGCGCAGCGATGAGACCGAAGAAGTGATCGTCATGATCCGTTGGGAAGACAAGGAAGCCTGGAAGCGTTGGGAGACCAGCCCGGCTCATATTCAAGGGCACCGCGATTCCCGCGGCAAGCCGCAGCCCGAGCATATCGTCAGCTCCAGCCACGCCATGTATGAGGTTAAGGCTACGAAAGGTCCAAGGCCAGTTCAACAGGCGTAATCCGATCATAGCTGCATTCTTGAACGAGGAAGCGTATCACGCATACGCTTCTTTTTTTGTTGATCGCAGTCATCTGATTTAGGGATTAAAACGGAAGATATTAGGGAATCGTATGGTGTGGAGATTGTCCTGATTGATTCTATATACGACCTGCAAGGAGGATGCTGTATTATGTATCATCTCTACAGCCATAACGACCTGGATGGCGTTGGCTGCGGTATTATTGCAAAATGCGCGTTCGGCGACGGAGTCGACGTGCGTTACAACACGATCAATGGGTTGAACCAGCAGGTTGCAAGATACTTGAGCCGGTTCTCCTTGGAAGAGCATCCCTACGACATGTTATTCATCACAGATTTGTCGGTAGCACCTGACATCGAGAAGCAGTTGAATCTGTTTGTGGAGGAGGGCGGACAAGTTCAGCTTATTGATCATCATAAAACCGCGCTCCATCTGAACGATTATATGTGGGGCCAGGTGATGGTGACGCACAGGGACGGGCGATTGGCCTCGGCAACCTCCCTGCTCTATGAGTATCTCGTTCAACACGGGCATCTGAACCAATCACAATCCCTTGACCAATTCGTGGAGCTCGTTCGGCTGTACGATACCTGGGAATGGGAGGAGGCAGAGAAGCCGGAAGCCAAAAGGCTGAATGACCTGTTCTACATGCTTTCCATTGATGAGTTTGAAGCGAAGATGGTCGAGCGTCTGCGCAGTGCGGACCAATTTTATTTTGACGAGTTTGAAGAAAAGATTCTGGATATGGAGGAGGACAAGATTGGCCGCTATATCCGGCGCAAGCAGCGGGAGATCATTCAAACCTTCGTTGACGAGTACTGCGTCGGCATCGTATACGCAGAGTCCTATCATTCCGAATTGGCCAGTGAGCTGGGGACGATTTACCCGCATCTGGACTATATCGCCATTTTGAATATGGGGGGCCGGAAAATGAGCCTGCGGACGATTCACGACCATGTCGATGTATCCGAGGTGGCGATGCGCTACGGAGGCGGAGGGCATTCCAAGGCGTCCGGGTGCACGATTACGGAAGAGGTGTACAGGCTGTTTGCAGCCGAGCCTTTCGAATTGGAGCCGATCCGGCTGGATGCGCACCGGAATCAATTCAACCTCAAAGGCTCCGAATCGGGTGTGCTGTATGAGAGCTGGGGGGAGGATCTTGTATTCGTATACTGCCGATCCGGAGAATGGATCGTGGAATGGAACGGGGAGGAGCTGCCGTTTCGATTCAGCTCTTTCGATGAAGCGGAGCGGCATTTGAAGCGGCAGTACGGCGTCTGGCTCGCCCGGGACGACGCATTCGTCCGGATGCTGAAGGATCAGCTGATGCAGAGACGCTCCGGCGAACGGTTAGCCCTGTCAGCCGATATGGAAGAGGAAAAGCTGCTGGAAGAACTTTAAGCTCGTATTCATATCAAAAGGGAGGCTGTTCTAAAGATCTCTAGATCTTGAAGAGGCCTCCTGTTTGGTCTGGAATTCTGGTTCTTTTAGCTGGATATAATTGACATAACCAACCTCCAATGATACACTTGGATGTCCTGTTACATATAGCTCCCCTGAAGAGGGAAGGAGGATGAATCCATGTCCGGGTATGTGGTCAAAGTCGTTCCATACAACTCCGAATGGTCTTTGGAGTTCGAGAAAGAGAAAGACCGATTGCTTCACATTCTGGCCCCTCACATCGTCACCATCGAGCATGCAGGCAGTACTTCGATACCGAATCAAGATGCCAAACCCATCATCGATATGTTCGCGGCCGTCCACCCATTGCTTCATGAACAAGACTATACAGAGTTGCTTAGCAGTTCAGGCTACCGCTTCATAGAGAACGGCATGACCGGACGCTATCTATTCATCAAAGAAGACGCTGGGGTGCGCACGCATCACTTGCATATCCTGCCGAAGGAGGGATTTTACGAAAGAAAAGAATTGCTGTTTCGCGACTACCTCCGGGCTCACCCCGATTTGGTTCTGGAATACGGCGAACTTAAACGATTGTTGGCGGAACGGTATCCTACCGATCCGGATGAATATACGAAAGCCAAAACGGCCTTTATCCAGCGGGTTGTTGATTTAGCGCGAACAGAACGGGGACTACCGCTCCAAAGCGTATGGGAAACGTGAGGCTAGAACTGCTGCTAAATGCTATGGGAATCATAAGGTTATAACTCCTATGTTAATGTTAAATGTTATGGCGGCAACGAGAAGGCGTAGAAGAGCAGCACCCTAGGCCCTGATTCTCCACCGGCTTAGATCGAAAACATGAAAAAACTGTCCCGCCGTAGAAAACCTACGAATGGGACAGTTTTTTGTAGTTTAAATGTATCCTAATTTCCATTTGCCGCGCTGCGACGGACTCCTGTTCTAGGAGTACCAGCCCCATACAAAGATGAACAGCGTACCCAAGATGGTCACTAGCGCAACGAAAAGGGCATAGATGATATTGATGTAGATGGATTTCTTATCGTCGCTTTCTCCGACGTGCATGAAGAGCATAAGCTGAACGGCAGCCTGCAAAACTGCAGTTACCAGCAAAATGGCCATTTTCGAGCCTGCCGGAATATCCAGCAGAACGACAAGTGCGACGGCTGAAAGGATGAGGGACGATATATAACCCGCTACATGCTTGATAGGAAACAGCTGTTTTAACATGTCACATCAGTCCTTTCAGATAGACAAAGCTGAAGATAAAGATCCACACAACATCGAGGAAGTGCCAGTACAGCGAGAAGATAAAGGATTTGTTCGCCGTAGAGTGATCCAGCCCGTACTTCTTGAGTTGAATGAGGATTGCGATCCCCCAGAGCAGACCGAAGGTCACGTGAGCTCCGTGCGTACCCAGAATGGTGAACAAGCTTGATGCGAAGGCACTGGTCGACAGCGTGACGCCTTCGTGAACATACGTAAAGAATTCAAAAATTTCGATGCCGAGAAAGCCTGCTCCCAGCAGAAGCGTGATGATCATAAAGATCATCATCTGCTTCTTAAGACCAAGGCGCATCGCGTGAACCGCAAGGCCGATGGTAAAGCTGCTTGTCAGGAGCACGAATGTTTCAAGCAGGACCGGCGTAATTTCAAAGATCTCCGCTCCGCTCGGACCGCTGGCATGGCGGTCTGCGAGGACGAAGTAGACGGTAAACAAGGTAGCAAAGAGCGCAATTTCAGCTCCGAGGAACAGCCAGAATCCAAATATTCGATTACGGTTCTCCTCTGTTCCATATTCCAGCGGCTGAGAGGCATCTATTTTCATACCGTATCACCCCGCAGTTTCTGTTCGGTTTGAACGATCTCTTCAACCGGAATGTAATAGCCATGATCACGGTCGAAGGACATGGTAGCCAATATGATCAGCACGGCAATACCGGCGATGATGGATGGAATCCACCAGCTGAATACAAGGAAGAAGCCAAGGAAGAAGAAGGCGATCCCCAGAATAAACGGCTTTCCGGTGTTGCTCGGCATATGAATCTTCGTAATTTTCTCATTCGACAGCGGCTCGTTATTCTTCTTCGAGAACCAGAACGCATCGCGGCTTTTAACCTCTGGCGCAACGGCAAAGTTATAGACCGGCACCGGGCTTGGCGTAGACCACTCGAGTGCGCGTGCATCCCATGGATCGCCCGTTTTGTCCCGCGGCTGATAACGCGTACTCCAGTAAATGTTGTACACCAGCAGGATAAATCCGATCGCAAGGCCGATCGCACCGACCATCGACAGCATGTTCAGCGGACCGAAGCCGGTCTCGGCCGAATATGTGTACGTCCGTCGCGTCATCCCCATCAGTCCCAGGAAGAACAGCGGGAAGAAAGTGACGTTGAACGAAATCGCGATAAACCAGAATGCTGCTTTGCCAAGCTTTTCGTTCAGGCGGAAGCCGAACACTTTCGGGAACCAGTAATGGAAGCCGGCAATGACGGCGAATACGGCACCTGGAATAAGCACGTAGTGGAAGTGGGCAACCAGGAACATCGTATTGTGATACTGGTAGTCTGCACTTGCCATAGCCAGCATGACGCCGGTCACGCCGCCAATCGTAAAGATCGGAATGAAGGCGAGTGAATACAGCATCGGCGTCGTAAAGCTGATTCGGCCTTTATGAAGCGTAAAGAGCCAGTTGAATATTTTGACACCTGTCGGGACCGCGATCGCCATCGTGGTGATCGAGAAGAAGCCGTTGACCATTGCGCCTTGGCCCATCGTATAGAAGTGGTGAGCCCAGACGAGGAATGACAGGCCGGAGATGACAACCATACTCATGACCATCGAGCTGTAGCCGTACAGATTTTTTCGCGAAAACGTCGAGATAATCTCACTGAATATGCCGAACGCCGGCAGAATAACGATATATACCTCAGGGTGGCCCCATACCCAGAACAGGTTGGCCCACAGCATATCCATACCGCCATTAGCCATCGTGAAGAACTGGGAGCCGAAGATACGGTCGAACATCATCAGCAGCAGGGCGATCGTAAGAACCGGGAATGCAAAGATGATGATGACACACGTAATCAGCACGGACCAAGTAAACATTGGCATACGCATTAAAGTCATGCCCTTGGCACGCATCTTGAGGATGGTTACGATAAAGTTAAGGCCTGTGAGCAGGGTACCAATCCCCGAGATCTGAAGCGACAGAGAGTAGTAGTTATTACCGACAGTCGGACTGAATTCGATACTCGCGAGCGGGAAGTATGCGGTCCAGCCGGCATCCGGCGATCCTCCAATGACGAAGGAGATATTGAACAGCATCGCCCCGGCAAAGAACAGCCAGAAGCTGATCGCATTCAGCTTAGGAAACGCTACGTCGCGCGCTCCAATTTGAAGCGGAACGACCACGTTCATAAGTCCGAAGATAAACGGCATCGCCATAAACAGAATCATGATGACGCCATGGGTTGTAAATACCTCATTGTAGTGCTGTCCGGTAAGAAACTTCATATCCGGCGCAGCGGTCTGCGCGCGCATCATGATCGCGTCCACGCCGCCGCGGAACAGCATGATCAGGGCACAGATGATGTACATGACACCGATTTTCTTATGATCCACGGTGGTCAGCCATTCCCGCCAAAGATATCCCCATTTCTTGTAATAGGTCAATCCGAAGAGGATTGCGAGCGAGACGAGAACAATGCTCACCATGGCACCGTAAATTAACGGTTCACCGGTAACGAAAAATTCGTCCCATTTCATAAAGGCCTAGCTCCTTTCTAGATGTATGAAGTCGATCGGACGCTTCGCATCAAAAAGCTTCCAGATTAATGTCCATCATGTTGATGTTGATGTGTTGAACTCTCTTCAGCCGGGGAAGTTGGCAGCGGCTCATTCGGATTGACGTTGCTCTCGCTGTCGAACTCCGTTTCTTCCGTCGTGGCAGGGTCCGGATGAAGCTCTTTATGTTCCTGGTGTTCTTCATTGCCGTTACTGTCGCCGCCATGATGATGTCCTTCAGGCGGAGGGCTGAACTCCAAGTGGTTGGTCGAGAAAGTCATTCTTCCGACATGCTCGGTTTTCAGAAGCTTGTTGAATTCGTCCTGTGTCAGCTCCGGAGCGGTATCCTTCACGTCCTTGACCCATTCTTCGTACTCGGAAGGCGACATAGCCAGCGCCTCGAATTCCATGTGGGCGAAGCCTTCACCGCTGAAGTTTGCGTTGCGGCCCAGCATGGAGCCCGGCTCGTCGGCAACCATGTTAAGCTTTGTGACCATATCGCTCATCGCGTATTTCTGGCCGTGCAGCTGTGGAATCCAGAAGCTTGTAATCGGACCGAACGAGTAGAGTCTGAACTCGATCGGGCGATTGGTCGGGATGTTAACGTAATTGACGGTTTCGATCCCTTCTTCCGGATAGCTGAAGTGCCATTTCCAGTTGGAGGAGGAAGCATAAATGACGAGAGGCTTCTGATTCTCATAACCTTCAGGCACTTTTTCAACAGCCACCGTAGTCTTAACCGTGACGACCGACAGGATCGCGACGATCACGATCGGGATGGCCGTCCACAGAATTTCCAGCCATTTGTTCCCTTCCTCGTGAGGAGGCTCATATCCCTCGTTGGATTTTTTCGCCCGGTATTTGGTGAGCATATAAATGTAAAGCACATAAACTACAACCAAAATTCCGATCATCATCAGAATGGAGAATATGATTGTATCGGATAGGGTTCTGGCAGCCGGTCCCTTCGGATTTAATACCGTAAGCGAGCTGCATCCCGATAAGAGCAAGGTAAAAATTACAAACATTGCAAATAACGGCCCTCTTTTGTTCATGATGTACCCCTTTCCTTGAAACGGCTTCGTTCGATTCAATGTTCTTGTCACCTATATACTAGGAAGTTCCGCTACGCTTTGCAAAAGACATAAACAGGTTTTAATAACATAAAAATCCAAATTCTTGTCAATGTGTTTAACGTTATGTGTGCAAATTGTTACAAAACGAGGGGGCTATGAGAGAAATCATTGTAATGGCGCGGTTTTTCGGCAGTTCATACTTTGTTCAAAACTTCACGAGAGTTACCAGTTTCGTCACAAATCCGGGCCTGTTTTTGCTTAATTTAGAGGAGGGAAACAAGCTAAAGAGCCCTTTATTTATAAGGCTTCAAGCTGGTATGTTGATGTTTTCACAAATGGTGAGCAGCCAAAGGTCATTTCCAATTTGATGTGTGAACCGACGATAGCGAGTATGATATGATAATGCAAATGGAGAATTTGGGATTCGACGTTACCTGTCATTTCGATAAAAATGGCAGCCGGATAGCATTTCATCCGGCTGCCTTTAATTGTATTGGTATATCGTATTCTCTGTTTACGCCAACCCGCGGATCATGCGGGAAAGGCGCCGGAGACCTTCGCGCAGCTCCTCCATTGAGGCATACGCATAAGACAGTCTAAGGTGCTGCCGGTCGTTCCGGTCGTAGATCAAGCCCGGATTAAGCAGAATGCCTTCAGCCAGCGCTTGCTCGAACAGGGAACGAATCGAGAGGGGCTGTTTGAGACGGAGCCATATGTAAAATCCACCCTGTGGGCAATTCCAATCGGCGAGCTCGCGATAATCCTCCTCCAACAAACGAAGCGTGTAATCCCTGCGGAGCTTCAGCTCGCCGCGAATCCGCGC
Organism: Paenibacillus ihbetae; assembly: GCF_002741055.1. Taxonomy (NCBI): domain Bacteria; kingdom Bacillati; phylum Bacillota; class Bacilli; order Caryophanales; family Paenibacillaceae; genus Paenibacillus; species Paenibacillus ihbetae. The sequence goes on along the minus strand of NZ_CP016809.1, from coordinate 558,178 downwards.
CAAATGTCCCTCGTACAGCCCCTCGGACAGCCACTGGGCTACCGCATGCTGTGACAAGGCGCTTGAGCCGTAGTCGGTCTGCATTTTAATATCCGCCAGCCGGTCGATGACCGGTTCCGGACCGACGATCCAGCCGATGCGCAGGCCGGGACCTAATGTCTTGGACATGCTGCCCAAGTAAAGCACAAGGCCTTGCTGATCCCGTGCCTTCAACGGAAGCGGTGCCGGCTGGTCAAACCAGAGATCACCGTAAACATCATCTTCAATGACAGGAAGTCGCTCCCGGGAGCAAATATTCAGCAGCTCCTGCCTTCTTGCGGATGTCATCAGAGAGCCGGTCGGATTGTGGAAGGAAGGAACCGTATAGAGCAGCGAAGCGTTATGCTGCCGTTTCAGCCTGCTGATGGAATCCGTTCGCAGCCCTTCCTCGTCCATGGGAAGCCCATGCATACGTACGCCTGCGGATTGGAATACATGAATGGAATTTAGATAGGACGGGTTCTCGACGAATATCGTGGAGCCGCGGTGCAGCAGGCCTAACGATATAAGCTGAAGCGCCTGGAGACCGCCGGATACGATCAAAATGGAAGCGGGCGACGCATTAATCGCTTTGCTGCGTAAATAATGGCTTACGGCTTCCCTTAATACCAGGCTGCCTTTCGGCTCGGAATATCCAAGTGAAAAGGCGGCGGTTTGACTCCGGTTAAGCTTCTCCAGCATCTCGCCGGCAGGCAGCAGTTCCGGTGAGAGCTCACCGGTTCCGAGGCGGACGATGCCAGGGGCGGCCTCTGCCTGATTGATAGCTTGAATTATCTGTATATTGGGCTGATAGAGACCCGATTTCACATAACGGTTCCAATCAGGGGACGGAGCGGAAGACAGCAAATTCCAGGTGTTGTTGGCGACGACGGTCCCCCGGCCGGTCATCGCCTCGATCAAGCCATCGGCTGCGAGCTCGCCCAGCGCATACACCACCGTGCTCCGGTTCACCCCGAACCGGGCGGCCAGCTCCCGCTGCGGTGGTATCCGGGTGCCGACAGGCCATTCCCCGTTCATAATTTTCTCTTTGATGCGGTCATAAATTTGCTGATGAAGCGGAATGCCTTCCGACTTGCTCAAGCTCCACTCTTCCGTCACAACTAACCCCCCGCTTTACGTAAGGTGATTCCACTATTATATTCGATTGGTTGGGTAAAGTGCCAACCAATTGGTCGGAGACAAGAGGATCACCTTACTCTACAATAGGGTAAAAATGAAGCTGGAGGGGTAAAAAAAAGATGGCCGGCGTTATTGTTCATGGTTTTATATTGGCATTGGGTTTGATTTTGCCCCTGGGGGTGCAAAACGTGTTTGTCTTTAATCAAGGGGCGGTCCAACCGAAGCTGGCTAGGGCGCTCCCGGTGATTATTACGGCAGCGTTGTGCGATACGCTGCTCATTACGTTGGCTATTATGGGAGTATCGGTGGTCGTTCTCCAATACGATTGGCTGCGCGTTGCCATGATCATACTCGGGGTCGGATTTCTAATTTACATGGGGCTAGCGACATGGAAGAGCAGACCCCATAAGCCGGAGGAAGGCAGTCCCCGTTCGTTAAGCCCCAAGAAGCAGATCGCATTCGCCATGTCCGTATCGCTGCTGAATCCGCATGCACTTCTGGATACGGTTGGGGTAATCGGTACCAGCTCTATCCAGTATGCAGGGGGAGAGAAGGCGGCTTTTGCCGCCGTGTGCATTGCGGTATCCTGGTTGTGGTTTATGGCGCTTGGAATCGCCGGGAAAGCGGTGGGAAGCATGGACACCTCGGGCCGGCTGCTTACGGTGATCAACCGGATATCGGCGGTAATCATGTGGGGGACGGCAGCTTACCTTGCCTACGGGTTGATTGCAGGTTATTAAGCCTACAGTAAAGTCACACGGACCCGCAAAACGTGAAGGGGGATCGATCGCCCCTCTGTAGGGAAGTTAATGTTTCCTGGAGACTTCTAAACCGAGGCAGATACTCGAATCGCTCGCTTCTGAACTCTCCGAAGTGACTTTACTGATGGACTAAGGATATCCGGGCCCCCATAAGCCAGCTTAACGAAATGCGTTCATAAGCTGGGTGGGGCTCTTGCACGCTAAGGCAGCGCGAAAACATCCCCATGCTTGTGCATGGGGATGTTTTCACGTTATCCGGGAAGCTTGAACTGGCTGTTGTACAGATCGAAGTAAAAGCCGCGCTGTGCCAGGAGCTGCTCGTGCGTGCCGCGTTCCGCTATGCCGCCCTGGTGCATGACGAGAATTTCGTCCGCTTCGCGGATCGTGCTCAGACGGTGCGCAATGACAAAGCTGGTCCGTCCCTGCATCAGCGTGCGCATCGCAGACTGGATATGCATCTCGGTGCGCGTGTCGATGCTGCTTGTCGCCTCATCCAGGATCAGAATGACCGGATCGGCGAGCACGGCTCTGGCAATGGTCAGGAGCTGCCGCTGCCCTTGACTCAGGTTGCTTCCGCCGGATACCAGCATCGTGTCATAGCCCTCCGGCAGCTTCATGATAAAATCATGCGCGTTGGCCAGCTTGGCCGCCTCCTCGATCTCTTCATCCGTCGCATCGGTTCGCCCGTAGCGGATGTTCTCCCGGATGGAAGCGGAGAATACATAGGCGTCCTGAAGCACGATGCCCAGCTTGCGGCGAAGGCTGTCTTTATCCAGCAGACGGATATCGATGCCATCCAGCGTAATGCTGCCCGAATCAATATCATAGAAACGGGTGAGCAGGTTGATGATGGTTGTTTTGCCTGCGCCGGTCGGACCGACCAGTGCAATGGTTTGCCCTGGACGGGCCGTCAGCGATACATTGTTCAGAACCGGTACGCTTTCCTTATAGCCGAAGGATACCCGGTCAAATACAACCTCGCCGCGGAGGCGGCTGGCGTCCTGCAAGGGTTCATGATTTTCGTATTCGGATTCCGTATCCATGATTTCAAACACGCGCTCGGCTCCCGCGACGGCTGACTGCACGAGGTTAAACTGATTCGCCAGATCGTTCAGCGGACGCTGGAACTGCTTGGAATAATTCAGGAAAGCTACGACGATTCCAACGGTGGTCCAATCCTGGAAGGCCATGTAACCGCCAACCGCAGCGATCAAAGCGAAGCTGACGTTGTTCAGCACGTTCATAACAGGACCGACGGTGCCGGCATAGATCTGTGCCTGAATGCTCGCTTCAGTCAGCTTTTTGTTATATGCATCAAACTGCTCCCCCGCATGCCGCTCTCTCCGGTAGATCTGGACCACCTTCTGCCCGGAGACGGTTTCTTCAATAAACCCGTTAAGCTCCCCCAAATGTGCCTGCTGCTTGGAGAAATATTTTCGGGTGCGCCCGGCTACCGTCTTCGTAAACAGCATGACCAGCGGTATGGTTACCATGCTGAGCAGCGTCAGCCTTACGTTTAAGTAAAGCATAATGACCAGCGAGCCGATGAGGGACAGTATGCTGGCGATCAGCTGCGTTACGCTTTGGTTCAGCGTGCCGGAGACGTTCTCGATATCGTTCGTCGTGCGGCTCATCAATTCTCCGTGCGTCTTGCTGTCAAAGAAACGAAGAGGGAGCAGCTGCAGTCTTGCAAAAATATCCCGGCGCATGTCCTGTATGGATAATTGGGATACCTTCACCATCACATGCTGCTGCAGCCAGGCGAAGAGGGCTGTTCCTGCATACACGGACAATAAAGCCGCGCATAAACCGGCAAGCCCCTTGTAATCCCCTGGAATAATGTAGTCGTCCACAGCGCTCCCGAGCAAATATGGAGCGATGAGGGAGAGCACCGTGCTGACCAAGGTGAGCAGGAATACGGCAGCCATTCCTGCCTTGTAAGGCCGAATATAGCTCCAGATCCGGCGAATGGTGCCGAACGTATTTTTGGGCTTGCTTTTGGCGGCGGTCATGCCATGCGTCGGTCTTCCGCCTCTCATGCTGAGATCCGGGGGATGATCGGCACGCTGCGTTCTATCCTGATCCATTCTTTGCTGATCCGTTCTAGCCATGGGCGGACACCTCCTTGCCGTATTGGGATTGGTAAATATCCCGGTACAGCTCGCAGGATGCAAGAAGCTCGGCGTGCGTGCCTTCCGCCACGATGCTTCCGTTATCCATGACCAGGATTTTGTCCGCGTCGATCACGGACGAGACCCGCTGCGCGATCATAAAGCAAGTCCGGCCAGACATGAGCCGGGATAATTCCTGCTGCAGGCGGGATTCGGTTCCCATATCGAGCGCGCTTGTGCTGTCATCGAGAATTAAAATGGACGGCCTTACGAGCAAAGCCCTGGCGATCGAAATCCGCTGCTTCTGCCCGCCCGACAGATTGACGCCCCGCTGCCCGAGCACCGTATCGTAACCATCCGGCATGGCGGCGATGAAATCATGCGCTTGAGCGGCTTTGGCCGCAGCAACGACCTCCTCATCGGATGCGTCAGGCTTGCCGTAACGGATGTTATCGCGGATCGTCCCGGTAAAAAGAATGGTCTCTTGCAGCACGATGCCGATCCGCTCGCGCAGTGCGTCCAAATCGTACTCCCGCACATCCACGCCGTCGATCCGCACGCTTCCGGCCGATGCGTCGTACAGACGAGGAAGCAGGGAGACCAAAGTGCTCTTGCCTGCTCCGGTTGCTCCCATGATGGCGATTTTCTGCCCGGGCTGTGCCGTAAACCGAATATCCTGCAGAACGGGTTTTCCACCGTCCGCCCGATAAGCGAATGAAACCCGGTCAAATACTACCTCGCCATGAGGGTCCACCTGTTGTACCGGAGCGGATTGGTTGATAATGTCAGGCCGGGTGTCCATGACCTCCTGGATCCGGTCGGCAGATACCTTTGCGGTAGATATCCTTACGAGCATCATCGCGACGGATGAAACGGCAAACAGCACCTGGGTGACATAATTGATGAAAGCGACAAGGCTGCCGACCTCAAAGCTGCCGTCGATGGCATTTTTTCCGCCAAACCATAAGACGGCTACGATGCTGACATTCAAAATCATCGTAAGAATCGGCATATTAAGCGCAACGAGACGCTGGGTCTTGACGGAAGCTTCCGTGAAATCCGCGTTTGCCTCGTGAAATCTCCGCTTCTCATATCCTGCCCTGACAAACGCCTTGGACACGCGAATGCCCGCGAAGTTCTCTTTGAGTACCGTATTGACCATATCGAGTTTGTTCTGGACCTTGGTAAACAGCGGCAAGGTTGCCCGGATCAGCAAAAACATGACAATGAACAGCAGCGGAACGGCAATAGCCAGGATGACCGCAAGCCTTGGGCTGATGATCACGGCCATGATGATGCTGCCTATGGCCAGCAGCGGGGAGCGCACGAAGATGCGGAGCAGCATTTGGACCATCGTCTGGAGCTGCACGATATCATTCGTCAGCCGCGTAATCAGCGAGCCGGTCGACAGCTCATCCAGGTTACGGAAGGAGAGGGTTTGAACTTTGCGGAACAAATCCCGCCTCAGGTCGGCGCCAAAACGCTGGGAAGCGATCGAGGAGTAAACCGTGCAGCCGAGACCGCCCACCAGCCCGACCCCGGCACATCCAAGCATAAGCAAGCCCGTATGCAGGATGCGGGCCGTATCATTCTGCATGACCCCTTGGTCGATAATGCGCGCCATGAAAACCGGCTGAAGGAGATCCATGGCGACCTCCAGCAGCATGAGCAGCGGTGCCAGAACAGCCGCAGCCCAGTGGGGACGCAAATAACGGAATAATTTGAGCAAGAGTGCGATTCACCTTCTTTAGTATATGGTGTGTATGGTCTAGTTACCAAGTTAAGCCATCCTCTCCCAGATTGTCAAAGGGGTTCATGTATATCGCGGTCGATCGCTTCTTAAGAAAATCTTTAGGTTTCATCTGCTATTTTCTTAATAGTTATCACGTAAGCTGAGGGAGTTAATGACGACAGAGGGAGATGCTTAAGTTGAAGAAATGGATCATGCTTTTGATAATCGTATTCATTCTGGCGGGCTGCGATTCGGCCGAGAAACCGCAGCATACGGGGAATGGCCGGAACGAGAGTGCGGGTCAGGATTCCGCAGTCCAACCCGCCAAGCAGAATACCGATGATAGTCAGACTCATCAAAAACCGGATGCCGGGGTGCAGACCGTTCTAGTAAAAGAAGATCAAATTCGCCGCGGCAACCTGGTCCTGGTAAACAAGGAGTTTAAACTGGATGCCGATGCGGTTCCATCCGATATCGTTCATCTGCATGATACCCCCGAACTCCTCCAAGGGTATGCACTGCTGGACAATTCCATTCGGCTGTCACGGCAAGTAGCGGAGCATTTCAACGGGATGATGGAAGCTGCCGCGAAGGATGGCGTTGTTCATTTCATGCTCAGCAGCGGCTATCGGGACATGGAGGAGCAGGAGCAGCTGTATCGTGAAAAAGGGGCTGATTATGCGCTGCCCGCCGGATACAGCGAGCATAATCTCGGCCTGTCCATGGATATCGGCTCAACCCAGATGCCGATTGACCGGTCGCCGGAAGGCAGATGGCTTCAGGAGCATGCCTGGAAGTATGGTTTTATTCTCAGGTATCCGAAGGACAAAACCGAAATTACGGGGATCCAGTATGAGCCGTGGCATTTTCGGTATGTCGGCTTGCCGCACAGCCGGATCATGGAAGAGAAGAGGTTTACGTTAGAAGAATACTTAATGTTTTTGAAGAAGGAGAAAGAGTTCTCGACAACCGTTGAAGGACAACGGTACGATATTCGCTATGTACCCGTTGCCAAGGGCGGAACCTCGATTAAGCTTCCTGATCATAGCCCATATGTGCTTTCCGGCAACAATATGGATGGTGTTATCGTGACGGTGATCCGGGGCGGGGGGGACCGATAATGAAGCCTTGGCCCAAATTTACGTTAATCGTATTGTATGGCGGATACTTGTATGTGCTGCTCAAGATCATCCTGTTTAAGTTCGGTCCGGTGGATGCATCCTTACTTATGAAACAGCTGGCTCGCGCGATGCAGCACCCCGAAATGATGCAGAATCGGCTGGAGTTCGCGAATCTCACGCCTTTTGTAACGATTAAACAGAATATCCACCGGATCTCGGACCTGCATCATATGATCAATTTGCTGGGGAATGTCGTTATTTTTATGCCGAACGGCATATTCATGGGACTTCTGACCAAAGGGAAGGCCTTGGGGGCTTTGATCGCTTCTTTCGCTGTCAGTCTTGCGCTGGAGTGCTCGCAGCTGCTTTTCTCCATGGGCAGCTTTGACGTGGATGATCTGATTCTTAACAGTTTCGGGGGGCTTCTCGGTTATTTCGGCTATTGGCTGATGCTCCAGCTGTTTACCGATCCCTCATCCAACCAAGGCACCGTGAGAGCTTCCAATCGTCCTGCAACCTAGAGGGAAGGGAGCATTCTGCCCTGCCAATTCAACCGTAAATGGGAGAGGCACGCGATTCTTCGCTTTTCACTCAAAGTATACGATTATCCCGCTTATAAAGGCACAAGAAATTAAGGAGGAGCCGGCATAGGATATATTAATTACTAGAGTGGGAGCGAGGTGAACAGTGCAGGATGCCATCAAGACGGAAGAGACCTGCAAGATCCAGATCTGAGTCGGCAAAGCGATGGGTCGGTCACCCTGTCGTTGTCGTACTGAAGGATGGCAGCTGTTATATCGGCGAGCTGAATAAGGTACACGGCAAAGAGGTCACCCTTTCGGGATTCCGGGTTAACGATCAGGCTGCGGCCCGAATCGCAAGAAGCGGCGATCGAGCTCGAATATCCGGATTGTTCAGCGATTTATTCGGTGCGGGCGCGTTCAGCGGCGGTTCTCCAGCTGCTGCCGAAGCTGCTCCCGGAGCTGCCGTCGAAGCCGAAAACCGAGGCGGACCGGGACCTCTCGGCTTCATCGGGGATATCTTGCCTCACATCAAGCTTGGCGTGAATGTAATCCAGTCTATCATGCCTCTCCTCAATATGATGAAAATATAAGATGAATCGGTCCGCCGATGCTCCATGACCAAGAAGCTTGATTGATTCAAGCTTCTTTCTTGTTTGCCTGTATGGCTTGTCGTCCGAGCGTCGACGCCTGATCATCGTGCAGCAGTCATCATTACACCTCGAGCCGGGAGAGGCACGCGGTAAGGAAATGGGCTGTTTAGGCGAGTGCACGCATAATGGTCCGTGTTGCCTCGAGCTTGTTTCGTTCATCCCGGTCGTCGATGGACTGCAGCAAAATGAGCATCGGCATAAATACAGCGAGCATGCGTGCCAGGACATGAGTCTCGTCGTCGACCTCTCCATACGTTTCAAAGAAGGCGGGCCGGGATGACGGGGGCAGGAAGCTATAGGCAACGCTTAAGTCGCAGGCGGGATGCCCCACGTTAACGTCGCCCCAATCAATGATCCCGGATATGACCCCAACATCGTCGACCAGCATGTTTTTATAATGCAGATCTCCGTGGATCAGAGCCTTTCGTGTGGAAGCCCGGTCGAGCCTGATCGTATCGATATACCTTTCCAATGCGCCGGCCGTTTCCCTTCCGAGATGCGGACTTAGCTTCGGCAGAAAGCCAAGCATGCGGTCTTTGCGTCCACTGACATCCGCTAGATTTCGCTGATCATGCGGCACTCCCTCAGCTTCGGCCTTATCCAGCGGGAACGCGTGAAGAGACTTCAGGAACTGTGCAAGAATCGGCGCGGAACGTGCGCGCAGAGTATTGCTTAAGCCGTTTGGAAGCACGCCGGGTACATGGGTGTAACCTAGAAAAGGTGACGGATACGCCACGCTTTCCGTGCCAAAATAAATCGGTTTCGAATAAGGCACGGTTATGCAGCTCGACAGCTTCGGAAGGATCCTCGCTTCGGTCTGCAAGAGAGGAATAGCGGCCCGCCTTCTTGGAAACCGGAAGACATAGTCGGACCCGACCCGGTAGACGATATTATCCCAGCCATGGCCCAGCAGCTCAACCGTTTCAGCGGAGAGCTCAGGGAACTGGTGGTCCAGCAAACGCCGGACGAGTGCGTGGGAGACATCCCACTCGGCATCCCAAGGATTTGCACTCATGGTATTACCCCCTTTATTTTGCTGAAAACTTCAAACGCTTATGGTTCATACGAGGAAGCAGCTGCTCGTCCGATGAAATAAATGGCTCATCCATTCATTGTAGGCCATTGTAAGCCCAAATCCGTTCGCCTGCAATGTGAGCCTGACAATCCAACAGCTTGGCCGGCATCGAATGTGCAGCTGGCCCGAAGCGCTGCGAACAAGATCATGGGAGCGATCGACGTACTCGAGCAGGGGAGGATATACTATTTCATGAGAGGGGGCCCTTTATGATGTTCAGAATCCGGTCCATAATGAAGAATCACTATGGCATCGAACTACGCAGCGTCAGGCCGCAGCAAGGCGGCTGGGCGGCGCTGGCATTTAAAGTGAACGATGATCGCCGCTCCTATTTTCTTAAGCAATATGAGAAGAACCGTGCCTCTAGCCGAAATGGACGGCTGCCATTCGGGAATACATACCGATTCTGGCGTGGCTTTCGGAGCAGGAAGCCTTTCGGGGCAAGGTGCCGGTGCCTGTCCGAACCCTGGACGGCCAGTACCGCTGTGAGGATCAATCCGGGATCTATCTGCTGTTTGAGTATATCGAAGGCGAAACGGTTGGCGAGAAGGCATTGACGGGAGCGCAGGTCAGGCAGCTGTCCGAAATCGTCAGCGAGCTTCACCTGCTGGGTGAGGATATCCCGTATTCTACGCCGGGCATTCGCGAGAGCTTCGAGATTCCGTTTCTGCGACAGCTGGAAGACCGCTTGCAAGACGGCCTGCCGAATGATATGGAAGCCGCAATAGCCCCTGCTCGTTCGCACTTGTTCGATGGAATACGCAGGGCCCGCACGCTAGCTGAGCGCTTATCTGGCCGTAATCTGCGCATGGCGCTCTGCCATATGGACCTGCACCCCTGGAATCTCATGATGAACGGGGACAAATTAGTGCTGCTCGATTGGGAAGGCATGAAATTAGCGCCGGTTGAATCGGATCTGATGTTCATGACGAATACGCCGTATTTTGAGCGATTTATGCGTATTTACCGTACCCGCCATAACGGCTATCAGATGAATGAAGACGCGCTGCGTTTCTATCAATTCAGGCGTCGGCTCGAGGATATATGGGAATTCATGGAGCAGCTGCTTTATGACGAACAAGCAGAAGAAGAACGCAGGGATACGCTGGGCAGTCTGCGCAAAGAGCTGCTCGAGTTCGAATCCGGGATATAAAGACGATTACATCGCGTAACGTGCTATCAACCAGCTGATCAACACCATAAACCATGATACAAATCCGAAAATGACCACGATCTTGTTCTCGCTCCAGCCGTATTTCAAGCTGAAATGAAAATGGATGGGCGTCATTCGGAATAATCTCAGCTTCGTGCGCTTGTAATACCAGACTTGCAGAATGACCGAGAGCTGTTCGGCTAAATAAACGAAAAATAGCAGCGGAATCAAAATCTCAACCTTCTCGATCACGGCCAGGAATGAAAGGGAGCCGCCGATGGCAAGCGATCCCGTATCCCCCATGAACGCTCTGGCAGGATAAATGTTGTACAACAGCAAACCGAGAAGACAGCCGATCATAACGAGCGAGAATGCTTGTACCTCCGGCTTGTCGGATATGACAAAAAAGAAGAAATACGTAGGGATGGATACGTTGATCAGCAGCCCGTCCAATCCGTCCGTAAAATTGATCGCATTGGCGGATCCGACGATAAAGAGCAGCATAATAATCACATACACCGCAATCGGCAGCTGCAGGGAATACCCGCCCAATAGATCAATATCGCTCGAGAGCGAGAAATACCGGAATAGAACGAGCAGCAGCCCGCCGGTAAACAGAAATTGAAACACCAGCTTCATCCGCCCGGAAATGCCGGAGGGATCTTGAAACACAGCCTTTTTAAAATCATCCATGAATCCGATCGAGCTGAACAGAAGAAAGGTCGAGCACAGGAAGATCATAAGCGGATCGGGATGAAATTGCAAAGAGACGATGATTCCGATGAAGAGGATAAGACCGGCCATGAGAGGCGTTCCGCGCTTGGCTTGATGATCGGGAGGAAGTTCCGTGCGGATCGGCTGCATCAGCTTCAAGGTGCGCAGCCCCCAGATAAGGAGCGGCGTAAATAAGGTTACCAACAAGAACGCAAGTCCGGATACACCGAGCATACTGCTCATTTCCTATGCACCGCTTTCTTTAGAAAAATTAGGCAATATGATTATATTGTATTTCTGGGTGATAGACAATTATGCCAAGTAAGGATTCGGCGTCATATAAAGCAGGAAACCCAGCTTTCAACATACAACCGATTCAGCAAAGATCAGATTAGGAGAGAGTCCGTATGCGGACCGATTCAAGCGTCATCTCATAATCATGATGCTGATATGATGAGTGGGCAAACTAGGTTCGGTTATCCGACATACGGCACATCCGGCCATGGCTGGCATGGAGCAGATGGATGTGAAATTCTTACTATAGAAAAGGGACGGCCGTTTTGATGACGGCCATCTCTTTTTTTGCGGTTGACTGCTGGCTTTCTCTCTCAATTGGGCTCGATATGGACATGAACGTCATAGACGCCGTGCGAGAGCTTTAATGCATGCTCCACCTGATCTGCGATATCATGGGCAACCCGAATGTCCAGATTGGATTTTACGAGAATTACGACATCAACGACGGCGTTACTTCCGTAATTTCTGGCGCGGATATTCTTAACGCCTTTAACGCCCTGAACGCGCTGCACCGTTTTTCGGAAGGCGCTGATTTTATCCTCATCGAATCCATCGGTTAGATGGTGGGAGGCATCGCGAAAAATATCCCATGCCGTCTTGCAGATCAGGAAGCCGACAAGCACGGCCGTCACCGGATCGAGCCAAGGCAAGCCGAGAGCGGCGCCGACGATACCGACAACGGTGCCGATGCTGACCCAAGCATCCGACAGGTTGTCCTTGGCTGCAGCCATGACCGCTTGGCTGTTGATTTTGGCGGCAAGGCGCTTATTGTACCGATAGACAACGAACATCACAATGGCGCAGAATGCCCCGGTCCATGCGGAGATCAGGTCAGGTGCTTCATGCTTGCCTTCAAATATAGATGAAACTGCCCCGAACAGGACCTGAATTCCGACTGCCATCATGATAAAGGAAGCCATTAAGGACGCGACCGTTTCGGCCTTCCAATGTCCGTACGGATGGTCCTGATCCGCTGGCTTCTGCGATAAGCGGAGCCCGATCAGCACCGCGATCGAGGCAACGATATCTGTTGCATTATTCAATCCGTCCGCCCTTAGGGCTTCGGAGTTCCCGGCATAACCGATCACGAGTTTAATCGCAGATAAGCACAAATAAGCAATTATACTGATAATGGCGCCCTTTTCACCTGTTTTCAAATCTTCGTAACGCTGTTGTTCCACATCCAGTCGACTCCTTTTTTCGCATCCCTCAAACAATACTTGACTATATTATCAAGGCGAAGTCGGGTGGGTCTAGAGCAACGTTGTTTCCTATCACTTAATAAGTGACGAGGGGCAAAAAGAGTTGCACCGGACTAAGAAAGATAGAGAGGGGCGAAATGATAGCAGTCGGCAGTGCTCGGTGATAGACGCAGCTTCCTGAAGCCCGTCGCGGACGGCGAAACAACGCACGAGGGACGGATGATGGGCCGGTTACATGATGTTGTTCAGGTACAGCATGTACTCCCCGCGGTGAAGCGGATTTATCTGCTTGCGGGCGTTCACCGGAATCATTCCGCGGACACGAACGTGACCGCCTGGCCTGATGGTCAGCAGGCCTTCGCCGCTCGTCAAGGCGTGGACCTCGGCTTTGAGCTGGTCGGAGGTGCGAACAGGGATCGTTCCATTGATGTGGACGATGCCGTTCACAAACCTTGGTTCCTCGAAGGCTCCTTCTAGAGCAGCCAGGGATGACAACACCTTGCTCAAGCTAAATTCCGGGACGATGAATTGAAGCTTGTTTACCGGTTCATATACATCCGTTCCAGCCTCGTTCAACGCCTTCATCAGCACGAGCGGCGTCAGACTCCGGAAATCCTTGGCGGTCGAGACGGGGCTTGCATAGCCGGTATGGGTTAAAGTCACGACGATATCCGTGACGGACCAACCATAGAGCCCTTCCTGCAGAACCTCATACACGGTATCTTTGATTGCTTTCTGAAAGGCTAGCGGAAGGGATCCGAGCTCAACCTCCAACCGGTATTGCAATCCCGATCCATCGGTTCCCGGCTCAACCCGGAAACCGACGGTTGCATAGAAGGGATTCTGGGGCTCTCCCATCCGCTCCACGGCCGCGCCGGCAGAAACGGGCTTCTCCAAACACATCACTTTCGGAGCGGAGAAGACGGCCTCGATCCCGTACTGCTCCCTGATGGTTTCAAGCAGGATCTCCTGCTGAACCTTGCCGAACACGTGAATAAAGCTTTCATTCGTTCTTGAATCCCGGTTATATTGCAGGAAAGGGTCCTCCATAGTGAGGTCGCTCAGTGCGAGATGCAGGATTGGAGCATCCTTTGCATCCATGGCGGATACCTTGACCTGGATCGGCGGGCGTTCAAAGTGGAAAGACTTCATGCGATCGGAAACAACGCCGATCACGTCGCCTACCTTAACATCCACGCCGCCCAGGACCGCGATGTCCCCTGCATGGACGCCGTCCGTTGGCACGATGGCTCCATGCATCAGGCTAAACAGCTGCTTTACCTTAACATGCGATGTATGCCCGTCTTTCGAAACGACCGGTATTCGCTCCCGCTTACGGATGCTTCCGGCGAACAATCGAAGATAGGCAAGACGCTCACCATTTGCCTGCTTCATGACCTTGAATGCAAGGCCGGATAAAGGATCGGCGCTGTCCTCGGCGGGAGTATGAACAGGCAGGAAGGACTGCATCGCCTCCAGCAGGGGCTCGATCCCTACGCCCCTGGCTGCGGATCCCGCAAATAGCGGATAAGCTTCGGCGTTCTTGGTCTGCTGGCGCAATTCCGCCTGCAATCGAACCGCAGAAACAGGGATGTCGTGCGCATAATGCCGCAGCATATCTTCGTTGTTCGAAGCCAGAATCTCGAGCCAGCCAGCTTCATGAGGGTCGGCGGGACGGACCGTGGCCCACGCCGTACCTTCCTCCGATGGGACCGACATCTCGCACACGTTCCCGCTCAGCCGCTGACGGATCATGCTGCAGACTTTGCGGTAGTCCGCACCCATCCGGTCGAGCTTGTTTATAAATAAAATGGTCGGGATACCCTGTTCCTTTAACGTTTGCATCAGCACCCTTGTTTGTGCCTGCACGCCTTCAATGGCAGAAATAACCAGGATAACGCCGTCCAGAACGCTTAACGAATGCTCGACTTCCGATATAAAATCCGCATGACCGGGCGTGTCGATCAAATTGACCTTCAATTCTCCCAGCATAAACGAAACCGCCGCGGATTTGACCGTAATTCCCCGACGGCGCTCAATATCGAGCGAATCGGTCGTTGTATTGCCCTGATCAACCGAGCCGGCTCGGTTGATCACGCCTGTTTTAAAGAGAATCTGTTCGGTTAATGTCGTTTTGCCGGCATCAACATGGGCCAACACCCCGATATTCAATATGTTCTTCATATATAGCAGCCCTCATTATTAAATTCATTGTGATCGTTCCTTTCGATTGCGCATTCTGTTTCAGTTGCCGCATCAATACCGCCTCCATTTTCAATAAAGTTACTAATAGTTTATCCAGTAAACCGTACTCAGGCATATGGCGAAAACATGTATAATGAATCATTCCCTTGCTTCATAATCGCGCAGCACGGATATGCTGTTTCCAAGTGAATTGTTTAGTTATATCTGATTAATACCGTGAACGGCTTCCCGGTTTGGATTAGGATAGACCCATACACCAGATAAAAAGGAGTCTTGCGTATGATTTCACTTCATGCGATCAATAAAAACAACTGGGAGGACTGCATCCGCCTCAAGCCGAAGGCTGAGCAAGTGAAGTGGATTGCACCCAACCTATACTCCATCGCGGAGGCGCAGTTTATGGATGGATTCCGGACAAGGGCCATATATCATGATGAGGACATGGTTGGTTTTGTCATGTACGGGGTCCATACCTACGATGATAACTATTGGATTTACCGGTTCATGATCGATGAGCATTATCAGGGACTGCATTATGCGAAGCCGGCCCTGCGGCTGGTGCTGGAAGAGATTCGCAGCGCGCCGGATCGGACGAAGCATGTGATGCTTTGTTATAAAAAAGAGAATGAGCGGGCGGAGAAATTATATCTCCAGATCGGTTTTCGTGAAGCGGGGATCGCGCCTTGGGGGGATAAGATGGCAAAATATACGTTTGCCGGCTGAGAAATTACCGTACGCATCTGCCCTTCGGATCAGGTTCGTTCCAGCAATATGCTTGGGCGATCTTTTTTGCCTAATATGATATGCTATCCTTACGTACAGGGAAGGATTTGAAGGAGGCCACCGGATGTTGTTGATGAACGAAAAAATAAAAGCGCGCGAGGTTGAGCTGACGGGACTGGACGGCGAGGATCTCGGCATCATGTCAAGAGACGAGGCGCTAGCGCTGGCGAAAGCGAACAAGGCGGATTTAGTGTGCACTTCGCTGTTCAGCAGCCCGCCGCCATGCAAGCTGGTCAGCCGCGGAATGGCCAAGCAGGAGGCCGTGAAGGAGAAGAGGGGACAGAAGCAGGCTGACGGTCCTGTCAAAGTAAAAGAATTTCGCCTGACCGTACATATCGAGGACTATGACTATGACACCAAGCTGTCCCAAATGCAGCGGCTGCTTGAATCGGGCAAGGCGGTCCAGCCGATCATCCGCATTCAGGGCAAGGAGGGCGATGCCGCCCGGAAGCTCCTGGAACGGTTAATCCAGGACCTCGCCGGGAAGGGCACGAAGGAAACCGGCATCCAGATTAGCGGCAAGCAGGCGACAGTTAAGCTGCTTCCGGTGTAATTGCCGCAGGCATGCCATTCCATGATTTACTTTTGCGTTCTTTGATGATACTATAATTCAAATTGTAAACGCGATGAAGAGAAGAGTAGATGATTCAGGATTCCCTACAGAGAGCCCCGGCAAGCTGAAAAGGGGCGGGATACCGTTCGTTGAACCAAGCCTCTGAGCGGCGCATCGGAACTTGTGCATGTGTATTGCATACAGTAGATGGTGCGACAGGAGCTCCTGTTATAGAGCTAGGGTATAAGCCGTCAGCCGATGGCCGTACCTGATAAGGCCGGTATTGTGAAATATCGGCAAATAGGGGTGGCACCGCGATATCAAATCTCGTCCCCAAGGCAATTGTCTTGGAGGCGGGATTTTTTTGTCGTTCCGCCGCTGGTTTGAACATTTCAAATAGGAGGAGGGTATAACCATGAGCACTGACAAAAAGAACGCGGATATGACTGATTTTCTGACGGATATCGTGCGGGTGGATATCGCGGGCGGTGTGTACAGCAGGCCGATCGCAACGCGGTTCCCGCCTGAGCCGAACGGTTACCTTCACATCGGAAGCGCTTATGCCATCCATGTTAACCATTCGATTGCCGAACGGTTTGGCGGCAGATTTAATCTGCGCTTCGACGATACGAATCCGCTTAAGGAAGACGTTAAATATGTGGAAGCGATCAAGCGGGATATCGAATGGCTCGGATTGAAGCCGGAGGTCTGCTTCGGATCGGATTACTCGCAGCAAATATACGAGGCCGCGATCAAGCTGATCCGCAAGGGCAAGGCTTATGTCTGTGACCTTAGTCCGGAGCAGATGGCTGCTTACCGCGGCACGCTGACCGAGCCGGGGAAGGATAGTCCATACCGAGGCCGGACGGTGGAAGCAAACGAGTCTTTGTTCAAGCAGATGAAGAATGGAGAGCATGCAGCCGCTTCGAAGGTGCTTCGGGCGAAGATCGATATGTCATCACCCAATCTTAATTTGCGGGATCCCGTACTGTACCGGATTATCCATGCTGAGCATTATCGAACCGGAAAAGAGTGGTGTATCTACCCGATGTATGACTTTGCCCATCCGATCCAGGATGCCATTGAAGGGATTACGCATTCCCTATGCTCGGCTGAGTTCAAAGATCACCGCCCGCTTTATGAATGGGTACTCAGGGAGCTTGAAATTTCCGAGCCTCCCAAGCAGAGGGAATTCGGCCGGCTGAACGTATCGGGAACGGTCACAAGCAAGCGATATTTAAGGGAGCTGGTTGAAGGAGGCTATGTCGACGGCTGGGATGATCCGAGGCTGCCGACGCTGCAAGGATTGCGACGAAGAGGCGTGACTCCGGGAGGGCTTCGTCGATTCTTCGAAGAGCTTGGCGCGCTAAAAAATCCAAGTACCGTGGACTCGGCGATGCTCGAGCATTATGTCCGTCAGGATTTGAAGATGCGGGCCATCAATGCCATGGCCGTCATGCATCCACTTAAAGTGGTCATCACGAATTTTCCGGCGGACCGCAAGGAAATGCTTGTGCTGCCGAACCGTGAAGGCGATGAGTCTCTGGGGACTAGAAAAGTCCCGTTCACCAGAGAGCTGTTGATCGAGCGGGAGGATTTCATGGAGAACCCGATCGCCGGATTTCACCGGCTGTCGCCGGGGCAGGAGGTGCGGCTGAAGGGGGCTTACTTTATCCGCTGCGAGCATGTCGTAAAGGATCCGGCGACCGGTGAAATTACCGAGCTGTACTGCACCTATGACCCGTTGACACGAAGCGGAAGCGGGTTCAATGCGCGTAAAGTGAAGTCGACGATTCAATGGGTGTCCAAGGAATGCGGGGTTCCTGCGGAGCTGCATCTGTATGACCGCCTTCTGAAGGAGTCCGCTGTTCTCGAGGAATCCGGCAACGATTGGAAGGAGCTGCTGAATCCGGCATCTTTGATCCGAGTGGAGAAGGCCATTCTTGAGCCAAGCATGAAAAATGCCTCCTCCCATGAAACCTACCAGTTCATCAGACACGGCTACTTCTGTCTCGATAACAAGCACGCCCATTCGGGGAAGCTGGTGTTTAACCGTGTTGTTCCGCTGAAGGATTCGTGGAAGAGGCAAAACAGCGATATATTGAAATAACCATGTATGCCATGCATTAAGCTCTGCGCACGCTAGTTATAGTGCAGCATGCCATCGGTATCGAATTAGGCAGACCAATGCTGCGGATGCGTCAACGAAGGCGGGAGCTTCGTGCTTGCATCCCCGACGGCTGCTTGGACCTGGGCTTGGGTTAGGAAGAGGCACCCGGTCAAATTGGCTCCACGAATGTCTGCATCCCGGAAATCCGCGCCGATCAGATCGGCTGCTCTCAGATCCGCGCCCCGCAGATCAGCTGCGATGAGATAAGCCCCTCTCAGATTGGCATAACGAAGATCTGCGCCATTTAGCTTAGCGCCGATCAGGTCCGCTCCCCGGCCGCCGATCTTCTTCCTGATGGGAGGACCAGTGTGCTTGCGGCGGGCATCCTCCCGGACAAGCTCGCTGGTCCGAAGCAGCAGCAGATTGACTTCGGCCCGATGAGCTGCCACATCCAGCTTGAGCAGTGCAGGCGGGGGGAGAAGCGTCATCCGCTCGGTCTCCGCCAGCGCATGCTCGATATCGGCATGAATCTCTTGAGCAGGCTGCTGTTCCAATGCTTCGCTTAAATACCATAACAGCTCGTGGAGCTGCCGCATAATCGGAAATACGTCGAACATTTCCTTGGCGGTCTCAGGTGCCTGCCGCCAGTCGCGTCGCTGATAAGTAAGCTGGGACACCTTCTGTCCTGCGCCAAAGCAATCGAAAACGGTGCAGCCGCGGAAGCCCTTTTGTCTCAGATGATCGTGAATGCCGCAGCGGAAATCGGCTCTCAGATTGCTGCAGGGTGTTCCGGCGTCCTTATTCACCGCAAAATCCGATGAAGCCGCAAAGGGCAGTGCCACGCAGCATAAGCCGAAGCAGCTGGAGCAGTCCGATTGCAGGCTTTGCCGGAGCGTTTCGGGTGAGGATTGTTTGTTCGTCATGAATGATATGAATCTCCTTCCACATGGGCGATGCGCATGAATACATATATGCTATTTTAGACCAAAAAGACGGTAGAGTCATAGATGCAATCCTAGTTTAATCATTTTTGCCCGTTTAGGACATATGTCCTTTTCTCGAACGCAGGATATGCTCTTAAATAATATACAGATCTATTACGACGTGAGGGGTTTATACGCATGAGAGGAATTGGATTTGCTATGCTGGGCGGTGCATGCATAACGATGCAAGGTGTGGCGAACGCAAGGATCAGTCAGGACATGGGGACATGGCCGGCCGCAACCGTAACGCAGCTGACGGGGTTTTTGATGGCTTTGGTGATTTTGTCCTTCTTCCGTGACGGCAGGCGGCATTGGGTCAAGCAGGTGAATCCGCTCTATCTATTAGGAGGCGCTTTGGCGGCACCCATCATCTTCAGTGAAGTTACCGCGATCCGGCATATCGGGGTGACCTTGACGATATCGGCGCTGTTGATCGCGCAGCTGAGCCTGACGTTCGTGATTGACGCCGGTGGCTGGTTTGGCGTGCCCAAGAAGAGGATTACGGCAGCTCATTGCATCGGTATTGCCATGATGATTGCCGGTGTGCTGATCCTTAAGATGTAACAGCCACGGACAGATTCACGAACAGATTGGAGGTGAATGGATCGATGAAAGAAAGCCGCGACCCGGAACGGCTGCGTTCCTTGATTTATGAGCACCGGATGGAGAATGTGTTCCCGGAGGAACTGGAGCCTTATCTGTTGCTGTGTAATTACGACCAGGGGGAAAGCATCTGCCAGCAAGGGGGGACAGCCGAGTATCTTTATGTGCTTGTCGAAGGGAAAATCAAAGTATTTACAACGTCACCGGAAGGCAAGGCGCTTATACTGTCCTTTAAAACGCCGCTGGAGGTGATCGGGGATATTGAGTATATTCAAGGAAATCCGTTCATCAATACGGTGCAGGCGGTGATGCCGACGACCATGGTTGCCGTTCATCATCGCTGGCTGGATAAATACGGTCAGTCGCATCCGCCGCTGCTTCAGTTTCTGCTGCAAATTCTCACCCGCAAATTCTATATTAAGTCCAATTTCATGAGCTTTAATCTGATGCATCCGGTGGAAGTCCGCCTAGCCAGTTATCTGCTTTCGATCTCGCAAGGCGGTTCCGGAGCATTCGAAAGTGATCCTCCCGATGCCTTCCAGCTGTCTGACATTGCGAATCTGCTCGGGACAAGCTACAGGCATCTGAATCGGGTGATTCATAAATTTTGCAAGGAAGGCTTGATCGAGCGCCGCCGCGGCATCATCCTGATCAAGAACCGGGAGAAGCTGCTGGAGGTGGCCGGGGGCAATATTTATGAAGAATAATGACCGCTTAAGGACATGTTATGCGGGAAACGGAAGGAGGCGCCCAATGTGGCCGGAGGATTGGTATTGGCGCTTATCGCCGGCGCTCTGGTAAGTCTGCAAAATATATTTAACAACCGGGTGAATGCGGCCACGGGATTATGGTCTACGACAACGCTGGTGCTCGGATTGGGCTTTGCCGCATCCTTGATCATAAGCCTGGCTGTCGAGGGTGCCGGCACGTTCCAGCTGGAACGGATGAAGCCCTGGTATTGGATCAGCGGGGTAATCGGCGTAGGCGTCGTAATATGCCTGGTTCAAGCAACGAGAATGCTTGGACCGACGTTTGCCATCTCGATTGTCATGACGTCCCAGCTCGGATTCGCTCTATTATGGGATTCCTTGGGCTGGCTCGGTCTTGAGAAGGTTCCGTTTACGATGAACCAGCTGATTGGAGTTCTGGTTATCATCAGCGGCATTCTGGTGTTTAAATTAGGAGGAACACAAGAGAAGCAGGAGTCACGGAGAGTACACGAAGGAGGAGAGTGAAAACATGGAATCCATCATTGATAAAGTCGCATGGCTGCATGTGGTTGACGGACGTATCTTGTGCGCCCGCTCCAGAGGTAAGGATACGTACTATATTCCCGGAGGAAAGCGGGAGGCCGGCGAGACGGAGGTTGAAACGCTAGTCAGGGAAATTGAAGAGGAGCTGTCCGTCAGGGTAAAGGCAGAAAGCGCCGTCCACTATGGAACATTTGAGGCGGAGGCGCACGGCAAAACCGATGGCGTCATCGTGAAGATGTCCTGTTATACGGCAGAGGCGGACGGAGAGCTGTCGCCAGCCTCGGAAATCGAGGAGCTGGCATGGTTGACTTATCAAGATAAAGGACATGTGTCCGAGGTGAGCCGGCTGATCTTTGATCGGTTATACGAGACCAAGCAGCTGATCGATTAACCAGAGAACGATATTGCATTTAAGTCTAAAAAAGACGCCTCCGCGGAGGCGTCTTTAATTATTAGATTAGAACGTACGTTCGATTTAAGGAACATTTGAATCAAACCGGGTCTTATTCGATTTTCATATTATTAGTATAAACGAACGTCTAATATAAGTCTATATTTTGCCTGGAAATTATTTTATAGTAGGTGATGCCCGGCCGGGATATCTAAGCCATTGCGCTGTGAAGCTAAAGGGAGCCTGTTTCTTATGCAAATTCGTTTATGGAATACCAATTTAAAAGTTCGATTATTTGGCGAAGCGCTGTTCAATATGCTCGTGTGGATGTACTTTCCGTTTATTGCGGTTTACTTCGGGAACGCATTAGGAAATGATATCGCGGGGATGCTGATGACGGTTCCTCCGTTATTCAGCATGGCCGGGAGCTTGATCGGAGGCGCTTTGGCGGACCGGGTGGGACGCCGTCCCGTCATGCTGATGGGCGCTGCGCTCCAAACCTTGATGTTTGCCGTATTCGCCATGTCGCCTTCTCATTGGCTCGATTATGCCGCATTTATCGCCATCGGTTTTGGCGGGGCCGTGTATCGGCCGGCCAGTACGGCGATGGTGGCAGACCTGGTTCCGGCACAAGACCGGCGTCAAGTGTTCGCTACATTCACGACCGCCAATAATATCGGGGCTGTGTTAGGCCCGGCCCTTGGAGCGGTATTCTTCTTCTATTACCGGCAGGAGCTGTTGTGGACCTGCTCGATCATCCTGCTGCTGTATTTCATCGCCATTTATTTTATCGTTAAAGAATCCATGCCGACTGGTGAGCGAAGCGCAGAGCGTTCCTCACCGGTGGGCGAGATATGGAAGGAGCAGTGGAAGGGATACGGCGTAATTTTTCGCGACAAAGTGTTTCTGGTGTACATACTAGCAGGGATATTCGCGCTGGTAGCGATTATGCAGCTGGATTTGTATTTAGCCGTCTACGTCACGAACTACGTGCCTGCTCAGGCTTTGTTCTCCTGGGAGGAGGGCGAGCTGATGCTCACCAGCACCGAAATTTTAGGATGGCTGCTCGGCTTGAACGGTCTCTTGTTTGTACTGTTTATCCTGCCGGTAACCAAATGGCTGCGCCACTGGAAAGAACGCGACGTATTCATTATGTCATCACTGTTATCCGGAATAGGGACGTTCGCCCTCGGCTTCAGCACCAATCTATGGTTCCTGTTTATCGTTACGATCGTGTTTACATTCGGCGAGATTGTTCGCTCACCGGTCATGCAGAGCTTTATCAGCCATTATGCGCCCGAGCATGCAAGAGGACAATACATGGGCGCGGATAACCTGCAGTATACGATCGGGCGATTTTTAGCGCCGGTGACCGTGTTTTTATCGGCGTGGATCCCGCCAATGGGGATATTCAGCCTGATCCTGCTGTCAGCACTTATTAGCGTCGTTCTATACGTTCAGTTGTTCAGAATATACCCCGCCTCGTCAAAACAATAGATGGGCCCATGTCGGTTAGATGGGGGAGCAATCCTCTGGGCAATCAAACAGGCAAAACCAAAGCCGTCAGATTTGCTGCTTGCTCACTATGAGCGGTCGTAATCTTGACGGCTTTCATTTATTGCCGTTCGTATTTACAAACCGATGGTCGGTATATATAATAAAGAACAAAGAGGATGAGGAGTTGGTGGAGATGGCACCATTCATAGGCATGGTTTTTTCGTTTCTCGTATTTCGGACACTCGGTTTAGCCGGGTGGGAGTACATGAACGACACCGTCATATCGCTTCGCTTTGCAGCAGCGGTAATGCTGCTGATCGCAGCGTCGGCTCACTGGGGCAGAATGCGTCCCGATCTGATCGCGATGGTACCGCCATGGATCCCTAAGGCGGGGTTGATCGTAAGCTTGACAGGTATTTTTGAAATATCGGGTGCCATTCTGCTGCTCTTCCCGTCGACGACAACGACAGCAGCAACCTTGCTGACGCTGCTGCTGATTGCCATGTTTCCCGCTAACATGCATGCAGCCCGTCATAAGCTCAAGCTAGCGGGCAGGCCGGTTCCAGCGCTTGGGATCAGATCGGTTATCCAAATCGTGTTCATAGCCGCGATCTTAATTGCAGGCTGGCTGCCGCCGCAAGGGTAATGCGGTACCTATGAAGGAGGAATCCCAATATGAAGCAAGAAGAACGCCGAGAGCAAACGCAGCACATCCTCCTGGAAGCAACAGAGGAATTGATCCGGGAGAAGGGCTGCAGTCAAACGACGTTAACGGATATAATGAAGCGCACCGGACTCTCCAAAGGCGCGATCTTTCATTACGTTTCCGGCAAAGATGAGCTGTATATCAATGTATTGAAAGCGAAGCTCGCGGAATCAAACGAACGGTTTATGAATGAAGTAAACAAGCAGGGGAAGGAGAAGCAGTTTGAAGGACCCATGAACGCCATCGCGCATGGGATGACGAAGCTGGAAAGCCGCGATGACATAAGCAACCAGATTTTGATGTATTTGATCGGAAAGAGCGATCAGCCGGGGATTGCCGAGATTGTAGCCGGGTTTTACAGGGAATCGACGGCGACCTCGAGGAATTGGATCGAGACCGGGCAGGAAGCGGGCGTAATTCCAAAGTCCATCGATGCCGAGCGGACGGCGGAGCTGTTCGAATTGCTGTCTTTCGGGCTGCGGGTACGGGGATTGATCGGGGCCAAGAGCGACGTCTTCGGTACGAAGGAATATGAGGATTTTATCATCGGTATTCTGCAGCCCGGAGAAGCCGGGAAGGGGGGCAGGAGCCGATGACGGTATGGCTGTTTCTTCATATAACCGGAAGCGTGCTGTTTGTGGGGAATATCATAACGGCAGCGTTCTGGAAGGTAAGGGCCGATATTGAAGGCAATCCGTCCCACATCCACCGGACGGCGAAGAATGTAATGCTGGCCGACTACGTGTTTACGCTGCCGGGATTGTTGCTGCTTATCGTTTCCGGCATCGTGATGGCTGGTCGCTACGGATTCGGGATCGGCGGAATGAATTGGCTCACCGCATCGCTTGTCTTGTTTGGCGTGACGGGACTGATTTGGGGAGGCATATTGATCCCATTACAGAAAAGCATGATTAAGCACAGCGGACACTCCGTAGAACTTGGAGCGGTCACGGCAGGGTATAAGCAGGCGTCAAGGTATTGGGCGATATTCGGGACGATCGCAACCCTGCTTCCCCTCGCCATCCTTTATTTTATGGTGTCTAAGCCATTTTGATAAAGTAAATGGTCCCAAATAGTACTCCTAGGCTCCCTTTCATCGAAGAGGAAGCCATTGCAGAATCATATAGAGAGAAGGCCAGAGCACGGTAAAGAAACTTTACCGTGCGTTTTTTTATAACGAACACTTAACAAAAAGTACGGAACCCCTTATAATGGTCAAAGTCTTGTCGACCGGAAAACCACATGCTTGAGCATGCATTTACTTGCTCGACAAGCTATGGCTTGGCTGTCACATCCATAGTTAAAGCTAAATTAATCGTAAAGGTGTTTGATACGCATGCTTCATAATCCAACGGGAAGAGAACGCCTAGGCCTAGCATTTCTTCTCAGTTTGCTTGGTATTTTGGGACCATTCAATATCGATATGTATCTGCCCAGCTTCCCCGATATATCGGCTGACTTGGGAGCGCGAGCCTCGCTGGTGCAGCTGAGTTTAACCTCGTGCTTGATCGGTCTGGCTTTGGGACAAATTATTGTGGGACCAATCAGTGACGCACGAGGGAGAAGAATGCCCCTGATCATCTCTCTGGGACTGTTCGCCTTATCTTCTCTATTTTGCGCGCTAGCGCCGAATATTACGACGCTGATTATCGCTCGATTTTTGCAGGGATTCACGGCTGCTGCCGGCCTTGTCATCTCCCGTGCAGTGGTGCGGGATGTGTTCAGCGGCAGGGAGCTGACCAAGTTCTTTGCGCTGCTGTCAGTCATCAATGCTGTTGCGCCGATGGTCGCCCCGATGTCAGGCGGAGCGATTTTGCTGCTTCCGTCTGCGAGCTGGCATTCGATCTTTTATTTTCTAAGCTTATTCGGCCTGTTTATCGTGCTCACCATTACGCTGCGGTTAAAGGAAACCTTGCCGCCCGAGAAACGGATGCCCAGCTCGATTGGCCACTCGATTCGGACTATGGGGGATCTGTTCAAGGATCGTTCCTTCATCGGATACGCCTTGACGGTCGGCTTTATCCATGGAGGGAGCTTTGCTTATGTGTCAGGCACCCCGTTTGTTTATCAAGGGATTTATGGTGTGTCGCCGCAGGTGTTCAGCATTCTGTTCGGCATCAATGGCCTTGCAATCATTTTCGGCAGCTTTCTGATCGGACGCTTTGGCGGCATTATTCCGGAAAGGACATTGCTGCGCTTCGGCGTATGGACGGCGGTAAGCGCAACTTCTCTGCTGCTTATCATGACGGCGATCCGAGGACCGCTTGCCCTAATCGTCATCTTAATCTTTATATATATGATCACGATCGGAATCGTTGCCACCAGCACATTTACCCTGGCCATGGAGAAGCAAGGACATCGGGCGGGAAGCGCAAGCGCCGTGCTTGGCCTGGTACCGTTATTGCTGGGCTCGGCGGTATCGCCCCTGGTCGGTATTGACGAGACGACAGCCGTTCCGATGGGAGCCGTGTTGTTCATCACTTCGTGCCTCGGTGCTTGGGCGTTTACGAAGCTGACAAGAGCAAGCAGAGATGAAGCATCGGCAAGCTAAAAAATCCCTCGAATGACATTTCGTTATCCGTTGCAAAATGTAGGTAAGGCGGGTGACGAAATGCGAACAATGGGAATGAAGTGGTTAGCCGTAGTCCTCATCCTGGCGACAGTAGTTGGCTGTGGAAATAAAGAGACGAAAGAGCATGACTTGCTTCATGTGAAGTCCAAGCAGGGAACCGATAAGAAGAAAGTTATCTTTCTTATGGTTGACACGTTAATGGCCCAATCGATCGATGAAGGGATCCGTCAAAAGCAGCTCCCGACCTTTCAGTATCTTATCGGGAAAGGGCATTACCATAAGGATATGGTCAGTTCGTTTCCGACGATGTCCGTGACGATTGACAGCTCGATGCTGACCGGTGCCTATCCTCATGAACATCGAGTCCCCGGCCTTCTTTGGTATTCGGCCGAGGAGAAGCGTTTAATCAACTACGGAACCGGTCCGATGGAGATTCTGAGGCAGGGCGTGAATCATGTGCTCGAAGATGCCCTTATCAACCTGAACGGCCGGCACCTCAATCCAAAGATTCATACGATCTATGAAGACGCAGCCAGACTCGGGCTGACTTCCGGCTCGATCAACGGATTGGTGTATCGGGGAAAAGCGGAGCATACCCTCTCCATTCCGGCTTGGATCGAGGTGCCGACCACCCTGCATCGAAACATCAAGGTCAAAGGTCCCGATCTGTTGACCTTGGGTGCCCTTTCCAATCCGCTGAACGGCAAGAAGAATATGCCTGACAGCATTGCCAACCGATTGGGAATGGATAACAAATTTGCAATGGAAGCCTTGGAATATTTAATCAGGGAGAAAAAGCTGCCTGACTTTTTATACGTGTATTTGCCGGATTTGGATCAGAAGATTCATAAGAACGGGCCTTCGGATATGGAAGGCATCAAGAAGCTTGACGATCAGCTTCAATCCATGCTGCAAGCCTTCGGCTCCCCCGAAAAAGCGCTTGAGGAAGCCATCATCGTCATTGCGGGCGACAGCGGCATGACGCAGCTCCTTCCGGCCGATCAGCATTCGGAAATCGACCTTCCGGCCATATTGAACGGGTATCGGATCCTGCGTCCGGGCGAGCGGCCAACGGATGAAACCGATGTAATCCTCGCCGTGAACGAAACGATGGCTTATATATACAACCCGAATGGGAAGCACTCGCTGCAAGAAATCGCGGGCAGGCTTCTTAAGGACAACCGGATAGACATGGCCGCGTGGAAGGATGAAGGATGGATTCATGTTCTACGTGGTTCTGCAGGCAAGCAGCTGAAATATCATGCGGATGGTTCATTCACGGACTCTTATGGACAGAAGTGGACGATCGAAGGAGACAAGGACGCTTTGGATCTGAAAGCAGGCAGGGGGAAGCCGGATGAAGGTCAACCCATAAGCTATGGAGAGTACCCTGATGTCCTGCAAAGATTGGCAAGCGCTCTTCATTCCCACACCGGGAGCTATATGGTCGTTACCTCGAAACCCGGATACGAGCTCAAGGACCGAAGCTCTCCGACGCATGAAGGAGGAGGCGGGCACGGATCTATAGGGAAGAAGGAGTCGCTTGTGCCGCTGATCATATGCGGAACAGACCGTGAGCCCCGTTACTTGCGCATGATAGATCTTAAGGCGTTCCTGCTGGATTTGCTGGCGGAGCCGTCACAGGACGGGAAGCCACGTACAATGGACCGGAAAACCGCGCGTTAGCGCGGTTTTTTCATGGGTATTAAAGGGGAACCTGACGGGCGGATGGCATATATCCCTGGGCAAGCAGAAATGCTTTCAGCGCTGCCACACCTTCTTCGATTTGCTGCGGTTCCAGGTGACCATAGCCGAATAACAGTTTATTGGCGTGGAATCCTTTGGCAATCGCATGGTATTCGACGGGCGTGATCCGGATCCGGTTACTCCTGCACTTGTCTTTAAAGGACGAATCGAAACACATGTTCTCGAATTCGATGGCAAGATGCAGGCCGGCGGCATCGCCCCATGGGTGCCAACGATCGCCGAACGACCTCTTTAATGCCGTCATAAGCGCCTGTCTCCGTTCACGGTACAGCTTGCGCATGTTTCGAATATGCCTGTCAAATTTCCGCGTTCGCAAAAATTCGGCTAAAGCCGCTTGCTCAAAAGGAGGGTTCTGGACATCCGTATGCGTGCGCAAATAACGCCATCGCTCTTGGAGGCAATGCGGGAGAATGACATAACCGATGCGAAGGGCAGGAAACAGCACTTTGCTGAACGTTC
Organism: Paenibacillus ihbetae; assembly: GCF_002741055.1. Taxonomy (NCBI): domain Bacteria; kingdom Bacillati; phylum Bacillota; class Bacilli; order Caryophanales; family Paenibacillaceae; genus Paenibacillus; species Paenibacillus ihbetae. The sequence goes on along the minus strand of NZ_CP016809.1, from coordinate 529,798 downwards.
CGATATAGATCACGCGATCCGGATCCATCGCATAGAGCGGCGAAACCGGGTCTCCGTCATACCGAAATTCACTGTCGTAATCATCCTCTACGATGTAGCTGCCTTGTCCCCTTGCAAACCGAATCAAGGCTGCCCGACGATCGGCAGGCAATATTCCGCCAAGCGGGAATTGATGCGAGGGAGTCACATAGATGGGGCCGCTGTTGCTTGGCAGCTTGTCCGTTATCAAGCCACACTCATCCACAGGAACCCGCTTCACATCATAACCTTTATTGATGAACGACTGGAGCATTTCGATGTTCGTCGGATCCTCGACGATAATCGCCTGTTCTGGCTGATACAACAGATGGGCAATGACACTCAAGGCATGGGTTGCGCCTGCCGTTATGAAAATATCCAGCGGATCGACCGCCAGCCCTTTACTCCGGTACAGCCAGGAGGATATTTCGTAACGCAAGCTTGGCAGTCCCTGGGGGCCGGTATACCCGAGCATATCGTCAGGCATCTCGCGGGAAGCCTTGATCGAGATTTGCTGCCATAAGTATTTCGGGAAGCTTCCTAGATCCGGTTGGCCAGTACGGAAATCGACCAGGAAGGAAACGCCCTGATGCTCGCGCTGCCGTGGCATCTCCTTTTTCTCCGTATGGACAGCTGCGCCGTCCGCGATTCTTGTCGGTGATCCCTGCCGGCTTACAACGAATCCTTCGGCCAACAGCATGTCAAAAGCCTCATTTACCGTATTTCGGGACACCTTCAGTTCCTCTGCCAACTGGCGGGTGGAAGGAAGGGCTTCCCCTGCGCGAAGCCTTCCGGCAACGATTTGCTCTTTTATTTCCAGATAAATTTGCCGTTTTAACGGAATCTCGATGTCTCGCCGCAATTCAAATCCCCACATAGTTCCTCCAACTGGTTTGTATGAATTGGAGCTGAACTGGTTCTTCAACCAACTCCGATAAGATTGTACCATGTTGGAGATATCAAGCGACTATGATTTTGTGAGGATGTGAACTCGGGTGGAAAGATGGAAAGGGATGTTGTATCTGTTCGGAGCATTTACGCTGGCGGGTTCTTCGGTGATAACAGGATCGCTGTTGAACGGCAAGCTGGGAGCGTTCACGATTACGGCAATCAGCCTGCTGCTGGCGCTTATGATTCTTATTCCGATGTGCTTTCGCGAGCTTGTTCGTTCATTCGGACGCCGAGCCAGGGTAAATTGGCCTCAACTGCTGCTTCAGGCGGCCTTTGGCATGTTTCTGTTTCGTATGTTTATGCTCTTTGGCCTCTCTCATACCAGCGCTGCGGAAGCGGGCATCATAACCGGGGCAACGCCGGCTCTTACCGTATTGCTCGCAAGACTAGTACTTAAGGAGCCGGTCAACCGCTTTAGTCTAACCGGAATCGCAAGCACGGTCAGCGGAATTATTCTGATTCAGGGGTTGTTCTCGCAAGGAAATTCCTTTACCCTGCAGCACTTAATCGGAAATATGCTGGTGCTCTTCGCGGCTGCTAGCGAATCGGTATTTAATATTTTGTCACGAAGGAGCTCGCTTAGGAGCGGTGGTCCTTATGAACAACCGGTGGATCCGGCTGTGCAAACGACGCTGGTATCCGCCATGGCCTTCCTTCTATGTCTAGTCCCAGCGGGGTTTGAGAATCCGCTTCGGTCCTTGGCCGGGATCGGATGGGAGGAGTGGCTTGCACTTGTTTGGTACGGTCCCTTTGTGACCGCCCTTGCTTTTGTGTTGTGGTACGCCGGAATCCATCGATGCGATGCTTCCACGGCGGCAGCATTTTCAGGCATGATGCCGTTTACCGCTTTGGTGCTGTCGGTGGTCTTGCTGCGACAGCAGGCGGGTGTAGAGCAATGGGCCGGAGGGCTGTTGGTGGCGGCAGGCATGGTGCTCATCGGCGTGAACCAGACGCGAACGGGAGGTAAGCGCGTCAAAGCGGTAACGGCTGACTGAATCTTTTATCCTGCGTGTTTGAACGCGCTGAAACGGGTTATAAAAGTAACAATTGGATAACCTAATTTCAGAAGGAGTGATATTCATGGAAAAGCTGTTGGTTAAGCTGCTGGTTCACGGCGTCATGATCACGGGCTTGCTGCTCGCTCTGTCGAACGCCACGCTGATTGCGGCCCTGATCACCGCGCTGGGCATAGGCATCGTTGCTTATCTGCTTGGGGACCTTCTGATTCTGCCGAGGACGAAGAACATGGTGGCGACCATCGCGGATGCAGGCTTGGTATTCGTTATGCTGTGGATCATTGCCGATGCGGCCAATTGGACGCTAAGCTTCCCGGAAATACTGCTGCTTACTGTATTGGCAGGGGGCTTTGAGTATTTGTTCCATATGTGGCTGTTGCGCGATCATACCCCGGTTCGAAGACAGCGTGCGTAACCGGTAGTTATAGCCGCTAGCCGCTTTGATGGCAGATAACGTGAGTCTATAAAACAAAGAGACTCAGCAGGGCAACTAGTTCTGCGAGTCTCTTCGTTTTTTGTTCGCCTGCTGCTATTCAGGCCTTTTCGCTTGCAGCGGTGGAGGAATAAGCCAGCCCTTATCCTTGTTCATTCGCAATATCCGCAGACCGAGGGCCGTTTTCGTTGCATGGTATTTCGCAAACAAAGCGCCGATATCTTCCCGGATGCTCTGTCCCATCACTTTGCTGCAAGAGACAAGCCCCAGGGCGTTCTCGGCAGCGATTTTGGCGGCGATTTCCGGATCGGTGAATCGGGCGCCCATCGGAATTTCCTCAAGCTTGGCAGGTGGCCGTTCAGCCAGCGCCGGGGCCGGCGTAATGCCGTTGTCGGTCAGCAATTCGTCGCATTCCTTCATTTCAAGTCTCGCCTGGTCGAGCAGATCTTCAAGGAGCTTCTTCAACTCCTTGTCTCCTGCATGATACATATACGCCTCATAACATGAAACCGTGCCTTTTGCCATCATGGACGTTTCCCATACGCTGAAGATTTCGCCGTAATGCATAGGCTCATCTTTCGGATTACCGCTTAAGATACCCAATTTGATTCGCTCCTTTGGAATTAGTGAACATCGTCATTATGTACAGGAAGCATCAAAATCATGCTGCAACTTCCTGGTCGTACCCGGCAGGAAATTATTGCATATGCCCTTTGGTGCATGAAACTTCCCGCCGAGATTGAAACTGAAGGCATCAATACAATCCAGGAAATCGGAGGCATGGCAATGTATTTTTACAAAGAAGATCTGATCAATTTGATCGTGCCGGATAAGCCTGATCCCGCTGCCGCTAAAGTGCTGCAGGAAACACTTGGCGGACGGTTCGGCGAGATGCGGACCATGATGCAGTTCTTTTTCCAAAGCAATAACTTTCGGGGAATGGATACCCAGTTTCGGGACTTGATCCGGGGAGTGTTTCTGGAGGAAATCAGCCACGTCGAGCTTGTGCAGCATACGATCAACCAGCTGTTGACGGGAGCAGGCGCCGAAGGCGCGGGAACTGCCGGAATCGACGAAGCGCCGCTGGATGAAGCGGTCAAGCACGCGAACCCGCATCACTTTATTATGGGAGCCCAAAGCTCGCTGCCGGTCGATGCAGCAGGCAATCCCTGGATGGGGAATTATGTGTACGACCACGGCAATCTGGTTGCGAATCTGCTCGATAATCTCGTTCTTGAGTCGACGGGAGTGTTGCAAAAATCCAGAATCTATGAGATGAGCACGAACAAAACGTTCCGGGAGACGCTGGCCTTTCTGATCGTCCGCGACAACGCCCATCAAAACGCGTTTGCCAAGGCGCTGGAAACGCTTGGCGTCGAGTGGGGCAAGCTGTTCCCCGTGCCGAATTACGACATCCATAAATATCCGGAGTGTAAAAAATATGTGGATATGGGCTTCCATAATGCCCAATTCAACTTCCGACTAGACAACACGCGGATCGGGGAAATTTTCAGCGGCCAGACGCCAAGCCGTAATGGCGGCAGTCTCCAAGTCACTCCGCCGCCGGAAGGCTATCCGGTACCGAATTTGCCTGAGCTTCCTAACGAGCATAGCCCTGGGACACGCGATCTGAATGCGTAAAGCGTGTTCGCAAACAAAACCGCCTTGGATTCAAGGCGGTTTTGTTACGGGCGTACCTGGCAGCAGGTAGGCGGATTCGGTCTTCAAGTAGGCAGCAAGCCCTGTTCTCAGGACAACCTGATAAACCGGGCGGGCGGCAGCTGCGACTTCATTATAATCTGATAACAAGGCCTTCTTGATCCCGTTATGACGCTTACGCTATGATTAGAGACAGTGTCATGATTGAGGAGGTCCTGTTTATGATCCTTCATAAAGGAGAAACCTTATTCCGGCAAGGCGAATCCGGCCCGCTGTTTCATGTGAAGAGCGGCATGCTCAAAATCGAGCGCGTACACCAGGACGGCAATGCTTTGCTAGTGAATTTGATTGTCCCTGGAGAAACGATTCCGCATCATTCCTTAATTACGCCCAAGCCCTATTTCGGGACGGCAGTCGCATTAGTGACAAGCGAGATTCAGGTTTACCGCCCGGATGAATGGTATGGGGCCTTGGAGGAGGACCCGGTACGTTATCGTTCCATAGCGCTCCAGCTGCAGGATAAGCTGCGGATGATGCAGGAGCGGATTGATCAATTAAGCGAAATTGAGCCCATTGAGCGTCTACGCAAGCTTCAGCGGTGGTTCGAGCAGTATATTTCACCCGCTCGTCTCACGGACGTCTTGACCCAAGTGGAGATCGGCCAGCTGATCGGGCTGCGCCGGGAAACGGTCAACCGGCTGCTGCGTCAGGAAAGGCCCGCAGTAGGGCCGAAGAACTCGTAATGGATCCGGTCTGAAGGAATGTCCATTGCCAGAAGCGCATCGTTGATCGTCTTCATGAACGGAATTGGGCCGCAGAAATAATAAACGGCCGACTGGCCCGGAACGGTATCTTTTAACCATGCCTGGTCGATCCATCCCCTCTTATGGTATCCGCCATCCTCTGCGCCCGGGCTGCTGTAGCACCACCGGTAAGAAATATTCGGATTCATTTCCGCGAGCTGCTCGACATGCTCTTTCATTGCATGGGCACCGGCATTCCGTGCTGCGTGGATAAACATAACCTTACGCTCCGGCTGTGCTTCAACAACGGAGTTGAGCATGCTGATCATCGGGGTTAGTCCAACACCGCCGCTGATCAGGACAACTGGTGAGGAATCCTCCAGGCTTAATGAAAAATCGCCGGCAGGAGCCGAAAGCTCCACGATCCCGTTCTCTTCAACGGACTGATGGAGGTAATTCGATACTTTTCCTTCCGGCGTATCGGTGCCTTCAGCTTCCCGTTTTACTGATATCCGGTAATACGGCTTGCCAGGCGCATCGGACAGGCTGTACTGGCGGTTCAAGGTGTAAGCTTCACCGGGAATTTGCAGTCTGATGCTGACATATTGTCCAGGCTCAAAAGAGGCCAGCGGGCCTCCGTCCTCCGGAACAAGATAGAAGGACGTAATAACTTCGCTCTCCCGCACTTTTCGATTGACCCGGAACGGTTTGAAGCCGCTCCATCCCCCGACCTGCGTCTCCGTTTGCTTGTACATCTCATCTTCCACGGATATGAATGCATCCGCGATAACGCCGTATGCTTCCTTCCACGCTTGTAAAATTTCATCGGTTGCTGCTTCTCCAAGCACCTCTTTAATTGCTCCTAGCAGATGTTCCCCGACAATAGGATAATGCTCCGGTTTGACGCCAAGACTCCGGTGTTTGTGCGCGATTTGCTTCACGGCAGGCAAAATGGCCTCCAGACGGTCGATGTGCTGGGCCGCGGCATACACCGTGTCTGCAAGGGCGGTTTGCTGGCGGCCTCGTTGCTGGTTGGCATGGTTGAACATATTCAACAGCTCCGGATGCGCCTTGAACATATTCCGGTAGAAGGTGGACGTGATGGTAACGCCATGTTGTTCCAGGACAGGAACCGTTGATTTGATGGTTGCGATCGTTTGTTCGCTTAGCATAAAGCTGCGCCTCGCTTTCATAAAGTGGATGGTACCATTATAGATACCCCTCCTTGAACAGTATTGTGATTTGAATCACATAAAATCGTAACAATTTGTGACTTTAAAATTTGAACAGGAGCATTTTAAAAGAAGCGTGACTGCTTTCTTTAGGGAGGCTTTTATAGAGCTTCGAATGGGTGCTCTGGGGCCTGTCGTTCACAATTTGTCCCCAATCACTATGACTGCAATCACTGAGGCGGATGGGAGGCCTCTCTATACTTGAGGCGTGAGAAACGGCCAGATGACTTCGCAATAGCCATTGGTCCACAAATGACAGGAGGTTTTTTCTATGAGTACCTTTACGCTTCATACCCATGTCTCGGATATCGTTTCCTGCGTCCCTCAGACGGCTGACCTGTTCCGTTCGCTTCGCATCGATTTTTGCTGCGGCGGCCAGATTACCCTGGAGGCAGCAGCTGCGCAGCGGGGGCTGGATCCCGAAGAAGTGCTAAGTCAGGTCAAGCTGCTGCAAGACAAATTTGAGAAGTATCAGGAGAGGCGTCCGGCTTCCCTGAGCGCGCCTGAGCTCATCGAACATATTCAGCACAAGCATCATGCATTCCTGCGCGATGAACTGCCTGCCCTGACCCCTTATGTCACAAAACTTGCCCGTGTCCACGGGGAACGGCATCCCGAGCTGCTCCGGGTTCAGGAGCTGTTCTCACAGCTCAAGAAGGAGCTGCTGGAGCACACGCAGGATGAAGAGCAGAATGTGTTCCCGCTTATGGTCCTGGTACTGACCGAACCCGAGTCGGTTGCTCGAAAGCAATTGCTGCCCCTCATAACCGGGCTTGAAGAGGAGCACTCCAGTGCAGGGGGCATATTGCAGGAGCTTCGGGAAGTCACCAATGATTGGGAACTGCCGGATGATGCATGCGGCACATACAGGCTTGTCTATCAACGTCTTGCGGATCTTGAGAAAGACACCTATGAGCATATCCATTTGGAGAACAATGTTCTTTTCCAAGAGATTCGTAAAATCATATAGCGAAACTCATTCTAACACTTCGATATCTTTCGAGAGCCTCTGCCTGCTTGTTCGCCGGGCAAGGGCTCTTTTTGTCTACCCTCAAGATGAGTGTGGAATGCACCCCCGTTAAAAACACCGCGAGCGGATGACGAGGGATTTTCCCTGCGAATATAGGAGTTTCCCTAGTAGGATGCCTCTGGCGATACCTGCATAATGAAGGCATACGAATGGACGATACATGGATTCCCCAACCATGGTCATTCAAGCAGAAGGAGTTGACGTGTCCTATGAAACGCAAAGCACTGACATTCTTCAAAAGGGTGGAGAGCTACTCGGACAATTGGTCCGTCCTGGAAGAGAAGAGCCGGGAATGGGAGGATATGTACCGCAAGCGCTGGTCGCACGATAAGGTCGTCAGGACGACGCACGGCGTGAACTGTACCGGGTCCTGCAGCTGGAAGGTGTTCGTGAAGAACGGGATCATTACCTGGGAGAACCAGCAGATCGATTATCCGTCATGCGGGCCGGATATGCCGGAATTTGAGCCGAGAGGCTGTCCCCGTGGCGCTTCCTTCTCCTGGTATGAATACAGCCCGCTTCGAATCAAACACCCATATATCCGCGGCAAGCTTTGGCGGATGTGGAGCAAGGCTTTGGAGGTGCACGGGGATCCGGTTGCGGCCTGGGCCAGCATTGTGGAGGACCCGGATCAAGCCAAGGCTTACAAGCAGGCTCGAGGAAAGGGAGGCCATGTGCGCGTTACTTGGCCGGATGCAACCAAGCTCATCTCCGCGCAGCTGATTTATACGATTCGTAAATACGGGCCCGATCGGATCGCTGGATTTACGCCGATCCCGGCCATGTCGATGATCAGTTATGCGTCCGGAGCCCGGTTCATTTCCCTGCTGGGTGGGGAGATGCTCAGCTTTTACGATTGGTATGCGGATCTGCCGCCCGCCTCGCCGCAAATCTGGGGGGAGCAGACCGACGTTCCCGAGTCAAGCGACTGGTATAATGCCGGCTACCTTATTATGTGGGGCTCCAATGTGCCGTTGACGCGCACGCCGGACGCACACTTTATGACCGAGGTGCGCTACAAGGGAACCAAGGTCGTATCCGTGGCTCCGGATTATGCGGAGAACGTGAAATTCGCCGATAACTGGCTCGCACCGAATCCCGGAACGGACGCAGCTCTTGCCCAGGCAATGACGCACGTCATTTTGAACGAATATTATCGGGAGCGCCAGGAGCCGATGTTTCTGAATTATGCGAAGCAGTATACCGACATGCCGTTCTTGATTATGCTCGATGCGCATGGAGACGGTCTGAAAGCCGGGCGTTTCCTGCGGGCAAGCGACCTGGGAGATGCCTCGCCGCATGCCGAGTGGAAGCCGGTGATTCTGGATGAGGCAGCGGATGAAATCATCGTCCCGAACGGTACGATGGGCCAGCGATGGGAGCAGGGAAAGAAATGGAATTTAATGCTGGAACGGGAAGACGGGACACGGATCGAACCGGCGCTTTCGATGGAAGGCCATGATGCGGATTGGCATAAAATTGGTTTTCCCTATTTCGATTCCAGCGGCAGCGGCATATTCGAACGGATGATTCCAGCAAGAAAGGTTCATTTGGCCGATGGAACAACATGTCTCGCCGCGACCGTCTATGACTTAATGCTGAGCCAGTACGGAATCCGGCGGACCGGGAGCGAGCTCGAAGCCGCAAGTTATGAGGACGCAGGCTCGTTCTATACGCCGGCATGGCAGGAGGCGATCACCGGGGTAAAGGCTTCGGTCGTGATCCAGATCGGCCGCGAATTTGCGCAGAACGCGCTGGATACCGGCGGCCGGTCCATGATTATCATGGGCGCCGGAATTAACCATTGGTTCAATAGCGACACGATTTATCGCTCCATCTTGAATCTGGTCATCCTTACGGCATCCCAGGGAGTGAACGGCGGGGGCTGGGCGCATTATGTGGGTCAGGAGAAATGCCGGCCGATCGAGGGCTGGTCGACCGTCGCCTTTTCCAAAGACTGGCAGGGACCGCCGCGCCAGCAGAATGCGACCTCCTTCTTCTATTTCGCCACCGACCAATGGAAATACGAGGAATCGGGAATGGATGCGCTGAAATCCCCGACCGGCGAGGAAATCCGGTACCGTCATCCTGCTGATTATAACGTATTGGCTGCACGCCTCGGATGGCTGCCGTCCTATCCGCAATTTAACAAGAGCAGTCTTGCTTTTGCAGAGGAGGCGGAGAGAGACGGGAAGCGCACGGCCGAAGAGATCGTCCAGCATGCGCTGGATCAGCTGGTTAAGGGTGAGACGCGATTTGCGATTGAGGATCCCGATGCCCCGGAAAACTTCCCGCGTTCGCTGTTTGTATGGCGATCCAATCTGATATCCAGCTCAGCGAAAGGTCAGGAATATTTCATGAAGCACTTGCTGGGCGCCTCTGACAATCTCCTGTCGCAGCCGAATGAAGAAGAGAAGCCGGAGGAAGTGGTGTGGCGCGGCGATGTGGAAGGCAAGCTGGATCTGCTTGTCGCGCTTGATTTTCGAATGACCGCCACGCCGATGTACGCAGACGTGGTGCTTCCTGCAGCAACCTGGTATGAGAAGACGGATTTATCCTCAACGGATATGCATCCCTTCGTTCACCCGTTTAACCCTGCGGTAGACCCTTTGTGGGAATCGCGTTCGGACTGGGATATTTACAGAACGATCGCTAAGGAGTTCTCGGACATGGCCAAGACCCACCTGCCGGGCGTGTATAAGGATCTGGTTGCCACTCCGCTCGCGCACGAAAGCAAGGGCGAAATTTCGCAGCCGTTCGGTCTGGTCAAGGATTGGAGGGCCGGCGAGACTCATGCGATTCCGGGAACTACGATGCCGAATCTGACGGTGGTCGAGCGTGATTATACGTTAATTTACGATAAATATATAACGCTCGGGCCGAACTTGGCCGCCGGCAAGGTTGGGGCTCACGGCGTAAGCTTCCCGGTGGCTGAAGAATTCGAAGAACTGAAACGAATCAACGGGACATACCAGGATGGAACGATCAAGGATGGGCTGCCCAAACTGTACACGGCCCGGCATGCGGCGGATGTCATCCTGAATATATCGTCAGCCACGAACGGGAGGGTCTCCCAGCGCGCCTGGGAGGCGATGGAGGAGGATACCGGCGTCAAGCTGAAGGATATATCGGCAGACCGGGCAGCCGAGCGAATCACCTTCCAGAGCATAACCGCCCAGCCGCGGGAAGTCATCCCGACGCCGGTGTTCAGCGGTTCCAACAAGATGGGCAGACGGTATTCGCCCTTTACGACGAATATTGAACGCCTGGTTCCGTTTCGTACGCTAACCGGAAGACAGCACTATTACATCGACCATGAGCTGTTTCTGCAGTTCGGCGAAGCGCTGCCGGTCTACAAGCCGACGCTTCCCCCGATGGTGATGGGTCCTCGCGACAAGCCGGTCGCCGGCGGGAAGGATGGGCTTGTTCTCCGGTATCTAACACCGCACGGAAAGTGGAACATTCACAGCACCTATCAGGATAATTTGCATATGCTGACGCTTTTCCGCGGCGGGCCGACGGTATGGATCAACAACGATGACGCGGCAGCTCATGCCATCCAGGACAACGACTGGCTCGAGGTATACAACCGCAACGGGGTCGTTACCGCAAGGGCGGTTGTCAGCCACCGGATGCCGAAGGGCACGATGTACATGTACCACGCTCAGGATAAGCACATCAATGTGCCGGGCTCGGAGATTACGAAAGACCGGGGCGGCAGCCATAATGCGCCGACGCGGATTCACGTCAAGCCGACCCAGATGGTGGGAGGCTACGCGCAGCTCAGCTATGGCTTCAATTATTACGGACCGATCGGAAATCAGCGGGATGTGTACGTGGCTGTCCGCAAAATGAAAGAGGTGGATTGGCTTGAAAATTAAAGCACAAGTCGCCATGGTCATGAATTTGGATAAATGCATCGGCTGCCACACCTGCAGCGTGACTTGCAAGAGCACCTGGACCAATAGACCGGGCGCAGAATATATGTGGTTCAACAATGTAGAGACGAAACCGGGCGTCGGCTATCCTGTCCGCTGGGAGGATCAAGAGAAGTACAAAGGCGGATGGACGCTGAACAAAGGCAAGCTGGAGCTCAAATCCGGCAGCAGATTGTCCAAAATCGCGCTCGGCAAAATCTTCTACAATCCCGATATGCCGGAAATGAAGGATTATTACGAGCCTTGGACTTATAACTACGAGCATCTGACCGCATCGGGGGAGAAGAAGCATCAGCCGGTCGCCCGGCCGAAATCGGCCGTAACCGGCGAAACGATGGATTTGGAATGGGGACCGAACTGGGAAGACGATTTGGCCGGGGCACATGTAACGGGGCAGCGGGATCCGAATATCGAGAAGATCGAGGAGGAAATCAAGTTCAACTTCGAGCAATCGTTCATGGTGTATTTGCCCCGCCTGTGCGAGCACTGCCTGAACCCAAGCTGCGTCGCTTCCTGCCCGTCCGGAGCGATGTACAAGCGCGATGAGGACGGCATCGTGCTGGTGGACCAGGAAGCATGCCGGGGCTGGAGATATTGCATGACAGGCTGTCCGTACAAAAAGGTCTACTTCAACTGGAAAACGAACAAGGCGGAGAAATGCACCTTCTGCTTTCCTAGAATCGAGGCTGGACTGCCGACGGTATGCTCCGAAACGTGCACCGGGCGGATTCGTTATCTGGGCGTGCTGCTCTATGACGCAGACCGAGTTCAGGAAGTCGCGTCTACTCCCGACGAGCAGGATTTATACGAAGCGCAGTGCAGTTTGTTCTTGGATCCGCACGATCCTGAGGTCATCCGGCAGGCGCGGGCGGACGGGATCGCCGAAGAGTGGATCGAGGCGGCGCAGCAATCCCCGGTGTATAAGCTCGCAATCGAATACAAGCTGGCATTCCCGCTTCACCCGGAATATCGGACATTGCCGATGGTATGGTATGTTCCGCCGCTTAGTCCGATTATGAATGTGTTTGAGGGCAAGGATTCCGTAGCGAATCCGGATCTGATCTTTCCGGCCATCGAGGAGATGCGCACCCCGATCCAATATTTAGCGAACCTGCTGACGGCAGGCGATACCGCCGTGGTCAAAGGAGCGCTGCAGCGGATGGCGATGATGCGTTCCTACATGCGGGCCGAATCCTCGGGAGCCGAATACGATGACAGCCGATTGGAGCGGGTAGGGCTTACCACGCAGCAGGTGAAGGAAATGTACCGCTTGCTGGCTATCGCAAAATACGAAGACCGGTTTGTCATCCCAACCTCGCATAAGGAGCAGCATCTGGACGTGTACCGCTCACAGGGATTTGAAGGCTTTGAGTCGGGCTGCGGCGGCTGCGGGCCGGATAATCCTTTCGATAAGAGCGGCAAGGAGTTGTATGAAGAAAACTTCTACGGGGGGATATGGCGTGATTGATCTTGATAAGCTCCTGATGCAGCAGCCGTCATTCGGCTTTTTTGCACGGCACCTCACCTATCCGGACAAACTGGACTTTCACCCTTCGCTCTTGGAGGAGGCCTGGGATGCGGGCCACCCGGCTTATGCTTCAATCAAGCGATATTGGGACAGCATGCATGAGTTCAGCTTGGAGCAGATTGAAGAATTGTATGTTCAGACGTTTGACTTTCAAAAAAAGACGACGCTGTACATGACCTATTTCAAGATGGAGGACAGCAGGGAGCGGGGGCAAATGCTTGTCCGGCTAAAGGAGACCTACGAGCTGTTCGGTCTGGAAATAGCCAGCTCCGAGCTCTCGGATTATCTGCCCCTGATGTGTGAATTTCTATATGCCGCCCGGTGGGAGGGGCACAGGAAGGAAGCGAAGGAGAGCCTGTCCCTTATGCTGGCGGTCTTGGAGGACGGAACGTATCATCTGTTGAAGGAGCTGGATCGGCTGGACAGCCCGTACGCCGGATTAATACGTGCGCTTCGCGACACGCTCAAAATGTGCACGATTCAGGAGGCGGAGCTCGGATGAACATGATGGATCAGCTCTTGTGGGTCATTGTCCCTTATGTCTGCATCGTGGTCTTTATTGTCGGACATATCTACAGATACCGGACGGATCAGTTTAACTGGACGGCCAAATCCAGCGAGTTTATCGAGAAGAAGCGGCTGAAAGCAGGCAGCCTGATGTTCCATCTGGGCATCATCCCGGTCATCGGGGGACATGTCGCGGGACTCGGCATCCCCCAGTCCTGGATGGAGGCGGTCGGCGTTAATGAGCATTTGTACCATATCGGAGCGGTGTATGTCGGCGGCGCTTTCGGCATGCTGACATTGGCAGGCATGGTTCTGCTGACATCGCGCAGGTTTACGCTGCGAAGCGTGCGGAAGCTCAGCACGGCATCGGATCTGATCGTCAATGTGCTGCTGCTGTTCATCATTATTATGGGGATGTATAGTACGCTGGTTACGAATGCAGTGGAGCCGGATTTCAATTACCGGGAGACGATATCGGTATGGTTCCGCCAATTGTTCGTCCTTCGTCCGGATGCGTCACTAATGACAGAGGTGCCTTTGTCTTTCAAAATCCACATTCTGGCCGGGCTCGGTATTTTCGCTTTATGGCCGTTCACCCGTCTTGTCCATGTCTGGAGCGTTCCGTTGAATTATGTCGGAAGAAGATATATCCTTTATAGAAAGCACCGTAAATATGAATCGTAGACGAGAGAAGGCTTTGCGGCCTTCTTTTCTACATCAGAGGAGTTAGGGCTATGACGGTAATAGAACAGTCTGGCTATGATTATCAGCTGGAAATCGATAGGCTGCGGGATCGGTTTCAATTCGATTTCGTGTCGCTAGCGCTCGTCCAGCCTGCCGAAGACCGGTTTGTGCTGACGTGGCAGTATGCTTCAGGCAATCACAATGAGCGGTTTAAACGGATCGTGCTCCATTCGGGCAAAGGCGTCGCCGGAATTGTGTTCAAGACCGGAAAATCGATGCTCATTCAAAACGTTAACGCCGATATTGGTGCACGCGACTTATTTAATTTTCCGATCATTGCCGCCGAGAAGCTCAAGAGTCTGGGGGCCCTTCCGCTGTGGGTGGAGGCCCGGGTAATGGGCGTTTTGCTGGCCGGGTTCCGGGAGGAGAACCGAATGAATCCGGCGGTTTTTACCGATTTCCGGGAGCAGCTCGGGGCGACGTTCGGAGCTTTTCGGATCAGGGAGGTGTCGCAGGCTTGATTACCATGACCGGAGATCGATTGAGCGAACTGCTCGATAAGCTGTACCGCAAGGGTACGGAAGCCATCTTCTTCATGGATCAAAAAGGCGGCGTTGTCGGCATGAATCCGGCTGCAGAGCGGATTCTGGAGGTCGATGTGATCGAGCGGATTCAGTCGGGGATTGACGATTCGTTCTGTCAAACCTGCGAGGGATACACGGATGAACAGGAGCTGATGTCCTGCGCCCGGTGCTATTTGGATTACCCTAAGGGAGAGTTCTCTTCCTTTCAAGTATACCTAAGGACAAGGGACGAGGGCGTCGTCCCGTTCGCGGCAAGCTATCATACGATCGACGAAGAACAAGGTATCCGGGTACTGATGCTGCTGGATCTTACCAAGCAGCAGAAGACGCAGGAAATGCTGCAGCGTAATCATATGCTGAAATATGTGATCAAAGCGCAGGAGGATGAACGCAAGCGGATTTCCCGCGAGCTGCATGACAGCGTCGCCCAGGAGCTTCTCAGCTCCTTGGTGGATTTGCGGGTGCTGAAATACATGAACGTTAACGATGATGTGCTCAACAAAATTCAGCAGACGGAGCAGTCCTTGACCCGGCTGCTGGATGATATCCGGCATTTATCGGTAGAGCTTCGTCCTGCATCGCTGGACGATCTGGGTCTCGAGGCTGCCTTTCGCTCGCATTTTAAATGGATGGAGAAGAATTATGGGCTGCTTGTGCATTTTTCCGCCGAGCTTGCGGCAGCCCGGTACAGCAACGAAATTGAAACCGTCGTTTACCGGGTTTGCCAGGAGGCCGTGCTGAATGCGCTGAAGTATTCCGGGCTGGATGAGGTTCATGTGCGGCTGTGGGAGGAGAATGGGGTCCTTCAGCTGACCGTGCGGGATGAAGGTGTCGGCTTTAATATGTTTATTAACGAGGCGCAAGGGACCGGGCTCGGATTGTACGGCATGCGGGAGCGGGCGGAGCTGGTCGGCGGGCAGTTCACGCTGGCTTCGGCGGTCGGCGCAGGGACAACGGTGCAGCTCCGTATACCGCTGTCTCAAGATGTAATCCAGGAGGGGGACCGTTCATGAAGATTGTCATTGCCGACGACCATGCCGTCGTCCGCAGCGGGTTCTCGATGATTCTCAACTATCAGGAGGATATGGAGGTTGTAGCAACGGCTGCGGACGGACTGGAGGCATACGCGATGGTAGCCAAACATAGGCCGGATGTGCTGCTGATGGACCTGAGCATGCCCCCTGGCGAAAGCGGACTTATTGCTACCGGCAAAATCAGTGCCGATTATCCGGGCACCAAGATTATCGTGTTGACCATGTATGACGACGAGGATTATTTGTTTCATGTGTTGAAGAACGGAGCGTCCGGCTATGTGCTCAAGAACGCGCCGGATGATGAGCTGATCTCCGCCATACGGATGGTTTACGCCGGAGGCACGTACATTCATCCGCAGATGGCCACCTCCCTGGTGCGGGAATTTATCAAGAAGGACAGCGAAAGCCCCGAGCAAGATCCGCTCAGCAGTCTTTCGCAGCGGGAGCTCGAGATCTTGCCATTGATTGCCAAGGGATACGGGAATAAAGAGATTGCGGAGATGCTGTATGTGTCCGTGAAGACGGTTGAAGCGCACAAAGCTAAAATTATGGAGAAGCTCAACTTGAAGAGCCGGCCTCAGCTGGTTGAATATGCGCTTAAGAAGAAGCTGCTGGATTTCTGATCCGTCTCGCCATTAGCTGTCGAGGGAAACCATATGCTTATGAATAGGGAAGTTCCTTGCCAAGGTTAAGGGAACTTCCCTATTATCTTTGTGAATACATGCACTTACAATGGGATTGGGGATCCATGATAAGAAAGCCATTCATTTTTCGAGAGAAAAGGTGATGGGGATGATCAAAAAAGTGCAGCTGCCGCTGCAAACGATGAATCTGGTGCTCGGTTTTATGGTATGGGTGATCATATCCGCGCTGCTGCCGTTTATCCGCGAGGATATTGCGGTTCCGGACGGCCGCGTTGCCATCCTGACCGCCATCCCGGTGGTGCTGGGCTCCGTGCTGCGCATTCCGCTCGGCTATTATGCGAATGTCGTCGGGGCAAGAGTGGTATTCATGTTCAGCTTTATCGCGCTTTTATTTCCGGTATATCTGATCAGCACGGCCACCACGTTTACGCATCTTGTCATTGGAGGACTGTTTCTCGGCATCGGGGGCGCTGTGTTTTCCGTCGGCGTCACCTCGCTTCCGAAGTATTATGCCAAAGAAAAGCTTGGGCTGGTGAACGGCATTTACGGCATGGGGAACCTGGGCACGGCCGTGACGACATTTGCAACGCCGGTGATTGCCACGCAGATCGGCTGGTCGAGAACGGTGCAGCTGTATCTGGTCCTGCTGCTGATCTTCGCGGGATTGAACGCGTTCTTGGGCGACCGCAAGGAAATCAAGGTTCGGACGCCGATCTTGGAACAGATTCGAGGCGTGTACAAGAACGATAAGCTGTGGTATTTCTCGCTCTTTTATTTTATTACCTTCGGTTCATTTGTCGCCTTTACCGTCTACCTGCCGAACTTCTTGGTCACGCATTTCGAGCTCGCCAAGGTGGATGCCGGGCTGCGGACGGCAGGATTCATCCTGCTTGCTACATTGATGCGGCCCATCGGCGGCTTTCTCGCCGACAAATTCAAACCGCTGTTCCTGCTGATGGGCGTGTTTATCGGACTTACGGGCGCCGCGATCCTGTTGGCATTCTCCCCGTCGATCGGATTATATACCGTCGGTTGTCTAACGATTGCGGTCGGTGCCGGGCTGGGAAACGGAATCATCTTCAAGCTGGTTCCGCTGTATTTCAACAAGCAGGCCGGGATCGTAAACGGCATCGTGTCCATGATGGGAGGTCTCGGCGGTTTTTTTCCGCCGCTCATGCTGTCGTTCATCCATTCGGTTACAGGTCAGTACGCGATCGGATTCATGGCTTTGTCCCAAGTGGCCCTTGCCAGCTTCATCATTGTCGTCTGGATGTATTTCCAGGACAAACTCTCGGTTTCCTCGAAGGTGTTTAACTCGACCGGGCAAGGCATTCTGGTCACGGATGCCAATGGAAGAATCCATGCGGTCAATCCGGCATTCACTGCGCTGACCGGATATACCGAGGAAGAGGTGATCGGGAGAAATCCGAGCATCCTGAAATCCGGGCGGCAATCCAAGGCCTTCTATACCGGGATGTGGACGGAAATTGCAGAGCGGGGGAGCTGGCAAGGTGAAATTTGGAACCGCAGAAAGAACGGGGAAGAGTATCTCGAGCTGCTTACGATCAATGCCGTAAAGGACGAAACGGGGGACATTATTCATTATGTCGGCACATTCAGCGACATTACGGCACAAGCGGCAGCGGAACGAGCAAAGGCGGGGACAACATAAGGGCTGGAGTGTCGAAGCTGCGGTAAAGCAAAGGGTTTGGAGAAATAAGATTACAGGAAGTGTCTTCAAGTTCTGGTGCCAGGGGTCCGGAACGACATTCCACTTTGAAAGTGCAGGGGAGAAGGATGAACCGATCGAAGATCGTTATACCGCGGGAACACGGAGGATGGGCGATGCTCATCGTACCCTATATGATCGGAATGGCGGCGGCGAAGCCAACGATTTTGCATGCTCCGCTGTTTCTGGCTTGGCTGCTGCTCTATTTCGCTTCGTATCCGCTGTTACAGTCGCTCAAGAGGAGGAGACAAACCTCGGAGGTGTATTGGGGAATCGGATATGCTGCTGCCGGAGCGGGATTTCTCATCCCCGTCATCTGGCATGATCCGTGGATGCTATGGCTCGCTCCGGTGCTGCTTGCATTGATCACCGTTAACATATGGCATGTCGTCCGGCGCAAGGAGCGTGCACTTCTGAATGATTTATGCGCTATCCTGCTGTTCTGCACAGGCGGCGCAGCGGCCTATATGCTTGGCGGCGGTACAGTCGGCAAAGAACTGGCGGTTGTAGTTTTGGTGAATGCGGTCTATTTTGCCGGAACCGTTTTCTTCGTGAAATCCGTCTTCAGGGAACGGAAGAACAAGCGGTATTCGGTCTACTCGAGGGTATATCATCTTGCCGCGCTGGCCGTTCCGCCGATCCTCGGCTTACCCTGGCTCACTGCCGCGTTTCTGTTCCCGCTTAGCCGGAGTTTGCTGTATTCCGGAAAAGTCATCAAGCCGATGAAGGTGGGCATCATCGAGATTATAGGCTCCGTGCAATTTTTAGGCATCGGCATGATGGTCCTTTCATCGTAAACCTGACAGCCCGCTTCGATTGCCTCCCATGCTGCCTTCTTCTGTTGGGGCGGGGGAAGGGCGAAGGATGCAATTTGATCCTATGGAAAGCCAAAACAGCCTCGGTGCATCGTCCACCGAAGGCTGTTTTCGTTTCCAAGGAATCCATTATGGGGGCCCGCAGGGCTATGAGCGAAGTCTTAACCTCGGCTTACGAATGTGCGGATGTTAGGCACGGTTAACTGTCTGGCATTTCGGGACATAAGCTCTTTGTCGCTGATGATCCAGGTATGATTCCGGGAATTGCGGCGCCGCTGTGCCAGGAAGTTGTATGGACTGGTCGCGTAAATTCGATATCCCTTCGCAGCCGCCGCTGCACAAAATCTAACGCATTCGCTGCGGTTTTGATCGGGAAACCGGATATGGCGGAAGACGCGGCGGTTCGCGAGCAGCGTTGCTCCCTGCACGATGGGAACTTCGCGATTCGCCATGTTCCCATAGCGGCAGAGAACGGTCTGATGACCGTCAAGCTGCATGAAATGGGCTCTTTTGCCGACAATGTCAGCACCCTTTTTGATCATTGCCCGCATTCCCTCCGCGAGATACCCCGAAGCATAATAATCGTCATCATCAAATTTAGCGATATAGCTAAACTTCGATACTTGAACGCCAAAATTCAGGCAGCTTCCCAAGGACATTCGCTCAGGCTTGCGGTAGACGCGGATATTGCGATACTTCTTAGCGGCTTCCAGGTATATAGGCAGCTTCAGGCTGTCGTGATTCAAAATGATGATGAGCTCTTTGTTATCGTACTTCTGCCTGTTGAAATTGGCCAAAAGCCGATTCAGGCATTCCGCCCGCTTCGTGCAAGTAATAACGGAGACTCCGGGATTCGTCATGTTAGTGCACCGCCTGTTTTTGCTGTACGTACCTTTTGTAGTTATGAACGCCCGGGATTTGTTTGTGATTGGCCAGCAGCTCGCTGTCGCTGATGATCCACGTATGATTGGCGGAGTTTTTTCGTCGGACTGCAGCAAAATGATATTTGTTCCCTGAGTATACCTTGAAGCCCTTTCGTTTGCTCCTTAGGCAAAACAGGTCGTCTTCCCCAACGTTTTGGTGCGGAAAGCGCACGTGGTTAAACACTTCTTTTCTTATGATGAGCGTAGCACCCGGCAGCTTGGACGCCGGACGGTTCTCGGCAAACGGAAAACGAAGGATCAGCGTTTTCGAGCCGTTCAGATACATGTAATGCGAACGTTTCCCCAGAACATCGGCTTTGGATCTTCTCAAAGTCTGCAGGCTGTCCGCGATATAACGCGGCGCGTAATAATCATCATCGTCGAATTTAGCAATGATGCCGTATTTCGCCTTGCCTATGGCGTAATTCAAGCATGCGCCCAGAGTGTGATGCTCAGGAAGGCGGTATATGCGAATGTTTCCTTGACGGGCAGCCAATTGCTTATAAGGTTCAAGGGGAATGCCATTATGGTTGATAATGACGATAAGTTCCTTAGGCCCACAAGACTGCCGATTAAAATTAGCGAACAAATTTTGGATATAGCTGCGGCGGTTCGTGCAGGTGATGATGGAAACACCCTGCCGATCTGTTGCTTCTGGCCTGCTTGCCTTCATTTCATCCCCTCCTCAAGGAATCGTCCAACCTATCTCAACATACAATATGTGAACGAATGGTAGAGGTAACGGCATTTCTACCACAATCCCCGCATATTAAGAGATAAAAGATTGCCCGAAGCTCCCGCTAGAATGCGGTTAAAGGGCTTGTGCTGGCGAAAGCTCGAGCCCCATTGATATGTAATAAGCGGGGCGGCTTTCTTTTTGAAAAAAACAGGACAGCGAGGAGCGGAATCTATGGTATTCTGAGGAATAGCATACGAAAGGGGAGCGAATCATGCCGAAATTACAGGAACGTTCCGGAAGAAAGCAAGAACTACCAAAGATTCAGAAATACATAGATTCTCCCGTTCTTCAGGAACGGCTGTACAAGCGAACGCTTATCATCGTAATCCTGTCGCAAATCTTCGGGGGGGCGGGACTCGCGGCAGGCTTGACCGTCGGAGCGCTGCTTGCCCAGGAAATGCTTAAAACCGATAGCTATGCGGGAATTCCAGCCGCGCTGATTACGGTAGGCTCCGCATTTGGTGCCTGGTATGTCGGTCGGCTTAGCCAGCGCTTCGGACGGGGGCCGGGTCTCGCTACAGGGTTCCTTGCCGGCGGGATCGGAGCCATCGGGGTCATCATTGCAGCGTCCTTACAGAACATCATTCTGCTGTTTGCTTCGCTGCTGATCTATGGCGTAGGCACCGCCACCAATTTGCAGGCAAGATATGCAGGAACGGATTTGGCAAAGCCATCCCAGCGCGCATCGGCTGTCAGCGCGGCGATGGTATCGACTACATTCGGCGCCGTCGCAGGGCCCAATCTGGTCAATGTCATGGGTCGGGCCGCTGAATCAATCGGCGTGCCGGCTTTAGCGGGGCCTTTTATTCTAGCGGCTGCGGCATTCATTCTGGCGGGCTTGGTGCTGCTGGTATTGCTTCGTCCCGACCCTTACGCTATAGCGCAGGCGATCGCTCAAGCGAACCGCACCAACGCCGGGACAGCTTCGGATTCGACTCCTGCGGACGGGAACAAGCGCGGGCTCGTAGTGGGAACAGCCGTGATGATCCTGACTCAAGTGGTGATGATCTCCATCATGACCATGACGCCGGTGCACATGAAGCATCACGGTCACGGACTCGGCGCTGTCGGTTTAGTCATCGGCATCCATATCGGGGCCATGTATCTTCCGTCGCTCATTACCGGCTATCTCGTGGATAAAGTGGGACGGCTTGCCATGTCCATCGCATCCGGCATGGTCCTGTTGATCTCCGGAATATTAGCTGCGTTTGCGCCGGCCGATTCGCTCATGCTGCTCATCCTTGCCCTCGCCTTGCTTGGCGTGGGCTGGAACCTGGGCTTGATCAGCGGAACGGCGATGATCGTTGACGCTACGCATCCAACTACCCGGGCTAAGACGCAGGGAACGATTGATGTGCTGATTGCCCTTGCCGGCGCTTCGGGCGGCGCGCTGTCTGGCGTGGTCGCAGCCAGCACGAGCTACAGCACGCTGTCGCTGGCTGGAGGCTTGCTATCGCTGGTATTGATCCCAGTCTGCCTGGGATCAATCAAGCTGGGTAAAACGGCGGCGCAATCCGGCAAGAGCGCTTAATTCGACAATAGGGTTTATAGCAAAAAACAGCCTCCGGCCTGCATGGGCCGGGGGCTGTTTTTTGCTCTGACAGAGTTTTGCTCTGACAGTCTATATATTCTGCTAGTGCTTAAGGAAGGATGTTGCCTGCCGCGCGGTAGATCGCATACCATTCCTCGCGCGTCAGCACGATATCGCTCGCCTTGATGCAATCCTTTAAGCGATCGACATTCATCGTCCCGATCACAGGCTGCATACGGGCAGGGTGGCGAAGCAGCCACGCGATGGCGATGGTTGTACCGTTTACGCCGTATTTATCTGCAATTTCATCGATCTGCTGATTCAGCTCAGGGAATTTGTCGCTTCCCAAGAATACCCCTTCGAAAAATCCGTATTGGAATGGGGACCACGGCTGAATCGTAATATCATGCAGCCTGCAGAAATCCAGCACGCTTCCGTCGCGGTTGACGGCGGATTCATTCTCCATGTTCACGTTGATTCCGCTTGAGATCATCGTAGCATTTGTGATGCTGAGCTGAAGCTGGTTAGCCACGATCGGCTGCTTCACCGCTTTTTTCAGCAGCTGAATCTGCATCGGGTTTTGATTGGACACACCGAAGTGTCTTACCTTGCCCGAACGCTCAAGCTGATCAAAAGCTTCGGCAACCTCCTCCGGTTCAACAAGGGCATCCGGACGGTGCAGGAGCAGCACATCGAGGTATTCGGTTTTCAATCTTTTCAAAATGCCGTCAACTGAATTCAGAATATGCTCTTTCGAGAAGTCAAACATTCCTTGACGAATCCCGCATTTCGACTGCAGGATGATTTGCTCGCGGACGCTCGCGCTCATATGTATCGCTTCGGAGAAGATTTCCTCGCAGTCTCCGCCGCCGTAGATGTCGGCATGGTCGAAAAAGTTGGCCCCTTCCTCAAGCGCCGTTTGAACAAAACGCTCGGCCTCCGCTTTATCCAGCGAATTTATACGCATACAACCGACGGCTACGACAGGTACTTCAAGCGAACTGTTTCCAAGTTTAATCGTTTTCAAGACAAGACCTCCGATTTCGTAGTAGGTTTAGTTGCTTTGGCTAAAGTCTCTCTTGTTATTGTGACATGTTCATTGGAGGTTGCACAAGAGTTATTTGTCCTAAACAACCCGTGTCCTATACGACTCCTTGGTTACGGCTTTAAACGCTTGACGTTGCGGATGATGATGCGGCTGTGCGGCAGAGACGGCATGTCATGAAAACGGAAGCTGAGATCCTGCGCAGGCACCTCATACCGAATCCAGTTAGCCAGAACGTCCGCGCTCTCCTTCATAATCTCGAGCGTAATCCATTCGCCGGCGCAGCGGTGACCGGAATCATGATCTCCGCCGCCTTGCGGAATAAAGCTGAACGGGCTTCCGTTCCAATCCTTGAACCGATCCGGCTTGAACAGCTCGGGCTGGTCCCACTGCTTAGGATCATGATTCGTTCCATACAGGTCAAGGAGCGTGAGCACACCCTCGTTAAATTCATAGCCCTTCCAAGTAAAATCCCGGATCGCACGGGCGGGAACAAAGGGGAAGAATGGATAGAATCTTCGCACCTCTTGAATAAAATGCTGAAGCTTGTCCTCCTCGGAGGACATCAATTTCGCGCGCTCCTCCGGATGCTGAATGACAGCAAGAGCCGTAAAGCAGACATAGACGGCAACGGCTACGATCGGACGCAGGATGTTCAGGAGTTCGACCGCTGCGATCTTGGGGTCCAGCATGTTGCCGGCCAGATCCCGATGCTTGGAAAAGACCGAAAGGGCTGTTCCGTCGGCAGGCTGAATTCGGCCTTCGCGGACGTCCAGCACCAAGCCTTCCAGCCACCGCTCCGCCTTGGAGCGGGCCATTCTTCCTCGCCGATGCTTGATGCCTATTGCAGCCGCGGACTCCATCATGGTACCGAGCCATCCCGTCTTCTCCTTCACCTCCTCCCCGGAAATGGGAATGCCCGCCCATTCGCAGGCAGCACGGCAAAGAAGCTCCTTGGCTTCATCGTAGATCACAATCTGCTCCAGCTCCTCAAAACGTTCGACGGCAAGCTTCCACTGCTTCCGGGTGATTTCACGCATGGCCAAAAGGCCATCACGGTTCATAATGGACATGAACATTGCTTTTCGATGCCGGTGATCTTCACCGTCAAGGGTCTGCACGCCGTTTTCACCGAACAAGGATTTCAGCACACGCTTAGGTGCCGCGCCATGCCGCTGAAATTTCTCCCCGTCGTACAAAAGCTTGGCCGCCTCTTCGCCTCGCATACAGATGGCCCGTTCGCCTAAGAGCCGTGTTTCGAATATGTCGGATTGAAAGCCGATTGCCCGGTTGGTTACGTAGAGATAACCTTCGCGGAGCACGCTTAAGCTATTGTCGATGCCTTCTTCTTTTGGAATCGGTCTTGATGTTTCCATATGAAACCTCCTGCTGTTTAAATAGGGGAGCAATCATTGCAAATGAGCTAGTATCTCCTTTATACCCGCGGAGCTCCTTTTTGAACAAATCATGGACTTGATCGCCAGAGTCCGATTGCATGCTGCGAGATTTCTCTGTTCAAAAATGTATAAGTTGGATGCCTATTGCAGGAAATAGAGATGGCTTCATCGAAAAATATAGGATTGGGAGACCATTCTAAATTAGGAGGCTGTTAGGAGATATGGCGGCTGAAATTGTTAAGGTTTATCAGGAGCATTTGCCGGCGCTGCGGCTGATCGGCAAACGATATACAGATCAGGACCGCGATGCTGTCGGCAGCTTTGGGGAGAAGTGGGGGGAATGGGTCGCGAGCGGTTGGATCGATGAGCTTGTTAACCTTGGCCCGCTGCCGGAGACGGAAGGGGCTTCTTACGGAATGATGCGAATGGAGGGAGGACAGTTCGAATATTGGATCGGCATGCTGTTTCCACGTGATACCCAAGTTCCGGAAGGATATGCGCATGCCGATATCGCGGAGGGAAACGTAGGCATCTGCTGGCTGTACGGCTCTGATGATAACGGGGAGCTGTACGGCATCGATCCTCACAATCAATGCATGAACCAATTGGCCGAGCATGGCTGGCAGCTTAAGGAAAACCCATGGTTCTTCGAAAAGTATCACCCGCAGCGCTTTGCTTCGCCGGATGACAAAGGCAAGGTTATATTGGATTATGGAGCGTATCTTCGTTAGAATCGCATGATACATAACGGCTTCATGGATAGTCAGGACTCACGCAACGGTATAAATTCAGCCCGCCCCCTTGAAAGGAACGGACTGGTCCGTATTCGATTAGAGGAACTCTAAGGAAGCAGAAGCTCAAGATGATGAGGACCTCGTTGGAAGAAGGGAGGTGCTCGGGCAGATCCTTCGCATTAGACCTCTGCTCGAAACGTCTTCCCTAAGCGATGGCCAAGCCCAAAATACTGGCGGAAATTATAAATGAGCGGACTCCATTGGTTTGGATCAATGTGGTTCTCGTCACGTACGATATCCTGGTGGGCGTGAATATGGACCGCTTCCGTTTCAACAATGGCAAATAAGGAAGCATTCGCAGGATTGTGGATGTTACTGACGCGGGCCTCAATCTGTATCGGACATTCCAGAATGCGCGTGGGCGTAACGGACAAGGAAGGCATCGGAGTAAGCCCGGCGATGCCGTACTTATCCTTTTCGTGCCGGAAGCCGCTTTGAAGCTTGAAGTCCGGCACAGGATCTTTACCGGTATACGGAGCAAGCTTCTCAACCTGCTCCCATAGTGAAGGATCCGGTATGTTAATCACGCATTCCGGCCGCTTCTTAAGATTCTCAATCGCTTTCCCACCAAGTCCGATGCCCAGCACGATGGAGCGTCCGAGCGCCCATGATGAAGACAAAGGTGATATGTTCATGCTATCGTCTTCATTTAACGTTGTAAGAAGAATAACAGGCGTACCGTAGTAGAGGATGCTTGGATGAATGGTCTTGATAAGCGGTTTTTCTGCAGATGTGTGCATGGTTTCTCCTCCTGATTCATTCATTTCGTTCGTCAAGAATCATTGTAGACCAAGGACGATTCGATTATGATCGAAATATGGATGACATGGGAGGAGAAATGAAATGAAGGCACAAGCAAACGCCAATCTGGCTATCGTTGCATCACTGGTTAGCGAGGGCTCGCGTGCGGCCATGCTCACCGCGATGCTTGACGGCCGTTATCACCCGGCCAGCGAGCTGGCTTATATGGCGGGAATCAAACCGCAAACGGCCAGCTTTCATCTGTCCAAAATGGCGGATGCGGGCATCGTCAGCGTTGAACAGCAGGGGAGGCATCGATACTACGGCATCCGGGACCCGGAGGTCGCACGGATGCTGGAGTCCTTATTATCAATCGCGCCTCCGGCGGAAATCAAATCGCTCAGGCAAGCCGACGAAGACCGGGCGATCCGTTCCGCAAGGACCTGTTACGACCATCTAGCGGGGAAGCTCGGCACCCAGCTGACGGCTTCCTTATTGAAGATGGGCGTTCTTGACGAGAGTCATCAGCAATTTGAGGTAACCGCTTCAGGGGAGGCCTTCTTTAAAAATTTCCGTATTGATCTGGATCGGGCGAGAGCAAAGCGCCGTTCCTTCTCGCATAAATGCCTGGATTGGAGCGAAAGACGCCACCATCTGGCGGGAGCGCTTGGAAGTGTTTTGCTTGAGAAGCTGCTTGAATTGAAATGGATCGAGCGTTTGCCAAAAACACGGGCCGTGCGCGTTACGGAGGAGGGAAAGAAGGGCTTCAAGGCAACCTTCGGGATTGAGGTTGATGGCCTTTGATTCCGTTTGAGATGGCTTTACAGCTGGAGCTTTATTAGGTAAGCGTGGGTTAATGTAAAAAGACTGCTGTGCCATCATCTTAAAGATGGCCCAGCAGTCCCTTATAAAGATTATTGACGCAGTGTCTTCAAAGCACCGCTCCATGCGAGCACTTGGTCCAGCATGCCGTTCACGTTCGTGAGGTGAAGGTCGGCCGGCTTAAACACCGTTCCGTTCTCGAAATCCGTGAACAAGGACAGCGCAGGGTGGATGCGAACATCGGCAACGGACAATTCGCCCAAAATGCCGCGCAGATGCTCGGCAGCGCGTGCGCCGCCGACGGAGCCGTAGCTTACGATGCCCGCGGCTTTGTTGTTCCAAGCTTCTCGAGCGTAATCGAGGGCGTTTTTCAGAGCGCCTGTAATACTGTGGTTATATTCTTGCACGATGAATACGAATCCGTCGAGGCTGGCAAGCTTCGTGTTCCATGCGGCTGCCTGCTCGGACGCATCGGCTTCACCCAACAGCGGAAGCTTGTAGTCCGCGATGTCTACGATCTCATAATTCGCGTCCCCGCGCTGATCGGCGATGCTCTTCACCCATTCGCCTACCTGTGGGCTCAAGCGGCCTTGACGTGTGCTGCCCAAAATAATACCGATGTTCAATTTCGACACTGTAATTCCCTCCTGATATTAAAAGTTGTATTTGATCTTTGTTGATGTCCTGGTTGCATGAGATAATCATAAACTCAGTCGGTTATTAATGTCAAGTAGCTAACAAAAAGTTTGTTGGTTTTTATAAATCAAGAAATCTTGTACCTGTAGTCCATTGACATGAAAATGTTATACTAGAGGAATCGGCGCTCCCCATAGGATATAAGCTTCAGCTTGACGATGCCTTGGGAGGCGCATTCCAGAAATTGCGAGGTGGAAACATGATGATCAGACAGTTGAATACGGACGAGTTCGAAGCCAGCACATCATTAGGTGAATATGCATTTCAATACACATTGACACCCGAGGAGAAAGAAGAGCGGAAAAGCCGTTTCAAGCCCGAGCAGACCTGGGGAATTTTCGATGGGGGCGACCTGCAAGCGAAGCTGACCATTCTGCCGCTGCGAACCTATCTTCATGGCATGGCTTTTGACATGGGCGGCATCGCAGGAGTCGCGACATGGCCGGAGAACCGCAGGCAGGGCCATGTTTCAAGGCTTCTGAAGCATGCTTTGAACGAGATGAAGAACGCGGGTCAGACGGTCTCCTTCCTGCATCCATTCTCCATCCCCTTTTATCGCAAATTTGGGTGGGAGCTGTATGCGGAGTATAAGAAATACGTCATCCCTGTACATAAATTTCCGCCTAAGACCGAGTCGCCGGGACGGATCGTTCGCGATGCGGCGGATCTGCCGGCACTTGATTCCGTCTATCGCTCATTCGCAAGCAAGTATAACGGGACGCTGCTTCGGACAGAAGAGTGGTGGAAGCAATCCGTTCTGGATGATGACGGTCACAGTGTGATCTATTATTCGGCTGATAGGGAGCCTCAGGGCTATGCATTGTACCAGCTTAAGGACAAGGAGCTGGCATGCGACGAGTTTGTCTTTCTGAATGAAGAAGCCCGCAGCGCTCTATGGACGTTCTTCGCCAATCATGATTCGCGCATTGAGCAAGTAAGCCTGAAGATGGTTCCTGTGGACGACGAACTGCCATTCCTGCTTCCGGACCCGCGGGTGTCGCAAGAAACGGTCCCGTATTTCATGGCACGCATCGTCGATCTGAGATCGCTCATTGTGCAGTATCCGTTTATGCGGGATGTGGAGTCCGATATTACGCTCAAGGTGCAGGATTCCGCCGCTCCTTGGAACGACGGGGTGTGGCGGTTGTCCGTCAATGTCGGTGGCAGCGGAGCGGCTGAAATGCTGGAGCCGAAGGAAGGCACGGAGGCTGACCTGACGCTGGACATTCAGGCATTAAGCGCTATTTTAACGGGATATAAAAGGGCGCAAGCCCTGCACAAAGCCGGTCGCATCCAAGGGGATGCGCAAAAGGTGGCCGAGCTGGATTCGGTTGTTCCTGTTCGGCATACATTGCTGATGGACTTTTTCTAATACAATCAAAAAAGCCTGATCCCAAAGGGAACTGCACCCCAATTGTTAGACACATCTAACAGTTGAAGGTGCAGTTTTTTATCGTCCGTCACGGCGTCCGTTCCGCACCTCATGCTTGGAATAGAAGCGGAGCTCTCCGTCATCGCCGTACTCGGCATACGCGATATCATCCATGCGCTCGAAGCCTTGTTCCCGCGCTTTTTTCTTCACGAGCTCAGGGTCGATCCTCCGGCCCAGCATGGATTCCTCCAAAATCGTTCCTTTATCGATCACCGTTACGGTGAAGTTGTCAGGCCCGGAAGCAACGCCCAAATCTTTGGCGGAAGGCGGCTCGAATTCAGGTTTCTTCATGACAGACAACGAGCCGTCCGTTTCCAGGATTGCGAATTTAACCTCCTGCAGCGAGAAAATGTTTTGCCGCCGAAGCATGGATAACAGCTGCTTGTATTCAATATCGTATTTGTCGAGCCATTTCTGGTTCAGTTTCCCGTTGTCGATGAGCAGGACGGCTCGACCCTCTGTTAAGTAACCGAACTTTACGAAGTGCGTGGTCGCCTTCTCAAAGAGGTAGGAAAGCGCAGTCCATAATGCAAGCGCGAATAACAAATGCGAAATGTGAACCTTGTCGTCGTACAAGGTGTTGCCTACGATTTCGCTTAATATTAATGAAGTCAGGAAATCAAGCGGCGTAAGCTGACTAAGCGTTTTGCGCCCTGTAACAAATGTGATGACCCATAACCCGAAGAAGCTGATTACCAGTTTCAAGCCCAAATCTATAAACATGTCCATGGCAAAAGCCTCCTAAGCTAGGTACGGTAGGAACCGAATTTGCTAATGTATTAAACGGGAAGCAAGCCCCATAAACAAGGAGGCTGGCATGAGTATGCCGCAATCGGCAGGTCTGTCCATATCCAGCTAAACAAAAACGGCCTGTCAACCGGTTCGACTCCGGATGACAGGCCGCTTCACAATTGAGTTGTTGTATGATCAGAAACGATCAAAAGGAGTTTCCAGGCTGCTGCTCTTCCACTTCTTTAACGGCATTCTGGTCACTGCTGACCTCCTGCTTCGTGGAGGTGAACCATCCGACGAGCGCAATCAGGACAAGAACGACATAGAAGATTGCTTTCCAGATCGGGTTCTCCGGGAAATGATGGTTAATGATTGCAACGTCCGGATGCGCCAAGGTAATAACAGCGAGCTTGACACCGACCCAACCGACAATAATAAACGCCGCAACTTCCAGACCCGGGCGCTGCTGCAGCAGCTTGACGAAATAGGACGCTGCAAAGCGCATGATGATCAGTCCGATGAATCCGCCGAGGAAGATAACGATGAATTGTCCTCCATCCAGGCCCCCGATATCCGGAATGCCGCTCGGCGGAAGCGCCACCGCAAGGGCGACCGCTGCAAGGATCGAGTCCACGGCAAAGGCAATGTCGGCAACCTCGACCTTGAATACGGTCATCCAGAAGCCGGATTGTTTCTTTGGTTTCTCCGGCTTCGGTTCCGCGTCCTCGGTTGGCTTCTTGCCTTTAATGAAGTGCTTCAGGGTGTGATTGATCGAAATGTACAGAAGGTAGAGGGCACCAATTGCCTGTACCTGCCATACGTCCACCAAGAACGAGATGACAAACAGCGATCCGAGACGGAACACAAACGCACCGAGCAGGCCGTAAAAGAGCGCCTTTTTGCGCTGAGCTTCAGGCAGATGCTTGACCATGATCGCCAGGACCAGCGCGTTATCCGCGGCCAGCAGTCCTTCGAGCGCAACGAGCACAAGCAGCACCCATCCGTACTCTAATAATAGCTCCATTCCACATCCTCCTAAGACTTATTGACGAGCATAAAAAAAACCTTCACCGCAGGTGAAGGTCTCAAACACACAAAAAGAGACCTTCACCACAGTGTCTTTGTGGTAAAGGTCTCGCTAACAACGAATCGTTGCCAACAAAGCCGGAGAATAATCTCGAACTGACGACTTTGTTGTAGCAGCTACTCCCCTTTAATCACGTTCATCCTCAGCAGATCGTTGGATCAGCTAAGCCGTGATATAAAGATATAAAATTCGAAGCGGGAAGTCAAGAATTTTTTTATAGCAACCGTCCGAAGCTGGAAGAATCGAGGAGATGAAAAGAAAGGAGATCCCCATAATTCATGGGATTATTTAGCTATAAAAATTTGTTACATCCTCGTGGCGGCCATTTTGTCATATCATGATATTAACCATAAACAGGAAGGGTGTTGAAGATGAGAAAAACGGGATACGCCATCATCAAAAAAAGCTGGAGGGGTATGACAATCTA
Organism: Paenibacillus ihbetae; assembly: GCF_002741055.1. Lineage (NCBI taxonomy): Bacteria > Bacillati > Bacillota > Bacilli > Caryophanales > Paenibacillaceae > Paenibacillus > Paenibacillus ihbetae. The sequence continues at coordinate 498,887 of NZ_CP016809.1, read as the reverse complement.
ACCCTCCATCACGGAGGAGATCCTATTTGAATTCCCGAACGAGGAAATTCCTGTCGTATTACAAGCCGTATATCGGGCTGCTCTCGGCTGATTTGGCCTGTGCGTTCATCGTATCGGCCATTACGCTCCTGCTTCCGTTATGCGTAAGGTATATCACGATTCATGTCCTGGAAGAACAAAGGCCGGATGCGCTAACTCAGATCTACTTGATGGGTGCCGTGATGCTCGGCATGGTGATCGTTCACACCTTGTGCGACATGTTTATCTCTTACAAAGGGCATATGATGGGCGCTTATATGGAGCGGGATATGCGAAGTGAGTTGTTCGACCATTTTCAGAAGCTTTCGTTCAGCTTTTACGACGAGCATAAAACCGGTCAGTTAATGACCCGCGCCACCAACGATATCCTTTCGCTGACCGAACTGTATCATCACGGTCCGGAGGACTTAGCGATATCCGTGCTGAAATTTACCGGTGCTTTTATCATTTTGATGTATATTGACGTAAAGCTTACATTGATCGTATTTATGTTTCTTCCGGTGATGGCCGTGTTCGCGTTTTATTTCAACAAGAGGATGAACAGGGCGCTCCGGGTCAGCAAGGACCGGATCGGGGACATCAACGCCCAAGTGGAGGATTCCTTGTCGGGCATCCGAGTCGTGAAGTCGTTCACGAATGAACGGGTGGAAAAAGAGAAGTTCGAATACGAGAACCGCCGCTTTGTCGAGAGCAGGAGGGAAGGGTATAAGAGCGAAACTTATTTTCATGAAGGCTTGGTCGGGTTTACACAGCTGATCACTGTAGCGGTGATCGTTTTCGGCGGTGCTGCGATCGTAGATGCTTCGCTAGAGCTTGCGGACCTGTTGACCTTTTTCCTGTGCATCGGCATCTTGATTGAACCGATACAGCGGCTGGTTAATTTTGCGAGGTTGTATCAGGAGGGGATCACCGGATTCGACCGGTTTATGGAGATTCTGGAGGTCGAGCCGGACATCGTGGATGCTCCCAATGCCGTTGAGCTGACCCAAGTGCGGGGAAGTGTGGAGTTCCGGGATGTAAGCTTTAAGTACAGGGAGGATCACGGCGAAGTTCTTAACCATGTGTCTCTCCGCATCAATGCCGGGGAGTACATTGCGCTTGTCGGGCCGTCCGGTGTCGGCAAAACCACCTTCTGCTCCTTGATCCCAAGGTTCTATGAAACGAGCGAAGGCAGTATTCTCATTGACGGCATCCCGATCCGCGATGTGACGCTGCGCTCGCTTCGGAGAAGCATTGGCATCGTTCAACAGGATGTATATTTGTTCGCCGGAACGGTTGCAGACAATATCCGGTACGGGAACATGGAGGCGAGCATGGAGGAGATCGTGGAGGCGGCGAAGAGAGCGAACGCCCATGATTTCATCATGGCATTGCCCGGAGGGTATGAGACGGATGTCGGCCAACGCGGCGTCAAATTGTCGGGCGGACAGAAGCAGCGGCTCAGCATTGCGCGTGTGTTTTTGAAGAATCCGCCAATCATCATTTTCGACGAAGCGACAAGCTCGCTGGATAACGAGAGCGAACGGGCAGTCCAGCAATCGCTGGAACAGCTGAGCCAGAACCGGACTACCATCGTCATTGCCCATCGTCTGTCGACCGTCCGCAACGCGCAGCGCATCATCGTCCTATCCGATGAAGGAATTGAGGAGCAGGGGACGCACGAAGAGCTGATCGGGAAGAAAGGGCGATACACCCATTTATATGACATGCAGCTGCGGGTTTAGGGTTCTGTTAAGGCTTGCAAGGCATGGTTTGAATTAATAAATCATCGCGGTGCGTTGGGATGCAGTTAACCGATGTGCCGCCCGGATTCGTGGAAAGCCTGCCAACGCAGGCTTTTTCAAATTGTACCCGCAGCGTCAAGGACAACCAAGCACGATTTTCCGGGTCCAAAATATGGTTTATTTGTCTTTCTTCATCGAGTACAATGTACATAATTTATTGATGTACGCTGGCAAGCAGTTCGAAGTACGCTGCGTAAACATTCGCGTGGCAAAAGTTGGGGAAATGCCGGCATACGATGCCGTATTTTATCGGTACGGGCAGGCGGCTTTAAGCGTGATGCCAATATTGAAGAGGAGGGCTATTGAAATGGGAAAACAATTTCCTTCCATGCTCCCGGAGCATGTGGCGTTTATCGGAAAGCAGCATTTGTTTTTTGTCGGGACTGCGGCATCGTCGCCGGACGGGCACGTGAATCTGTCGCCGAAAGGATACGATACCTTTCGCATCCTGTCCGAAAATCAAGTTGCCTATCTGGATCTGACCGGAAGCGGGAATGAGACAAGCGCCCATATTGAGGAGAATGGCCGGATTACGGTCATGTTCTGCGCATTTGAAGGACCTCCCAACATTTTGCGCCTCTATGGAACCGGAACGGTGGTGCTGCCCGGAGACGAGCAGTGGGAGGAGCTGTACAGCCGTTTCGAGCCGATTGCCGGCGCGAGGCAAATTATTGTCGTTGACGTGCACAAGGTACAGACGTCATGCGGTTACGCCGTGCCGTTCATGACTTATGAGAAGGAACGTGACACGCTCCAGCGATGGGCGGAGCATAAAGGAGAAGAGGGGCTCGTGAGTTATTGGCAGGAGAAAAACATGCATACCATCGACGGATTGCCGACCCCTCTTGGAAGGAAAATCGGGAAGTAGAACTCGGGTGTTTTTTGTTTATCGGATGAACTCGAGCGTTCGGCTGAGCTGAAGGATGTGTTCCCTGTCCGCCCATAAGATCAAATACGAATAAGCGCTGCCCTGAATAACAACCGGCTCCGGATATTTAACGATCAGCGCGGATTGGGTCCCCATCTCGGGTGGCTGATCGGCGGAAGGGAATATATAGCAGGCTGCTTGAAACTGAATGACCGTAGGGATGATCTTCGGATTGCTGCCATAAGGCCTTAAGGCATGAAATGCCTCCGATCTGCACACTTCGTGAATGTCCGCTTCGGACATGATGGCGGATATTTGGAAAAAGCCGTCCGGGCCCTCGTATCGCTCAACAGTCACCTGTACCCAATTCTTCGGGTAGTAGAAAGATACGTTGTATGCCGCATTGCGATATAAGCGGTACGGAGGGGCAACCGGCCTGGGCGGTGACCACGCTAAAGCAGTAATTCGCCCTGCGTCAACGATCTTAACGGGGGGAAAGGATGCTGCTGTATTGACGATCCAAATTTGGGATGCAGTCTCTTGTTCGCCGCAGCCGGATAAGTAAGCAATGCGGCTGCCGTCCGGAGACCAGCTTACCGGCGTTGCGAAACAGCTCGAGACCGCCAGCGTTCGTTGCTGCCCCCCGTTCCGGCTATCGGTCTGGATGTAAGAAACGTACTGATTCTGGACCAAATCCGTCGCACTGTACGAGATCAGCGAGGAGTCCGGCGACCATGCGGGAAAATAGTTTTTGGCCTGCGGACCGCCTTCGAGTCGATGGCCCTCACCCGTGGCCAGGTTCACAACCGTGATCAAGGATATGCTGGCTCCCGGCGAAGTATAGAGCGCAAACTGCCCGTTAGGGGAAATCCTGACGTTGTGAAGCGGCCCTTCGTTGTTCTGCGTTAGCTGTACCCTGTCTGTGCCAGCCACATTGCTTCGGAATAGTTGGACATTGCCCGCTTCATCCGGGGCGGCATAGAGGAGCGCTTCCCCTGAAGGAAACCACTGGGCATCGGAAGCCCCCTCATGAACGAACGCAGTGCCGACATGTAAGTGAATGTCGTAAATGACGACCCGACTGTCCTTCACGTAGGTTAAATACCGGCTGTCCGGCGACCAGCTCAGCAGCGTGTAGGGCTCGATCTGATCGATGCGGGCCAGGTCGCCGTCCTGCAAATCCAACACGAACACAATACCGTTTCGGCCGATGAAGGATACATAGCGGGTATCCGGCGACCAGTAAGGTATGGAATAGGCATCGCCCAGATTTTCGGTCAGCCTGAATAAGCGGCCGTCTGCAATCCGGTACAACCAGATGTCATACTTCGCGCTCTCCGAAGCTGCTGTAAATACTATTGCATCTTCCATGTTATCATCCCTAGGGATCCACCTTTCGTGAACGATGATCTTATAGTGTATTCATTCGTCCGAATTAGGCGAATCGGAAGTCGAAATGAGAAAATTGTTCAGTCGCCTCGCAGAAAAGTTTGCTATCATAGTTTCAATAACGCGAGTGTTGAAATTACTGAACGGAGGAACGATCATGAACGGAGCACGTAAAGAAGCGGATGGACTGTCATCCGTTAGCCCGATCAAGAATAAAGTAGGGAGCATTTTCATACCGGTCCGCGATATCGAACGATCCCGCGTCTGGTACTGCCGAATGCTTGGATTCAATGAAGAGGAATGCTCGATCCTGAACGGTCATCTTTGTCCGCTGCCAATGGAGGGGACCGGAGTTATCCTGGACACGATGCCGAAGTGGGGCGGTGGCCGGGAAGAGGGAGCGCCTCATATCGAGACGCCGGCCTTTATGCTCCTGACGCAAGACTTGCAAGGATCTTATACTTACATGAAGGAGCTGGGTGCTGAAATCGTCACCGAGATCGAGCACGACCACTGGTTCGTCATCAAGGATCCGGATGGAAACAAGCTGATGATCTGCAAAGAATAAGATTTTGTCCACACAACATGGCAGCCGACTATGGCTGCGTAAGCCGGCGGATCACCGTCGGCTTATTAGCGCATCCGGAACAGCCAACACATTGCGATCAGCGGCATGCTCAGTATGGTGAGGAACTTGTTTCAGGCAATTGTTTAAACTTTCGATACTGAAACCTCATCTTATCGTAACCTCTGACGAGCCGTACCCGGTTATAATGTGGTAAATCCTATTCGTCACATCATGGATTGGAGGGAAACCATGTTTCGAATATATCGCTCCTTCTTAGGGGGCGGATTATTGATGATGTCTGTTCTGTTGGCTGGCTGTGTGACTCATAACGCTACCCCTGATGATACTTTGCGAAATTCTTTGGAGCTCGGGCGAAATGTGCTCTATTCTGAAGATCGACCTGAAATTATATTGCAAGAAAAGGATCAGAGCACGACAATCAGCTCGAAAGAAGACTTTCCCTCCAAACCGATGGTTTCGCCGGATGGTCTTAAATTAGCTTTTATTGCCCCGTTTGAATTCGAATTGTCGGGTGAAATATGGCTGTATGATTATATCGGAAACAATACGAAAAAAATATTGTCATCGGATGACTTTTCTTCCGATCATTCGCCGAAACGCGTGTTTTGGCTGGATGATGGACATCTGCTGATCTCCACGGGCAATAAATATGGAACCATTCCTTCCACAAGACAGCTTTTTGTCTATTCGTTGGATAGCGGAAAGATGCAGGAGAAGTATGCGGTTCAAGAAACGCAGCATATCGCCTCGATTACGCTGGAGGAATCCCTGATCCAATTATCTATCGAAACCTATGACGATCATTTTATGGAGATTACGGGTACTCGCAATGTCAACTTTCCAATCCGTAAATTTCTAGAATAAACCGGTATAAATAGCGAAAGAACCTCGCTGACATCTTGCCGCAGGTTCTTTTTTTGGTTGCCGGCCATAACGCTGGTCATGCTGGACTTCCCGTAAGCCGAAGCTTGCAGGAACCGGGTAGCTGCTGACTTAAGAAAGGTGCCCGGAACATCATGAAACAAGCGGTCTTTGGAAGCTTCATGCAAAAAAATAGGAAGTATGTTCTCGTTCATCGAAAACATACTTCCTTAGCGCTTTATGAGCGGCCTGTTTCGTTCTGCTGCTTCAGCAGGTCGCGGATTTCGGTTAGCAGCACCTCTTCCTTAGATGGAGCAGGAGGCTCGTCCGGTTTGGCTTCTTCTTTTCGCTTGAAGCGGTTGATGGTTCGAATGAACATGAAGATCGAGAATGACACGATCAGAAAGTCCAGGACCGTCTGCAAAAATACCCCGTACGTAATCGTGGCATTTCCAAGGGTTTTCTTCAATCCGGATAAATCAACGCCGCCGATCAGCAATCCGATCAGAGGCATTATGATGTCGCTGACCAGCGAGGATACGATTTTACCAAAGGCAGCACCGATGATGACCCCGATGGCCAGATCCAAGACGTTCCCCTTGAGCGCAAAGGCTTTAAATTCTTTTAACAGATTCATAATGAATCACCTGCTTTCCTGCTTGAGATGAATGGCGTCCATCCTTGCAGCTCAAGAGCCACTGACCTTGGCACCAGATATATGTATGGGGAATCGCAGTCTTCCTTATCTGGATGTGCATGGTTTCAGAAGTCTTGCGCTGGTTAAACGCCGGCCGTATCATGATCGGACAAGTTATGATAGAAGTATGCTCCTTATAAATGTCCTTCATCATGGTAGCGTCAAGATTTCGGTTCGTCAATCTTTTTTCTATCATCATCCAATCGAAACATATAGACTCAACTTATGCAGCTCTATGGAAGATTTTCGCCAAACAGAACAAGGGGCGTCCGCCAGATCCGAGATCTTGCGGCACACCCCGCTTATCTACGAATAACCGATCAAGGCTTCGCATTCTTCCAGTATTCGTAAGCATGAACGACATGGCCGGTGTATGCAGGGGAATCCTGCAGCAATCCGGGAAGCTTGGCCAGTTCTTCTTCCATAAAGGCAGCCCCTTCTTCAAAGAAGGTGATATGGTCGCCCTCATGGCTTTCCTTCATCTCTACAGAGAGAATGATTGGCTTTCCAAGCTCATTTGCAAATCCGATTTCCTCTTTGGAGACGCCGACGATGCCATTGGAGCCTGCGGCCGTGTCGCGGAAGGCCATCAACGCTACATGATCCATCCGGCTGATCATCCATTGGCTGAGAGAAATGTCTGCACCGGGAGCCTTGTGTTTATCAAGCCAGACGGCCATATCCATGCTGGCTTCAAGGCTGGAGTCCTTCTTCAGCTCGCTCACGAATGCGTCCAAATTGGTCGTCCATTCGGCAATAACCTGATCCGAATCGGCCTGCCAGGCTGGCAGGACATACGGCTCGATATCCAGGTGGATGCCATGGAATCGTTCGTCGCCGGCAACGGAGCGGTTGTATTCTTTTACATAGTTCACCAGTCTCATCATCCGTGGACGGTTTTCCTGCAGCGCCCAAATCGGATGTCCGCCCAAGGCGTGTACTTCAATGCCCGCTGCGGATGCTTGTTTCACAAAAGAAGAATACGATTCGAACGGCTGCTCCAAATCCAATCTCACATACAGCCAATTCAAATTCTTCTCTTTGGCGAACGCCAAAATTTCTTGACTGTCCTCGATAACGTCACGCGCTTCCCAAATATAGGTGCCCCTTACCTGGGGATCCCGTTCGATCGGATCCGCATCCGGCACCCTTCTCCCATCACCAGGACTTGGGCTGGAAGGAGGAGCCGGATTCGGTGCCGGCTTCTCTCCGTTCGGGGGTTCAGCATCAACGCCCGCCGGCATGTCCCTCCAGCTGCGGGCATCGTGGACAGCCAGTCCCGCGAATGAGCTGTAAGAGCTTAGATCGGCGGATAATTGATCCAAAGCGCTGGACAGATATTCACGGCCAAGTCCATGGAATGTCGTGTGGGCTTCGCCGGGCATTTCTTTCGTATTTACCGCCACCACGACCTGCTTGCCGAGCCGATCCGCCAGCTCGAGCTCAGTCCGGGTAAGGGACAGAATGCCATGCTCGGAATCCACCTGGTTCCGATAAGCCATCACGGTGACATGATCAAAGGAGCCCATGAGCCATTCGTTGACCGGCGTTCCGTCTTCCAGCGTGTATGAGTCGAACCAGAAGGGGATGTCGATCCCGAGCTCAAGATCGGATCCCGAGACACGGCTGAGCAAAGCGCTTATATTGCTTTTCCATGATGAAATAACCTGCTCCTGCCGAATCTCCCATTCGGGCAGCACGTAGGGCTCGATATCAAGATGGATCCCGTCGAAGCGGCCGCTTTCCGGCACACCGGCATTATAGTCATTCACCCAATCGGCTAGGCCCAGCATATCCGGCAAGTGCTTCTCAAGCGCCCAACCCGGATCGCCCCCCAAAGCGTGGACTGCAATATTTGCCGCATGAGCCTTCTCGACAAAGGTTTGGTAGCTCGCTGCAGGCATTTGACGATTTATTTGCAGATAGATCAGATTAATGCCTTCCTCACGCGAATAATCAAGGAGATCTTCACCGCCATCCTTGATCCATTCGGTCTGCCATACCCAGGTCGCTTTCACCTCGGCCTGCTCTGCATATGCCAGTGTCTGCAACCCTACCAGAAGCAAGGCCATCAGAAGGCCGGCAAGCTTCCGGCATCCTCTTACATTCATAGTTTCCCTCCATTCCTCTATAAGTCTTTCTTTGTAAACGGGGTTATTATATCACTGATGATTTGAAAAGGGATGAGCCCATGTTCTTACGGGACGCGCTATTCGCACAATCGGGAATGCATGTTCGGGTAACAAGGAACTATGCCCCATCCGTTAATATAATAACGATTTTATAAGAAAATGGACGAAAACCGGAAATTTGAGGCTAATCGCTCAGGAATAAAGTTACGGGAACATCGTCCGTTCTTCACCGTGTGTCATGGTTTTCGTTGTTCACCGGTATCAGGTCCCAGGGGCCAATCCGGGGAGGGTGAGAACCGTTTAAGTTTATGTATTTCTATCCATTTAGCAAATTCCACAAGCCGAATATCCGTTTATTAGCATACTGAGCGGGGATGAGAATGCAGCGGATGCGAAAAATAACAGACGGTGGAAATACGCTCCTTTACGAAAAAAGGAAGGTATTCCTATACTAAAGGTGCTTAATGGGCCTTCTGCTGGCTTGGCGGTGGAAGGCGTGAACCCGATGCAAACGCGGCAGCTCAATTAAGAAGCGAAATGGCGTTCGTCCACTACTTGATTGATCATGACGCATGTGAGTGCGAGGGTCGTGATCACAGAGGAGGAACGGGGCGAAACGAATCCATCGGTTTGGAGCTTGGGGCGTTAAACGGGAACAACGGTTGAGGGGGGATTGCGAACTTATAGGCAGTTTTGCTGACAAATCAGTTTAAAGCGCTTTCAAAATAACAAGAAACGGGGGATCCCATTCATGCAAAAAAGGATCGTTTACGCAAAGAAGCGCATCATATTAACGCTTGCGCTCATCTTGGTTCTTGCATCGCAGTCGTGGCTCGCCGCTCCGGCGGATGCACGGGTGGACAAAGCGTTCAGTGAACCGATAACCATCGGCTCCCCGATTGAGAATGTAGCCATTTTTGATGCAGCTTTCGGGAAAGAAGATGGCCGGGATGTCATGTATACAACGGTAACGGGCAAGCCGGGCATTTTCCAGGTCGTTGATCTGGTCAGCAGGGAGGTGCTGCGTAAATACCGACTGGAAGGAACCGAAAGCTCCTGGACGCATGTAACCCTGCCGGACGGTACGGTGTATATCGGCGGTAACGGCAAGCTGTATACGTATTCCCCCACAACGAAAGAACTGCGCGATCTGGGCGGGATCGGTGAGAGCGTTGTATATGGGCTGACCTATGACGAGCAGGGCCGGGTGTATTTCGGTTCTTATCCGAATGCCAAGGTTGGCCGCTATGATCCCTCCACCGGCGAGATGAAGGATTACGGCAGCGTGATGCCTGGCCAGAGCTATACCCGGGCCACGGCTTACCATAACGGATATTTGTATGCAGGTATCGGTATTCAGGGAAGCCTCGTTAAAGTGAACGTGGAAACAGGAGAGAAGGAGCAGATTCCGCTGCCGACATACGGCGGTGCGGTGCAGACGGCACAAGTGTATCAGCTTGATGCTGCCGGCAAGTATATCGTAGCCGGCTTGAGCGGAGGGAATAACGCACTGTTGTTCTATGACACGGAAGTCGGGGCTTGGAGCGACACCTACTTCCTGAACAATAAGGGAATCCGCTTATCGTATGGCGAGCCGGGCAGCAATAAGGTGTATTTCGTGCAGAATAACCGATTGATGGAGCTGGATCTGATCTCGATGGAGGCGGTCGACACCGGAATCGAATATACCACCTATCTTCGCAATACCGCTTGGGTCGAGATGCCGAACGATCCGGAGCTTCCGGGAAAATCGCTCGCGACCGTCATGTGGTCGGGGGCGGTTGCTTATATGAATCTGGAGACGAAGCAGGTCAAATCGGTCACCTACCCGTTCTCAGGCAATCCGATTCCGATCCAGACGCTGGAGAAAGGGCCGGACGGCAAGCTGTATATGAGCGGCTATCCGGGAGGGAAAGGGGCTTCATATTCCCCTGCCACCGAACGAATCGAGACCTTCTCCTTAGGACAGGCCGAAGGCATGGCTGCACTCGGTGAAAAAATGTACTTCGGTCTCTATCCGGGAGGCCGCATTTGGGAGCTGGATGTCAATCAGCCGATTCAGGACGGGACGAATCCGAAAGAAATTTATAAAATTCCTCACCAGGACAGACCGTTCGTCATGACGCCCGGCGAAGGCAAGCTGTTCATCGGCACGATCCCGGACTACGGCGAACTGGGCGGCTCGCTGACCGTCTATGATCCGTCGCTCGGTCCCGAGCAAGGCTTTACCGTCTATGAAGATGTCGTGCACAACCAATCGATCGTCGGCCTCGCCGTACGTAACGGGAAGCTGTACGGGTCAACGACGGTGGCCGGCGGGCTCGGCATCGATCCGACGGAAACCGCAGCCAAAATATTCGTATGGGATATCGCCAGCGGTAAAAAGCTTCAAGAATTCGTTCCGTCCATTCCGGGCGCATCCGCCCAACCAGGAATGATCAGCGGGCTCAGTATCGGTCCTGACGGATTGCTGTGGGCAGCGGCGGATGGGACGATCTTCGCCATGGATCCGGAGACGATGAACATCGTGAAGAGCGCGAATATTTATCCGTCCGTATCCAATTATGGAAGATGGCGTCCGGCACACATCCGGTGGGGCGAAGACGGTTATATGTACACAACGCTTGCGGGCAGGATTACCGTGATCGATCCGAACGAGCCGGAAGCGGCGGTCACGTTGTCGACAACGCCATTGATGACGCTCGGTGATGACGGACATATCTATTATTCGGATGATACCTTACTTAAAAAAATCGAAGTGACGAAAGGCGACGGAGCCGTTCACATTCCGATCGAGCTCCCAATCTTGAACGGAAGCTTTGACCAATCTGCAGATAACGGTGCGATCCCCGGCTGGAGCCCCTTGTTCAATAAAACGCCGAACGTGTCTTTCGGATTAAGCAATGAGCAGAGCGTAAGCGGCCCGAGCAGCTTGTACATTACGGATGCTTCCGCGACAGAAACGGTGGCCGTTGCATCCGATTCCGTTCCCGTGAAGCCCGGGACGGCGTATACGGCGAGATTCCAGGTGTACCTTCAGGAAGGACGCACCCTCGCCTCCATGAACTACTACGATGCCAACGGCAAGCAAGTGGGCGGGACCTCGCTTCAAATTACAGCAGGCGGCGGCAAATGGCAGCAGCTTGAGATGAGCGCCGTGGCTCCAGAGAATGCAGCTTACGTGAGACTGGTCTTTTTCTGCTCCCAGTTGTGGATGACGAAGGCTTATTATGATGATGCATCCATAACCTATACGGAAACCGTCACGCCGGATCAGCTGCCGGTTTGGATCGAATCCCAAATCGACCAAGGAGAGATTCGGCACCCGCTCGCGCAGCAGCTCACCAATGCAATTCGTCAAGCGCATTTCCACTATGGCGCGGGGCGCCTAGAACAAGCCGTACACCAGTTGGAAAATGCGCTTAAGCATCTGGAACGTTCGGGGGAGGAGGACATCGAGGCGAATGTCCGGAATGGTATCCAAAGCGTCATCCGAGCGTTCATCCAATCCTGGCGTTGAATAGATAAACGGAATATAGATCGTTGATCCCAATGAAGAGAGCTGGAAATCAATCCTTCCAAGCTCTCTTTATTTGTGCACCGGGATTAATTAGAGCACATTTCAGGCATTTGCCCGGATTTTCGTCTAGCGTTTATACTAAGAAGGTGAGGAGAAGAGTATAATATAAGATCTGATACAAGTTATTGCCAACAGGCTGTCCAGGATTGGCAATGGACCGCTGGCCCTTATTCCGATTGTTGCTTGACAGGGTCCCCGCACGGCATTTGTTGGCCACAGGGGACAAGCTAGCGCGACCTATTTTAATGCAGATCCTTGCGATTTCGAGCAGAATCTATGGAAGTTAATGCTGATAGCCAAATGAGGTGGCTTATGAACACGGAAGATTGGAAACAGGCTGAAAATGCTCTGTCCTGCATGGAAGTCATGAAGCAAGGGACTAACGATCCGGTGACCATTGAAGGCGAATCGAATGAGCTGCATTGCATCGGGATTGGCACTGACGCCGCGGTATTTGTCTATGAACCGCTGCCGGATTATGCTTACAAGCTGTACGCGGCCGAGGCCCTTCCCAAAAAAGAAGCCGAAATTAGCGTATACCGATCACTGCAAGGTAGCCCTTATTTCCCTACGTTTTACGGTGCCGGCGAGCGTTACGTGGCGATCAGCAGGGAGAGCGGGATGACGTTGTATGATTGTCTTCTGTACGGCGTACCGGTACCGAGGCAAGTCATTGATGATGTAGAGGCCGCACGGAGCTTCGTCAGGGAGAAAGGGCTGAATCCCAGAGACATTCACTTGAAAAATGTGCTGCTGCAAAACGGCCGAGGCAAAGTGCTGGATGTATCGGAGTATATCCAGAGCGGTAACGACAGACGCTGGGAGCATCTCTTGTGGGCGTACGATAACGTGTATCCGCTCATCGAAGGTAAGAAGCTGCCGCTGTGGGTATTGGAGGCGGTGAAAAACGGGTATTACCGGCTCGATCCGTCCAGCGCTAATCTGCAGGAATTTGCCGAGCGGATCAAAAAGCTGTTTTTCCATCGATAAATGGCAGATAGGATATAAAAGCAAATGGAAGAAACCGTGCAGCATACACGGTTTCTTTTTTTGTAAATAGGAGCCCGGATCATTAGCGGTGTTGGATGGAAGATTCGTTCCCTGATATGAAGCGTCGCCAGACCTTTAGGTCGTCAAAACATGCTCCAATCGAGTTCTCTCGATATCACCTCGAGTAAGTGGACGCCGGCTTGGCTGTTTCCCTTGTCATTGAGCGCGGGACCAAATACCCCAATCCCGTACTGCCCGGGGACAAGCGCCAAGATGCCGCCGGAGACTCCGCTTTTGGCAGGCAACCCGACCTGAATGGCGAATTCGCCTGATGCATTGTACATTCCGCAAGTCGTCATGAAGGTTTTGGCGATCTGGACATATCGCCGGGGGATCAGCCGGGTACCCGTCTGCGGGTCAAGACCGCCGCAAGCAAGGACCAGCGCCATTCGCGCCAGGTCGGAGCAATCGGCTTGGATGGAGCAATGCCGGAAGTAAACGTCAAGAACGTCCTCGACATTTCCCGAGAGTACCCCGTTTTGTTTAAGAAAATAAGCAATGGACCGGTTCAGATTACCGGTTTCGGATTCGGAGCGGTACACCTCCTCATCGCAGCTTAACCGCTGGTTCCCGGCAAGCACGCGCAGGAAATCCAGGATCCGTCTGTATACCTCCTCCGGGCTGCTGCCCCGAATGAGTGATGATATTGTAATAGCCCCTGCGTTGATCATCGGATTGAACGGAATGCCCGGGCGAACGAGCTCCAGCTTCAGCATGGAGTTGAAGTTGTCGCCGGTCGGCTCCATGCCGACCTTGCGGAACACCTCCTCTTCACCGTTATCCATCAATGCAAGGATCAGCGTAAAGACCTTAGAGATGCTCTGCATGGTGAACCTGTTTCCGCAATCGCCCGCCGTAGCGGATTCGCCGCTTGCATGGAGCAGGCTGATTCCGAGGGCATGGTGCGGGGATTTGGCAAGCTCGGGGATGTAGGACGCAACGCAACCGCTTGCGGCGTAAGGTCGGCTCGCCTCCACCCAATTCGCCAGCCGTTCTCGTATCGTTCCGATTTCGTAAGATGGCACGCTCCCATCTCCTTTTGCAAAGTTATAAAGAATTGGTAATAATAGCATTCGTTGATGGAAGCCGCTTTATCCCTTCATATGCGCTGCGCCGTTTTGCTCTGTTATTTTTGCCCTCATAAAAGTATAGCGTCAGCCGTCTAAGCCCATCCTTTAATTATAACGGCAAGGGGGCTAAGCGAATGAGAAACTTGGAATCGAGGCTGGAGAATATCGAGGGCAGATTCGATGAAATCGATCAATATTTTTGTACCCATCAGTTCTCTTTAGCAGGCAATTGGGATTATAAGCACGGGTATTTGGATAAGCGTCTGGATCATGAACGAATGGTATGGCTCCGGATCCCGTTTCATGTCATCAGAGGCAGCCTGGACGGGGAATGCGGCGGTTGCAAGGCCACAGTCAAGCTCGGACGTCCATTTGTTTTCCGCCATATCTACAATACAGGGACAGACAAGCATGCCAAGCCGCGTTTGATTGGAGCGCTGTTTGATCAGTTCCAATCGCCGATTGATCCGGATGCCTCTTTGGACGAGCAATGGATTGAGCAAGCCAAGCAAGTGCTGCAGGAAGTAGAATCAGGATATCTTCAATAAAAGAGAAGAACGCTGATGCTCCGTCGAAAGTGTCATTACGGTATGCATCTGGACAAGCAAGGCTGTCGAGCTTTTCGGCAGTCTTTTTTTCTGCGGGCATTTGCAGGCGAAAGTTTGCATAAGAGTATATGTTTCTTACATGCCTATCTATGACCCCCCGGCTAAACGAAAGGTCTGCTGTTGAGGTAGAGGGAACGGAACATGCATAGACTGTAACTAAAAGACGATTCCAGACCGCGTTAGCTGCAATGCTAAGCTGGCGAAGTCCCGAATATGGATCATCCACGATATTCTGATGACGATTTCGTAACCGATGAGATTCTTTCACGTATATAGGAATGAATATGTTCGGACGATAACGTATCTAATCCAATTAGAAGCTGAGGTAATGCATCAATGAATGTGGAGCTTACAGATTATGCCGACGTGTGGTATCAGGAAGCTGAGGAGAAGGCCGCCCGGTATTTTGAGATTTTACAAGCGCAGGTTACGGATAAAAGCTATGCAACCGGGCTGGCAGAAGATATCCGGTTGTGGAGCAGGAAGCATATCGGCCGCCAACCGTGGCTGTCCTTTATAACCCGGGGCACGGGTAAACCCGATTCGCGGGATTACCATCGATATATGAAATGGTTGAATTATACGGGGAAAATGAAAGACTACCTGGATCGCAGCGTGTCCTATATTTATATGAGGGATCTTGGCAAGGCACTGGATTGCCCGAAGACCCAATCCCGGATCCAACATGTCGTTAAGGGGCTTGAGCAGTTCCTGATTCGCTCGACCGGGACCGGCGGGGGACAACAGCCCGCGTTCATTAGCTTTGCGGGTCTATACCGCTGGGCCCAGAAGGAAGGCGTAGAGAGCGCCGTGATCTGGGTTATGAACAAGCTGAAAAGCGTTGCGGCCCATATCCCCGAAGACATGAACCCGGAGCATGCCCAGCGCAAGCTCATCAAAATCATCGTCGGTGTCGTGATGCATGCCATCGAAGAGATTGAAGAGTCTCCCGGCGAAATTTTTCCCGCTGAGCGTGCACGGAGGCTGGATCATGCCATCCGGCTTGGTTATTCTTACGGATTGACTTACCCGTATATCGATGATCTTCTCGATTCCGGGGTGCTGAATGACCAGGAGAAGGAGCGTTATTCCCGCATGATCCGGAGCGCACTGCTCACGGGCACGGTACCGGCGCTTGGAGCATGGAGCGGCAGCAACATGAACCTGATCCGCTTTATACACGCCGAGCTTCGCGAAGCCTTTGAATACATTAAAGGACATCAACGGCCGGAATTCAGAATGCCGTTCTTCGAGCAATCGTACGTATTTTTTCATTCCCAGCATTTGGACCGCGTGAAGGATTTATCGAAAGCCGATTACACCAACGAGGAGCTTTATTTGCCGGTTATCTTGAAATCCTCTTCCTCGCGATTGATCGTTCGTTCGGTATTGAGCGCCCCGGAGGATGAAGGCTTTGACCAGCGTACGTTTTATTACGGCATTTATAACCAGCTGGCCGATGACTTCGCGGATATGTTCGACGATATGAGGGAGGGAGCCGTAACGCCGTATACGTATTTCTTGAAATACAGGGAGCAGCGTCCCGATTTGATCAACCCTTACGAATTGTACTGGGCGGTCATCGCGCATCTGATTCGAAACGTATACCGTTCGGACGCCATGACGCGCGAGGTGATCCTGGATCGTGCCATCAACGGTCTTAAACGGTGCAAAGCGCGGCTCGGCTCTGACAAATATAACGAGATCATGAGCGTCCTCGCTTCCGGACAGCCGGAGCTCCACCGTCTCATTCAGCGAATGGTCCGAAAGGCGGATGATGTGGATTTCCTCGACAAACTGCTTCGGGACCAGATGGTTACGATCCTGAAAAATGAAAGGCAGGAGCGTGAAGCCTTTTTCGATACGGTTCAGTCGGTCCGCGAGCAGATCAATAATCAGCTTCGCATCGATGAGCCGGAGGATCATCCCCCGATGAAGACGTCGTTGATTGAAGCGGCCAACTACAGTCTGGATGGGGACGGGAAGCGGCTGCGGCCCATCCTGACATGGGTGATGGGCGTGAAGGAATACGGGCTTGATGCGTCAGCGATTACTCCACTTTTAAAATCACTGGAGTATATGCATACCGCTTCCTTGATTTTTGACGATTTGCCTTCGCAGGACAATGCCTCTACCCGCCGGGGAAGGGCGACCCTGCATGAAGTGTATAACAGTTCAACAGCCGAGTTAACCGGCCTGTACCTGATCCAGAAGGCGACAGAAGAACAAGCATCCCTGTCCGGCTTCGATCCGAAGGTCGTACTCCGCTTGATGCGTTATTCATCGCAAAAAGCCGGGGAGATGTGCATGGGGCAGGCGATGGACCTTCAATCCAAGGGGGCGGCGCTCACGCTTCAGGAATTAAACAGGATCTGCTTTTACAAAACCGGCATTGCTTTCGAGGCTTCGCTGGTCATGCCAGCGATCCTGGCCCGCGTCGGCGAGACGGAGATCTCTGTTTTGAAGCGGTATGCCTATCATGCAGGCATCGCATTTCAAATCAAGGATGATCTGCTTGATGCGGAAGGCGATCAGCATGTGCTTGGGAAACCGACGCGTCAGGATGTGGAGAACAATACGTCGACTTTTGTGACCATACTTGGCGTTGAAGGCGCCAAACGAGAAATGTGGGAGCATTATTGCCTGGCGATGGAAGCCTTGGATGAACTGCCTCGTCCGATCGCTTTTCTCACGCATCTCCTGAATTATATGGTGAATCGCGATAATTAACAGACCGCCAGCGTGCTCGAGGGTTTTGACTCATCTCAGTGCATCGATCAAGTTGTGCGATAACAATATATGCTGATGCAGCAATGGGAACCGCGAGCTTCGCGGTTTTCATTTTTTCACGGGAATGTGTGGTCTCAAACCAAACATCGTGAGTTTCCCCCTTGACTTTATAGTCGACTCGAAGGTATATACTCAATTCGAAATATGAAGGAGGAAGGTGAGCTATTGTTTAAAATCAGCGAGTTTTCCAGGCTGAGCCGCATCCCGCTGCAGACATTGCGTTATTACGATCATATCGGGTTATTAAAGCCCGCACGGATCGATAGGTCGACCGGGTATCGGTATTACGCCGCCGAGCAGCTTCTGGAGATCAACCGCATTGTCATTTTCAAGGAACTCGGGTTCACACTCCAGCAAATTGCTCAGCTGCTTCAAGAAGATATATCCGCTGAACAGATTCGCGGCATGCTGAGGTTAAAGGAAAGTGAGATTCAGCTGCTGGTGGAGAACGAAATGTCCAAGCTGTCTCGTATTAAAGAACGAATGCAGCTTGTGGAACGAGAGGGAAGAATGGAGACGGAGCAGGAGGCCGTCATCAAGCAGGTTGATGCCTTG
Source organism: Paenibacillus ihbetae (assembly GCF_002741055.1). Classification (NCBI taxonomy): domain Bacteria; kingdom Bacillati; phylum Bacillota; class Bacilli; order Caryophanales; family Paenibacillaceae; genus Paenibacillus; species Paenibacillus ihbetae. Next base: position 480,875 of record NZ_CP016809.1, on the reverse strand, counting down.
CACTATATTTCCTATGCTTCGTTAGGCAATGCCGAAGAAATTCCACAGCTATTTCAACATTTTCAGGACCTTCTGGGTGCAAGTACACGTTCGGTCCTGTCAGGGCCTCAAACGGTGCTTTGGAAGGAAAGCAGCCTCCGGGATCATGCATTCGAGCTGGAGGTCGGCTTTGCCGCCAAACCGGGATCCTACAAGCTTCCTGAGGGTCTTGAGCAACGCTGCATGCCCCCTGAAACGATGGCTACACTCCTGTTCCGCTCCGATTCTTCGTTCTCGGAAACGGCTTGCGCGGACCTGGCCGCCTGGATCGAACGTAACGGCTATCGCATCCGGGAGGATCAGCCTGGAAGGGAAATCTATGTGCCATTATCGGATGAACCGGGCTTGTGCCTGATCGAGATCCAAATTCCGATCATGGATGCGGGGGCAGCTGAATGAACAATAAATGGGTCGTGTATTTGCTTGCCTTGGCGGTATTTCTGATTGGGACAGTCGAGTATATTATCAGCGGAATTATACAAATGGTGGCTGCCGAACTGAGCGTAACGACCTCTGCCGCCGGATTGCTTGTCACTGTGTTCGCCCTTGCGGCTGCCATTGGCGCACCTGTCATCATTGCGATTACGATCAATGCAGACCGTAAAAGCGTGCTGCTTATCGCGCTCGGCATTTTCATTCTAAGCAGCCTTATGATCTATGTAAGTCATTCATTTAAGATGATCCTGGTTACCCGCATGTTCCAAGGGCTTAGCGGAGGGGTCGCCACCGTCGTTGCGATGGCGGTAGCCACCAGGATTGCCGGAGTGCAGCATCGTGGAAGGGCCATCGGCATCATATTGATGGGATTGAGCGGTTCGCTGGTTCTTGGCGTACCCGCCGGTACGTTCTTGAGCGAATTGCTGGGCTGGCGAACGCTGTTTATTGTAATCGGCCTCTTGACTCTGATCCCGCTGCTCGCTGTTTACCGTAAAGTTCCCTCGATCCGGGAACGGAGCGCCGTCACGCTCGGTATGCAGCTGTCGATATTGAAGGATGGCAAGATCGTCCTAGCACTCATGATTACACTGTTGTATATTGGCGCTTACTCTACCTTATTTACTTATATCACGCCTTATCTGAAGGCCAATGCCGAGCTTTCGGCAGCAGAGCTTTCGGGCATTCTGTTCGCTGCAGGCATTTGCAGTTTTATCGGCTCGAGAATCGGAGGCGTGGTGGCGGATACCAAGGGATCGAAGTTCACCATCTATTTCGGACTTTCTTTACAGGCTGCCATGCTGTTTATGCTCTCGATGGTTAACGGGTGGTTGCCTGGTGTCATTGTGATGATCATGCTATGGATGGTAGCGACATGGGCGACATCACCGGCACAGCAGCTATATCTCGTCACTCGGGTGCCCCGGTCCCCGGATATCGCCCTCAGCGTGAACACGTCCTTTATTCAATTTGGATTTGCATTAGGCTCGGGCATTGGTGGAGCGGTGATGAGTCGTACATCTGTAGAGGTTCTAGGCTGGGCGGGATTCTTCATCGTATTGCTGGCATTGCTGCTTGCGATCGGGTTGTTTGCGGGAGCCCGGAAAGCCGGTCAAGAGCGGCAGTCGGAGCGAATGTAAAGCGGTTGAAGAAATGCAAACTGAAAATGCTGACCTGGGCGGGGGGGATGAATAAAGCGAAGGATACAAGGCGTGGAATTGGGGCATGGCGGCTATGAGCATGAAAAAACCCTCAATAAAGAGGGTAAGGAGTGCTTCTTACAGGTTAGCTTGAGCTGTATTTTCTGCCTTTATAGTAGCCGTGCCCACGGTGACCATGCTGATGCTTGAAGTCTGAGGAAGAGGCTTTGCGGCGTGAAAATCCGTGGCTGCTGCTGTAACGTTTGCCGTAATGCTTTCCTGAGCTGCTGTATCGCTTACCATATTGTTTTCCTGAACTGCTGTAACGCTTGCCATAGTGCTGTCTTGAGCTGTCGTAGCGCTTCCGTCCATGTGTGCTGGATGCGGAGTGAAGAAGCTTATTCACGATCTTTTTAAACATTTTGTTGTGGCCTCCTGTCTTGTTCGAGGTCATTTCATCGTGCTAATCGGATATTATCATAGAATAAACCCCGTATTCAACTTTACCCGCCGCTGTAGAGATTTAAAGAAGAAGCGACCATTTAAACGGGCATGTCGCTCATTGCCGGGCCGTATGACGAATAGAGCTCGCGCAGCTCATTCATGAAATGCGAGGATCCCTGGTAAGGTTCCCGGATCCCAAGCAAGCGTTCAAGCATGAGCTTTAACTCAGCTGAGAGATTCAATTCTTCCTGCCAGCTTCGCTCAGTCTGATCCGGACTGTTTTCCACCTCATAGGCCGAGTACAGCATGAACAGCATAAAATGACCGATATCCGCCAAATCCGAGTTTTCTTCGGCCCGTTTGGCCGGTATTGAGGAATCCAAGCGGGATGTTCGTGTCCATATTCGCTTAGGTTTTTGCAGCGGCGGGGGCTCTCCAACTCTGCGAGCAAGGCCGAAGTCGATTAATCGCAGCTCTCCGTTCATAAACAGCACGTTCGGGATCCGAAGATCAAGGTGGATCACCCCTTGCTGATGAATGCAGGTCACAATCTCCAAAAGCTGCAGCGTAATGTTCAGGCATTCCTGTTCCGTGTACCTTCGGCCTTGGTCGAAGATTAAATCCTCCAGCGTATCCCCTTCGATAAAGGACATCACCAGAAAGTCCTTATTCTTGTCCGTGAAGAAATCCTTGTACTCTGGAATATGAGGATGTTCTAATGATTTCAGAACGGCTGCCTCCCGGTGAAGCAGGGTTTTGGCCAAATGGCCCTTGCTCGGCCTCGCCTGCTTCACGGCTACGATTTCCTTGCTGTCCCGGTCTTCGCATAAGTAGATCATTCCGTAGCTTCCTTCACCAAGCATGCGCTTGACGGTATATCGGTCTCCAAGCACGGAATCCGCTTCTGCCGGGTAATCCCGCCATGCGGCAATGAAGGAAGCTGCATATGAAAAAAGACGCATTCCAGTTCTTATCTCCCTTGGTACCATGACATGAGGCGATCGATGATAATATGATCGGTTACCGTATCATTATAACAGGCACATCAGGATCAAGTGAATGCGTGCTGTTCAAGCCCAATATTGATCGTTTGATGCTCGGCACGGATGATCTTAATGCTTCTGCCCGAAGAGTTCTTCAGCAGTCCGAAGAAATAGCCGCACTGCCCGGGAAGCGTTATGAAGGGACGGTACCGCGATGCCGATCTCCCGGGTAATGCGGGGCGTTATCGGTTTTACGGTCATATGATGCGGATACATGGACATGGCCAGGGAGGACACGATCCCAATCCCAAGCCCTTCCCGGACCATGCTCACGAGCGTGCCTACATTATGCGTCGTAAACTTGATATGAAGCTGGCAGTTCTCGCGCTCGAAGGCATCCATAATCGCAACCTCATGTCCCCCTTTGCACAGCACCATATCCTGATTGTGCAGCTGGTGGATATCAATGCTGTCCCCTTCTCCTAGAGGATGGCCGTCCGGGAGGAGGACGATCATATGGTCGCGGTATAGCGGGATGAGGTCCACCTCATCATCCGGGAGAAGAATGATGCCGGCTTCGATTTTTTTCGTATGAACCCATTCCTTCACCTCATTGGTAGAGCCTTCATGAAGATCAAATACGAGGTTCGGATAATGCTGACGGATATGCCGAATGATTGGCGGAAGAAAGTAGGCCGATGCGGAAGGGAACGCACCGATGGTCAGCGTCCCGACCTCCAGCCCTTTCTCGGCGGCGATATGCTGCTGTGCCCGTTCCATATGCTGCAGGATGCCGCGAAAATGGACAAGCACCTTCTGGCCGATCTCCGTGAGCATGACGCCGCGCTTGCGATCGCGGAGAAGGAGCTTGACGTCCAGCTCCCCCTCGATGCTGGCGATGGCATGGCTGACTGCCGGCTGCGTCATGTGCAAATCCTGCGCAGTCTGCGTAAAGCTCAAGGTTTCGGCCACCCGGACATATATCATGATTTGTGTGATTGTCATAACTTTATAGTTATCTCCTCTATTAAAAAGATTCATTTTATTTATAACCTATTACAGTATACCCTAAGAAGGCGGTAATGACGAAGTCCTGGGACGTTGATGATCAACAGGCTTCAAGAAACAAAGATGCCATCCAAACGGCATCAGGATTGGAGGGGAACCCATTGCACCAACGATTATCACCGAAAGCTACGCTGGGGCTTGTCCTTTTTCTGGTCGCGGTGTGGGGAATCAATTGGCCGCTCACCAAGCTGGCGCTCACCGATGTCCCGCCCCTGTTGTTTTCAGGGCTGCGGACGTTGATCGGGGGGCTGCTGCTGCTCTTGATTTCGCTGCGGAACGCGTCCAGACTGAACTGGAAGCAGAACAAGGGAGCGTACCTCGTGCTGGCCCTATTCAACATTATTGGATATTACGGACTGCAGACCGTGGGCATCGGCTATCTGCCCGCCGGCCTGTTTTCGACGATTGTTTTTTTGCAGCCGGTGCTGCTTGGATTGTTCTCGTGGATGTGGCTGGGTGAAAGCATGACCTGGCTCAAGGTCCTCGGGCTCATCCTTGGCTTCGGAGGCGTCGCCGAGATCAGCATTGGCGGATTGCAGGGACATATCTCCCCGATCGGCATTCTGCTCGCCATTCTGTCGGCTCTCTGCTGGGCGATCGGCAGCATCTACATGAAGAAAAAAAGCGCGCAGCTGGATTCTCTATGGGCCGTAACGATGCAAATGCTCATCGGCGGCGTGTTTCTGATGGTGACCGGATCGGCAGCCGAAAGCTGGGGGGATATCCACTGGACGCCGGCATTTGTCGGTACCCTGATGTTTATCTCCGTGTTCGTCATAGCCGCCGGCTGGTGGGTGTACTTTAAATTGCTGGACAGCGGGGAAGCAAGCACGGTCGGGTCTTATACGTTTGCGATTCCGGTTATCGCCAGCGTCTTTAGCATCTTCATGCTGGATGAATCGGTAACGCTGACCCTGCTCTTCGGGCTGCTGATGATATGTATCAGCATCGCGCTCGTGAACCGGAAGAAGCCGATTCGGGCTGATCAAGCGGCATTGGCATCGCAGCGTTCCTGCGGACAAGGATCCTGATCACCGCTTTCGGTCCTTCCCGAATTTCTAAAACCTCCTGACTGCATCAGAAGTAGTCAGGAGGTTTTTTTATTGTGCGGCAAAAGATCAAGGTGTCTGTTATAGCTTTTGGCTATAACTAGATATAGTTTAAAACGGTTACTGCTCGCAAAGGGATCCGTGATATCTTACATGTAATCCAAATATGTGTGTAAGGGGTGTTACGAGAATGACAATTAGCAGTAGTTTGGGATACCCGCGAATTGGTGCGGACCGGGAATGGAAAAAAGCGCTCGAGGCTTTCTGGTCGGGCAAGCTGGATGAGCCGTCATTCCAGAGCAGATTAGAGGAAATCCGGCTGGGGCACTTGCTCAAGCAGCGGGAGAAGGGGATCGATCTCATTCCCGTGAATGATTTCAGTTATTATGATCACATGCTGGATACGGCCGCCATGTTCGGCATCATTCCCAAGCGTTTCCGATATGAAGGAGGCACCGTACCACTCTCCGTATATTATGGGGTTGCCCGGGGAACCAAGGATGCCGCGGCCAGTGAAATGACCAAGTGGTTCAATACGAACTATCATTATATTGTGCCGGAGCTCGAAGGAGCGGTTCCTGTCATCACCGAAAATAAGCCGCTGGCCGCTTATCGCGAAGCAAAGGAGAAGCTCGGGATTGAAGGAAAGCCGGTGATCGTCGGGCCGCTGACCTTCCTGAAGCTGTCAAAGGGCTACGCCGAGAGCGAGACGGACGCATGGCTCGGACGCTTGCTGCCATTATATGTACATATTCTTCGGGAGCTCGAACAAGAAGGAGTGAAATGGGTACAGCTGGATGAGCCGGTACTGGTTACAAAATTGGATGCTGCGGATAACAAGCGGTTGAAGACCGTTTATGAGACGATTGCGGCATCCGTACCCGGACTGAATATTATGCTGCAGACCTATTTTGAGTCGGTGGAGAATTACCAGGATATCGTGAGCTTGCCGGTTCAAGGCATCGGTCTTGATTTTGTGCATGGCTTGAAAGGAAATATCGCTTCCATTCGAGCCTTCGGTTTCCCGAAGAATAAAATACTCGGTGCCGGGATCATTGACGGCCGCGGTATCTGGAAAGCGCCGCTTCGTGACAAGCTCGGCCTGCTGCAGGAGCTTACGTATGCTGTGGCGCCCGAAAGGCTTATCGTGCAGACCTCATGCAGCCTGCTTCATGTGCCGGTGACCGCAAAGCGCGAGACCAAGCTCCCGCCGGAACTGCAGCATGCCCTTGCCTTCGCGGACGAGAAGCTGGACGAGCTCAAGCTTCTGTCCAGAGCGCTGTCTTCTGGCACCGAGTCCATTCGAGATGAACTGGCCCAATGTGATCATGATCTTGAAGCCTTGAAGATGTCCGATGCCCGCAATCGGCAGGACGTGCAGCAGGCCGTCACCGAGCTTCGCTCGAAGGAGCCGCAGCGAAAGCATCCGTTTGAGCAGAGACACATCGCGCAGCAGAAGAAATGGCGGCTGCCGATTCTGCCGACGACGACGATCGGCAGCTTCCCGCAGTCAGCGGAGGTGCGTAAAGCAAGGCAGCAGTGGCGCAAAGGCGAATGGTCCGAGGAGCGATACGAGGCCTTCATCCGGGAGCAGATCGACATTTGGATCAAGCTGCAGGAGGAGATCGGACTGGATGTTCTTGTGCACGGTGAATTCGAGCGTACGGATATGGTCGAATTTTTCGGGGAGAAGCTTGCCGGATTCGCCTTTACCCAATTTGGATGGGTACAGTCGTATGGATCCCGCTGCGTGAAGCCGCCGATCATTTTCGGAGATGTTGCCTTTGAGCAGCCGATGACGGTCAAAGAGACGATATATGCTCAGTCGCAGACGATACGGCCGGTGAAGGGCATGCTGACCGGACCGATTACGATTATGAATTGGTCGTTTGTCCGGGAGGACATCCCGCGCGAGCATATCGCGTATCAGCTGGCTTATGCTCTCCGTCAAGAGGTAGAGTCGCTCGAACGAGCCGGCATCGGGATGATCCAGGTGGATGAGCCGGCGGTTCGCGAAGGACTTCCGCTCAAGGTGGAGGAGCAGGCTGAATACTTGTCCTGGGCGGTAGCAGCATTCCGCATGACGACATGCACGGTCCAGGAGACCACGCAAATCCACACCCATATGTGTTATTGCGAGTTCCATGACATGATCGATTCGATTGAAGCGATGGACGCGGACGTCATCTCGATTGAAACGTCGCGCAGCCATGGGGAATTAATCCACAGCTTCGAGGAGAACACTTACAAGCTCGGCATCGGCCTGGGGGTATACGATATCCATAGTCCGCGGGTTCCGAAGGTAGAGGAAATGACAAATATGATTGAGCGTGCCCTGCGCGTGTTGGATCCGAAGCTGTTCTGGATTAATCCGGATTGCGGCCTGAAAACGAGAGGAATCGAGGAAACGGTCGAGTCATTGCGCAACATGGTGGAGGCCACCCGGATCGCACGCGGAAAGTATACGCTAACGGTGTAAAGGGCTTGAACATCAGCTTGATAAAAATTTTTAAAAATTGGATTCCCCAGATCCCGATTTATGTATTATAATCTTATTAAATGCGATGAAGAGATGAGTAAATATTGAATTCTTTGTGCAGAGAGCTCCGGCAGCTGGGAAGGAGTAAAGAATTCCTTATTGAATAAAGCCTCTGAGCAGCACATCGGAACTAAGGTTAAAGTGCGAGTTGAAAAAGTCGGTTCGACGACTTTTTGAACAACCTCTTAAAGGGGATGGTGTGACAGGCGCTCCTGTTACAGAGCTAGAGTATATGCATGCAGGAAGCATGCCGTACTCGATGAGGCTGGTATGGCGACATGCCGGCAAATCTGGGGTGGTACCACGAGAACTCAATCTTGTCCCTTTAGACTTCGGTCTTGGGGGTGGGATTTTTTTATTTGTGCCGGCAGGATGGATGGAATACCTGTAAGAAACGTGCACCATTTCAGACGGTTTGAATAGTAATCTAGAGAAAAGCTTACTGCATGACCTCCTTCGCTACCGGAAGCTGGTCCGTGCACGCGAATCAAAGATGCCATTACGAAAGGATTTGAAGTACACATGTCACAAAAACTTAAAGTTGGTATTGTTGGCGGAACAGGAATGGTCGGTCAGCGCTTCATCCAGCTGCTGGATGGTCACCCTTGGTTTCAAGTAACGGTCATTGCAGCAAGCAGCAACTCGGCAGGGAAAACGTATGAGGAATCCGTGCAGGGAAGATGGAAGCTGGCCACTCCGATTCCGGAGGATGTGAAGCCGATCGTCGTCCAGGATGCTTCGCAGGTGGAGCAGGTTGCCGATCAGGTGGACTTTGTCTTCTGTGCCGTAGATATGAAGAAAAATGAAATCCAAGCGCTCGAAGAAGCATACGCCAAAACGGGCACGCCAGTCATCTCCAACAATTCGGCTCACCGCTGGACGCCGGACGTGCCTATGGTGATTCCGGAAATTAACCCGGAGCATATCGAAGTGATTGCGGCGCAGCGCAAACGCCTTGGAACCTCGACCGGCTTCATCGCCGTGAAGCCGAACTGCTCGATTCAGAGCTATGTGCCGGCGCTCCATGCCCTGCTTGATTACAAGCCGACGCAAGTGGTGGCATCGACGTACCAGGCCATTTCCGGTGCAGGCAAGAACTTTACCGATTGGCCGGAAATGCTCGATAACGTCATCCCGTACATCGGCGGCGAGGAAGAGAAGAGCGAGCAGGAGCCGCTGCGGATTTGGGGACGCGTTGACAATGGGGAGATCGTGAAAGCCGCTTCCCCAATCATTACAACCCAGTGTATCCGCGTACCCGTTACGGACGGACATTTGGCTACCGTCTTTGCTTCGTTCGAGAATAAGCCGTCGAAGGATGAAATCATCGGCCGCTGGCGGCAATATAAGGGCAGACCACAGGAGCTCCGCCTGCCAAGCGCCCCGGAGCAGTTCATCACCTATTTTGAAGAGGAGAACAGACCGCAGACGAACCTGGATCGCGATATCGAGCGCGGCATGGGCGTTTCGGTCGGAAGACTGCGTGAGGATACCATCTACGATTATAAATTCGTAGGGCTGTCTCATAACACGCTGCGCGGCGCAGCCGGCGGTGCGGTTCTGATCGCGGAGCTGCTGAAGGCAGAAGGCTATATTCAAGCTAAATAATAACGGCGGATCCCAGAGAACCAGGCGGCGCAAGTATGCCCTGGTTCTTTGTGCTCTCGATCCGATTCCTTATGGATATATTTGGCTTCGAAAAGAGAGAATAGGTACGCACGCTAGGTAAGGATGCGAAGAGCAGCTTCGGGAGCGAAGCGTTTTGCAACTTGATGTATGGGGCATTTTCCGCTATCATTACTCGTAATGTCAGATCGCATCGTGCTGCGAAGAGAGCGGCATGAGTTTATTTTTATAGCAGAAGGAGAAGAACCTATATGAATTGGAAAGAAATCACGACCCAGGACGAATGGAAGAACATATTGGAGAAGTCGGCGGAACGCGGACAAGTTATCCTTAAACACAGCACAACATGTCCCGTGAGCGCGAACGCTTTGAGAGAATATGAGCAGTACTTGAAAGATACCCCGAACGCCGACGTGGATTATACGCTCGTTAAGGTGATCGAATCCCGGCCGGTATCGAATCAGATTGCCGAGGATCTGAATGAAAAGCATGAATCCCCGCAAATTATCTACATTAAAGACAAGGCGAAATACTGGACCGCCTCTCATTGGGCCGTGACGACCGAGCATATCAAAGCGGTCCTGGATTAAGGAACCGAAAGCCGATGGAACTGCAATGAAAGAGCTGCAAGAGCTGAACTCGGTCAGAGCCATTGATGCGTTTATCCATGATCATCCGTTAAGCTTTGTGTATATTTCCCGGCAGGATTGCAGCGTGTGCCATGCCGTTCTGCCGAAGCTGAGATCGCTGTTGGAGGATTATCCGCAAATCCGGTTAGGTTTGGTCGATGCGGAAGCCGCCCGAGACATTGCCTCCGAATTTCTGATATTCTCTGTGCCTGCACTGCTCTTGTTTGTAAATGGCAAGGAGCTGATCAGGGAAGGCCGATTCGTGCAGTTTGATTCCTTAAGGACACAAATCGACAGAATTTATGAGGCGTATGCCACCTGAATGGTTGAAGTCGATGAGCGGCATGCTCATCGACTTTTTTTGTTTAGTCGAAGCCAGACACATTCCTTGTCACTGCCGGGTGCTTTGGCGTCTGTTGACCACACAATCACGCATCCTAGAGGCGTCCTTTTCCTGACTATGACCGAATTGTATTTCATGAGCGGATCAGATATAATGTCCGTATCCATTGACGAGAGGAGGCAGCAAACATGAGATCCGTATTCGCATCCGCTTACCTGGACCAATCCGTAAAAAAATCCGGCGATTTGACGTTAACGGGATACGTCTGCCCATTTTGCCGCGTGGTTTATGGTTTTGAAGAATACGGTGCCCGGAAGCTTGTTGCCTTCGTGACGGACAAATCTCGCTGATCACGCGTGATTTTCAGCGAATCAAACGCTTCAGGAAGGGGTACCGATGAGTCGGTGCCTCTTTTTTTATCGTTGGCTGACGTTTGCCAAGAGAGACCATCGATGCATCTCATCATGAAATGGAGTGAGGAACCGGTGAAGAAGGCAGTGGATGCAGCCTCCTAAAAAAGAATTTTATTTTTTAGGAGGCGTATAGAATGACTCATGATACGAATACAAAAGCTTTGGCTTCAACACCAAGACAGGGCGGGGCAAGTCTCTTTATCGCAACAGTCGCGATATCTGTGCTCGTGGCTGCCATTACAGTCGACATGGTGAATCCGGTGCTGCCGCTCTTAATCGATCAATTCGGTGCTTCCAAAGCCGAGGTCAGCTGGGTGGTCAGCGGCGTTGCGCTTATGCTGGCTTTCGGCGTCCCCTTATACGGACGGATGTCCGATGTTGTGGAGCTGAGAAAGCTGTTTCTGATTGCGGTAACTATTTTAGCCTTTGGAAGCTTGATTTGTGCCCTCGCAAGGGATCTTATCGTACTGGTTGCGGGAAGGATGGTCCAGGGAGCGGGGATGTCGGCCATTCCCGTCTTGTCCATTGTCGCCGTTTCGAAGGTGTTCCCGCCGGGCAAACGCGGCGGGGTTCTAGGCATCATGGCAGGATGCATCGGCGTGGGAACTGCCGGCGGCCCGATCTTCGGCGGCATGATCGGGCAAACATTGGGCTGGCAATCCCTGTTTTGGATTACGCTTGGTCTGTCCCTGCTCATCATGGTCGGTTCGATGTTTGCGCTGCCGAAGCTGGAACCATCGCCGGAAGGAGCAGGTGGCCGAAGGTTTGACCTGCTCGGCGGCGTGCTGCTGGGGCTTTCTGCAGGTATGCTTCTGCTAGGCGTCACACTTGGAGAGAGCTCCGGGTTCGGTTCCTTAGCGTCATTAAGCACGTTTGCCTGCTCGCTGTTAGCCTTGGCCGGTTTTATCCGGAGAATTACCATCGTAGACAATCCGTTCGTTCCTCCGGCATTGTTTGCAAACCGGTATTACGTCTGTTCCATCCTGGTTTCTGTCTTTTCAATGTTCGCTTATTTTGCCGTGCTCGTGTTCGTTCCGCTCCTGGTCGCAGAATCGAACGGGCTTACGCCGGGGGAGGCTGGGCTGGTCCTGCTGCCGGGAGGGGCAGCGGTTGCGCTCCTGTCTCCTTGGATCGGTCGGATATCGGATCGGGTGGGGACGAAACGACTGATCCTTGCCGGTGTCAGCTTGATGGGCGTCTCCACATTATTCTTGTCAACGCATGCGGCAGGATCTCCTCCAGCGATCGTATCCGTGGGTGTACTCGGAGCAGGGATCGCATTCGCGCTGACCAATTCTCCGGCTAACAGCGCTGCGGTCAGTTCGTTGTCTAAAGAGGAGGTGGGCGTTGGAATCGGCATATACCAAGGTGCGCTTTATCTTGGTGCCGGATCGGGTGCCGGCGTTATCGGGGCGGTGCTCTCGTCGCGCCGAACTGCTGCCGCCCCGCTTAATCCCTTTTACATGCTGGACGCCATCCCATATTCCGATGCGTTCCTAGTGACGACGGCAGCGCTGATCGCGGCGCTCATCGCCGGAATTGGGTTGCGAAACGACAATGTAAAATAATCAGCCGCAAAAGCAGATGGATAGCTGCTGAAAAACGCAAATCTGCTCTAATAACAATGCATTAAAAGCTTTAGACCATCATCCTGCGATCAGGATGATGGTTTTTTTTCATGTTCGTTATAGATTGTCAATGCCAAGACAAGATCAGTTCTTCTTCCTGTAGTAGGACGGGGGAACGTCTTCAAGCTTGCGGAATGCCCGGCTGAAGGCGTAAATGCTTTGGAAACCGAGCATCTCGGCAATGCGGGAGAGCGGCAGGTCGGTAAATTGAATCATCTGCTTGGCTTTCTCCAGTCGGACGGTCACATGGTATTGAATCGGGGTCATGCCATAGGCCTGTTTGAACAGGCGGCATAGATAAAACTTGCTCAGGTTGGCGAGTCTGGCGAGCTCATCCAGCGTTATCTCATGGTCAGTATGATGGCTTAGATATTGCTTAACGCGGTCAAGCAGCTCTTGCTTCGATTGCAGGTGCGGGTTTCGGAGCCAATGAACCTCGCGCAGCAGCTGAATCCACAGCTGAATGAATAAACCTTTGGCGGCAATGTCGTGGTACGGAAATTTTCGTTCCTGCTCGTGAATAATGTCAAACAGGAGCTTCTCGATGATGATCGGCTGATGAAGCCGGATGTGGTTGGGCAGCGGCAGATCAAGCAGCGGGGTTACATCCTCGCGAAAGCTCCTCCGCTCTTCCTGGGTCATCGCTTTCAGAGGCTTGAAGGATACTTTGACTTCAGGACTGTCGGTTCGATAGAACAAGTCGAAGTGAATATGGGGCTGGCGAAGGCGTTTGCCGTTAAGAAGCCGAATGGAATGCGGCTGTCTTGGCTTGAACAGGAACAGGTCTCCGGGCACGCCGCGGAATGTTTGGTCCTCTATTTTAACCTCGACCTCGCCTTCCTTGACGTACATCAGCTCGTAGTCATAGAGAACCCGCTCCGAGATGATGAAAGGCGGTTCCACGATACTATCCCAAGCTACGCGTATATAGGGTGAAAGCATGTTCATATCCATAATGAAACCTCCTGTGGCCAATATGCATAGGATCACAAACGGGCGGTCGATATAATGAGCAATTTCGGTTAAAAGAATGACTTGATCGGATATGTCCGGCCATTGTTAAATATTTTAAACTCAATACAAAGTCAAATATATCACAAAATTGCATTGTCGTAGTCAATAGCAATAGAACGCTTACAATTGGAGGGTGAACAAGCATGTCAGCATTCAATGGCCTCGATATGGGGCTCGGAAACTTGCCGCGCTTATCGAAAGCGGTCACACGTTCGATCAGCCCGGAAAACTTCACCGGAGAAAAAGGGAAAGGAGCGATGGCGACGGAAGGAACCGGGGCGGCATGTGCCCGCGATCTGGGCCAAGGCTGGAAGGTATCGCCATCCGTATCCATACCGGCAGGAACCACCTTTGTATTGGCCGACATCACCGGTCCGGGAGCGATCCAGCATATGTGGATGACCACGTTTCCAGGCCATTGGCGGAATTTAATTTTGCGTTTCTACTGGGATCACGAAGAGACGCCGTCCGTTGAGGTGCCTATTGGCGATTTCTTCTGCAATGGCTGGTGCGAGCGCAGCAATGTAAATTCCATGCCGATCTCCGTAAATCCGGCTGGAGGAATGAACAGCTACTGGCTGATGCCGTTCCGCGGGAAGGCGCGATTGACCGTGGAGAATCGAGCGACAGAGGATGTCATCCTGTACTATCAGATTAATTACACGTTGACCGAGGTGCCGGAGGATACCGCCTATTTCCATGCTGCATGGAACCGAAGCAATCCCGTGAAATATAAGGATGTCCATACGATTATCGATGGAATTCAAGGAAGAGGACATTATGTCGGCACTTATTTGGCATGGCAGGTGAACAATACCGGCTGGTGGGGCGAAGGGGAAGTCAAGTTTTACATGGACGGCGATGGCGAGTTTCCGACCATCTGTGGGACGGGGACGGAGGATTATTTCGGCGGAGCTTGGAATTTCGAGCATCCGACCGGCGAGTACGGCACGTTCTCCACGCCGTTCTTGGGACTGCCGCAGATCATTAAACCGGATGGCTTGTACCGCAGTCAGCAGCGCTTCGGCATGTACCGCTGGCACATCATGGATCCGATCCGGTTTGAGGAGGATTTGCGGGTAACGGTTCAGGCCCTCGGATGGCGCTCGGGTGGAAGGTATTTGCCGCTGCAGGACGATATCGCGTCCGTTGCGTATTGGTACCAGGCTGAGCCGCATGCGACCTTCCGTGCTCTGCCGGATAAAGATCATCTGGAAGTGATCTGACAAGCGTAAGAGCAGGATAGTCGTCGTGTAGTGCTTGAACAAACACATAACGTGTAATATACGGGGTGCGGCTTATAAAGCCGTGCCTTTTGTCTGTTTTTTAAAATTTTAGAATTGTTGAATTGCGACCATTTTACGTGGATATGAAAGGGAAAAACGTTTATAATGTGTACATTCATTTACCACAAAAGTGGGTGCGAGATATGGGAAAAGCAGATGTTCATCAGAACTTTAATTTTTTCTTTGACGGTCTGGAGATGCGCAGGCAAACGGATAACCGGACGGAACAGATGAGACTTCACCACCGATTGGGAGAAGGGTCCGTGCACCGCTGGGTTCCCCGTGCCGATCTGGGGATGGCCATTGCCGACTTCAAACTTCGTCAAGACAGAAAAATTGATCTCCATACAGAAGCTGCCATGGTGGAACTTAGTTACTGCTTACAGGGCAGCAGGGATATTCTGGTCTCAGGCAAGCGGTACGAAGTTGCGCCGGAAAGCTATTGTCTTCAATTCGTTAACCCGACGGAAGCAAGCATGCATTTTTCCAAAGATCAATCTTTTCAAATGCTGAGCATCGGTATCCCCGTTTCGACCTTTCATCACTTTATGGAAGAAGGAACCGGAACGCGCTCGGTCGATTTTTACCATATTATCGGAAATATGCCATACAGGCTGTTCCAGGAAAAAATGGACCCTGCAACCTCTATTCTCCTTCAGCAAATGCTGAAATCCAGCATGGAACAACGCGTGCGAAATGTGGAGATGGAGTACAGGATACTCGAGCTGGTGTCCTATGCTTTTCGATCCTTCTTATTGGACGGTAAGCAGGCATCCACCAAGCTCTCAAGGACGGATATGGACAAGATCGAACAGGCGCGGGATATTATTGTAGCTCGGATGGCGGATCCTCCATCGCTTATGGAGCTGTCCCGAATCATTGGCATGAGCGATTATAAACTGAAAATCTGTTTTAAAAGAATGTACGGTACGACCGTGTTTGGCTACCTCAGGGATCGCCGCCTGGAATTGGCTTACCGACTGCTGCAAGAAGGCAGCTCCAGCGTGATTGACGTGTCTTATGCGGTCGGTTATACGAATCCCAGCTATTTTTCGGAAGCTTTTCGCGGGAAATATGGCTCGAACCCCGGGGAAATTCTTCGGAGGCTGTAACTCCCTCCCTACTCCTTGATGATTGAGCAACATCCCGCTAACCAGCATGTTGCTCCGTTTACTGGTAGAGCAGTCCGTATACGCATGCTACGATGATTGCAGTACAAGAAGAGGAGAGATGAACCGTGACAAATTTCCGGAAATTAAAACTGCATGACGAATTGGAAACCCTGAAAAAGCATGGTATGGAGGTGCTTCCCCAGGATGTCATAGAGGCATTCGAGCAATCTATTCAAGATCTCCGGGACTCGGGAGCTGCGAAAGGCTTGAGTGTGGGTGCCGTTGCTCCGGATTTCACTTTAGTTAATCATGCTGGCGAAAGCATTACGTTATCTGAAAAACTTTTGAAAGGTCCTGTAATTATTACCTTTTACCGGGGGGAATGGTGCCCATTCTGCAACCTGGAGCTCCGGGCATACCAGCGAATCATGGACGACATTCACGAAGCCGGGTCCGATCTGCTCGCCATCAGCCCGATGACTCCGGATCATTCCCTAACTATTCAGGAGAAAAATGGGCTGGATTTTCACGTCCTTAGCGATTTGAATAACCAGGTAGCGGAGAAATACAGGCTTCAATTCAAGCTTCCGGAGGAGCTGCAAAGCGTCTACCGGACGCTTGGCTTCGCCTTGGATCAATTCAACGGGGATGATTCATGGCAGCTCCCCGTGCCTGCAACTTTCATCGTCGATCAGCAGGGAATCATCCGGTTTGCCGATGTGAATCCTGACTATAAAGTACGAGCAGAGCCCAGTGAAGTCTTGAGCAAGCTACTTTTCATATAGATCAAACAAAAGCACCCCGTTGATGGCTTGGGAACTGACCCCCATTTGTGAGACTGGGATCACAACACCTTGCGAGTTTAACAACCAGTTGCCGGAAACGAACCGGCGACTGGTTGTTTAGTTTTGCTTAAATGCGAATTGAGTTATAGTAAGTAATGTAGTCTCGAACGGTCTGTTCGACTATTGCTGTCGTCGTACAGGTTAAACCTTCGAGTTAGAACGTTTCGGATGTCTGTCTACGAACGCACCAAAATGGGCAACCGAAGGCTGGTATAGGAGGAAATCGATCATGATCACATTAAAATCGAATAGAGAAATCCAATCCATGCACGAGGCAGGCAAGCTGCTCGCCGCATGTCATCGCGAGGTCGCGAAGTTAATCAAGCCCGGCATTTCGACTTCGGCCATCGACCGTTTTGTTGAAACCTATTTAAAGAAGCATGGGGCTATTCCGGAGCAGATCGGATATAACGGTTACCAGTATGCAACATGCGCGTCTGTGAACGATGAAATCTGCCATGGATATCCCCGGAAGGAGCCGCTTGCGAACGGGGACATCGTTACGATCGATTTCGTCGTTAATTTGAACGGCAGCTTGGCGGATTCGGCATGGACTTACGCAGTCGGTGACATATCCGATGAAGCGAAAGGACTGATGGACGTAACCCTTGAATGCCTGTATAAAGGAATTGAGCAAGCACAGATCGGAAACCGGATCGGTGATATCGGCCATGCGGTTCAGACGTATGCCGAAGCTCGGGGATACGGGGTTGTCCGGGAGTTCACCGGTCATGGCATCGGCCCACGAATTCATGAAGAACCTCAGATCCCCCATTTCGGATCGCCAGGGAAAGGGCTGCGTTTGAAGGAAGGCATGGTGATTACTATCGAGCCGATGATTAATGTCGGGGTATGGGAAAGCAAGATGGACGCAAACGGCTGGACCGCCAGGACGGCGGATGGCAAGCTGTCTGCGCAATACGAGCATACCATTGCCATTACGAAGGACGGACCGCTTATTTTAACGATGCAGTAATGCAGGTGTTGGAAGCAAAGGCTTCGGGTTGATTCCTGGGCCTTTTTTTTGCGTCTTCGGCAAGCCTATGGTTTTGATTTTGATATAATGAGAAAAAACATCGGAGGACATAACCATGAAACCAGTCCTGTTTATGAACGGAAAATTATGGATGCCGCAGTCACCCACAGCTGCGGATGCAGTATTTGTGGAGGATGGCGTCATTCGCGCCATTGGCAGCGCGGCCGACCTGCGGCTTCAGCTGGCAGGCAAAGACTATCGCATGGTGGATTGGGAAGGTGCCTGGGTGCTTCCGGGCCTTGTCGATGCCCATATGCATTTGGGCATGCATGGATTGAAGCTTGGCATGCTCGACTTTACGGAAGTGACTAGCAAAGAAGAAATGCTGGATATGCTGAGGAAACGTGCTGCGGCTACGCCGCCGGGAGATTGGATTCTGGGGCTGAATTGGAACGAGAACAGCTTCCCGGGAGGCACGGTCCTCCATAGGCTGGAGCTTGATGAAATTTCGACGGATCATCCGATATTTTTAACAAGGACCTGTTTTCATGCTTATTTGGGCAATTCGGCAGCATTTCGCAAAGCAGGCATTCCCGAAGGGGCTCCGGACCCGGAATCCGGGGCTTTCGGGAGGGATCCGAGCGGACAGCTGAATGGCTGGATCTATGAGAATGCATCCATTCCTTTCTTTGACGTTCAGCCGCAGCCTGAGCCTGCTGCCTTGAAGCACGCACTGCATGAGGCTTGCCGGGATGCGCTCCGTCTTGGCCTGACGGCTGCGCACACGGAAGACCTGCGGCTTCTCGGCAGTGCGGACGACATGCTTCGCATCCATCGGGAGCTGAGAGAGCAGGGATTGCATTTCCGCACCCACCAGCTCATGTATCATGCGTTTCTGGCAGAAATAGAGGATCTTCAATTGAAGGCTGGCAGCGGAGACGAATGGAATCGTATCGGTGCAATCAAGCTGTTCGTCGATGGAGCCGTCGGCGGAAGAACGGCATTGTTAATGGATCCCTATGACGATGCTCCGCATACCCGCGGGCTCGCAATGCATTCGCCGGAAGAGCTTGCACATATTGTTCGAAGCGCGCGCAGGCTGGGTTATCCGGTGGCCTTCCATGCGATCGGTGACGCTGCTGCCGAACGCATGGCGGAAGTGCTGGAAGCCAACCCGCTTCCGATGAATGCTAAGCTTCCAGACCGTTTCATACATGCCCAGATTGTTCAGCCGCCTACAGTTGAGCGGATGATGAAGCTCCGTCTGGCCGTCGATCTTCAGCCAAGGTTCGTTGCCAGCGACTTTCCATGGGTGCTTGAACGGGTCGGCTCCAATCGGACAAACTATTTGTATGCATGGAAGAAATGGCTCCAAAGCGGGCTCCCTTGCTCGGGCGGGAGCGATGCGCCGATTGAACCGTTGGATCCGTTTCTTGGCATTCATGCCGCCGTTACAAGGAGAAAGCCGGGTGAACGGCATGAGGGCTACATCCCGGAAGAAAAGCTTAGCGTAACCGAGGCCGTGGAGCTGTTCACCATGGGCAGTGCAGCAGCGGCGGGTGAAGCGGGGGAAAGAGGGAGCATCGAGGTCGGGAAGTATGCCGATTTTACAGTCGTCGATCGCTCGGTACATGACGGTATGGATCCGGATGATCTGCTCAAGATCAAGGTTCGGATGACGGTTGTGAACGGGGAAATCGGATATATGGCGGACTCCTTAAGCTACCTGCGCGGGGAATAATGTTGAAGCTCGTCCCAAGCGGGCGTGGCCATGTTCGCCCGCTTCTTCAATTG
Source organism: Paenibacillus ihbetae (assembly GCF_002741055.1). Classification (NCBI taxonomy): domain Bacteria; kingdom Bacillati; phylum Bacillota; class Bacilli; order Caryophanales; family Paenibacillaceae; genus Paenibacillus; species Paenibacillus ihbetae. The sequence goes on along the minus strand of NZ_CP016809.1, from coordinate 461,513 downwards.
ATTGAAGGCGTGCTGTAAAGCGGTCGTCTCGTTTGCCGATACGGCCTTATCGCTTAACAGGATTCCGCTAATCGGGGTTGACAGCAATATCTTTAACAGGAAGTAGAACAGCTTTCTTTGTTTGCGGGCGAATTGTTTCTGAGCGGCGGGAGTAACCGTATAACCGTTCTTCTCCAACACATGATGTCCCTCATCTACAGCATCGATCACGAGCTGAAGGAGCTTCTTGTCTTTTGCGGCTCTCCGCAAATGTCCGTTATAGGAAGAAGCTATGAAATTCAGGGATAAGATGAACACAAAATGACTTTTCAGCCAATCATCCATATCTTTCTGATAAGACCACTTAAATTTGGTGTTAACCAAAGCCTGGTCGATTACCGAACGCCAAGACAGGTCCTTGCCTAAACCTCCGATGTTGATTTTGGTTCTTGGGCTGCGGACGCTTATGACAAGACCATTCTCTCTCCAGCCAGCGATCGACAGAAAAGCGAATGCAACCTTTTTGGGTACCGGACTATGGGTTTGCAAATATTCCTCCATTTGCCCTGGACTTGCATTGTTGCCCATCAAGACGATATGGCGGCTGCGGTTTGCTGCAAGTGCAGGCAATACCGACTCGAAATCCGGGTATTTCATCACGACAAAAATCAGGTCATAAACATCGTCCGGCTGAAGTTCGCGGATGACCCTTACGTTATGTACCGTGGTCCGAAATTGAAAATAGTGGCGGATGACATTGCCGTTCTTCTCCAGCTCATCCGCCCGCCGTCCTCTGGCCAGCATCGTGACCCTGTGTCCTCCGCGCTCCAGCTCGTGGGCTAAATAACTGCCCAGCACTCCTGCGCCGTAAACCAGTATTCGCATCGTGGATCCCCCTTTGGCGCCCTCTCTCATCGTCATGTCGGATTGAGTGTTGCTCAAGCGCGCTATTTCTTTTCTTCGATAAGGTTTTTAAATATCATCTTCGAAATTTAAAAATTACAGCTTGATTCTATATGGATACCAACCGGGATGTCAACAGGTTTTTAAATATTACTCGCGAAATTTAAAAATTATTGTGTTTATGTTAAACTATCTGAAGTGATGACATTTGGAAGCGAGTGAAGGCGGATGAACAAATTCGAAATCAGAACGCGGCAGAAGAAGGATGCGATCATTCATGCGGCATTAAAGCTTTTTAAAGAAAAAGGCTTCATCCATGTCAGCATCAAGGACATCGCCGAGGAATCCGGCGTATCATCGGTATCCCTGTACAACTATTTCGGCAGTAAAGAAGGGGTGGTCAAAGAATGTGCTAACGTTCTGATGCAGCATACCATCCGAAGGGCGAAGGAGCTGTTGAATCAAAATATCGACTTCAGGGACAAGCTATCCCAGGTACTGGAGATTTGTGCCGAACAGGACTATCAATTGCTTGGGACACCGGGTGCCGTTGAAGATCAGGTGCTTGCAAGCTTATATAGTGAAAGCACCAATCAAATTAGAATTGAGCTTATCCAGGAGTTTATTGAGCTGGGGAGGAAGGAGGGGGCAATTCACGCTTCGGTTACGCTGGAAACGCTCTTGGAAATATTAAGTGCCGTAGGAACGCTCCAAGCATCTTGGGCTAGATCCGGAAATTATAGAGAGAAGATGGCTGAGCTTATCCAGCTGCTCTTGTATGGTTTTGTTGGACGACGCTAAATGGTTAGATGGAAGGCCTTTCCGATTTCGGAGGGTTCTTTTTTATGTTTTTATTTTTAACTAGACTGAGAAGTTTGAGGGACTGCTTGCGTTTTATAGGTTGTACTAAATGAGCAGGGAAATGAGGTGAAACACTTGACCGAACCTTCTGCCGAATCGGAGATCATTCGTCGTATCGTCGAAGGCGAGAAGCAATTATTTGCGGTTATCGTCGATCGTTACAAAGTTAAAGTATACGGAATCATCCGGAGTATGGGGTTAAATCATCAGGATTCTCAGGACATAGCCCAGGAAGCATTTGTTAAAATCTACCGCAGCTTGGCGAACTATCAGGACGAGGGGCATTTTTCGGCCTGGGTATATAGAATCGTCGTTCATGCGGTGAAGGATCTTCAGCGCCGAAATCGAATCCGTTCTGCTTCAAATGATGAAGGCATCCATGAACCAAGCCATCAGCATACGCCTGAACAGCTTGTCCTTCAAAAGGAAATGCAGCGGGAAATCTACCGACAGCTTCAGGAATTGCCTCTTAAGTATCGATTGGTGCTGCTTCTCAAGTATACGAATGACTTGACATATGAAGAAATCTGCGAGATTACCGGATTAAACGCTGACCAAGTTCGAAATGCCATGCACAGAGGTAAAAGGAGTCTTAAGAAACAAATCGAGAACAAGGGAGGGATATGGTTTGAGACCTATACTAAAGGCTAGTGACGAGGAGTGTTGGGGCTCCAAAATATATGAGGAAGAACCGGATCCCGAATTTACTTCAAACGTGATGAAAGCAATAGAACACATCGAAATGGATCCGAAAAGGCCGTTTGGAGACTTGAAAAGGAAAGCGGCTCTCAAGCAGGTATTTCGTCGAATAGTGATGACTGGAGCTGCTGTCGTCATTCTTATGGGCGGAGCGTATATGGTATGGCAGACCTCGCCAGATCGTACCTCAATGATCGGTGAGCAGCTTAACCAAGGGAGCGACCCGTTGTCCACCAGCAGCGATTGGTTATGGAATGAGGAATATGAAAGGGCTCAACAGTTCGGTCTTCTTCAAACGCAGAACGTCAAAGTTGAAGATGACGGATTCTCGCTGGAAATCTTGGCCGTTTTGAAGGACCGTTCCCATATCGTTATCGTGACAAAGCAATTCGGACCGGATGGCCGTTCACTAAAATACAGCGTGCGCGATCCGTTCTTGATTACGGACACGCAGGGACGCCAAGTTGCAATTCCCGGCAGGTATCTTCGCAATACGGATCCGGGAATACAGGATTATGTTTATGTATTCGACGGCACCGTTCCGGATCACATTGTTATCCACGGGAAAGCAGAAGAAGTAGCAGTTGATCCAGAACAACAACCGGAAGAACGTGTCCTGGTTAATTGGCCTTTGGAGTTGACGCTGGATATGACAAAGGCCAAATCATTATCGGTATCAAAACCTTTAGAGAGTACATATTCACCGCAGGATGGGCTCAATATGGACATGAAACAGCTTCTAGTTACACCAAATGGTGTGCGCTTGGATATGTCGGTATCCCTGGCTCCTCAGATGCTCGAACAGGTCCCGCCCAACTGGCATGACGGACTGGAGGTTTTGTATGATGTGAAGATTGAGGAAGGTAACGGGTATAAGACCATCGGATCCTATGTTAAAAAAGTGGAAACGCAGCAAATGAATACTTCAAGCGGGACTCTGGAATGGTCCAATGAATTCGATTCGGCCGTAATTCCTCCGGATTCACGTCATATGAGGGTGGTCGTCAACGGATTGGTCATGCGTTTCACCAACGAAGGCGCCATTCAGTTTAACCCGAAGGAGCTGGATAAGAGACCAGCTGTGATGAATGATGCAGGAGACACTCTTACGTTTACAAAATCTTCACTTCTGAAAGATCCTTCTACGGGAGAACAAGTTATGGCTGTGTACGCAAAAGGTAGATTTGTGAATCAGCCTTTACTGGATGAATGGGTAGCAGTTGATCATAATGGACGGGAATACAAGGTCCATATCGGTGGAGCTTATACGCAAGGGGAGCCAATAACGTCGGAAAATCTGGAATTTGCGATTCAAGGCTTAACAAACATTCCGCCTTCTATTACGTTAAAACGAGTCGTTATTGGCAAGAAGCGGAATTTCCAGTGGGCATTTGACTTGCCCGCCTTTTCGAACCTGCCTTGGTAAAGTCGCTAGGACCTCTACCCAAGAGTCGACGATCAGCCGCAAAAAAGGAAATCAGCCTCCCAAGGAGAACCATATACTACTTGGAGGAGGATGCTTTAATGCCAAAAACCATACTTGTTGTCGATGATGATCCCGATATTATCGATATGCTTAAACTTTATCTGGACGCAGAAGGATATCAGACGCTGGAAGCCTTCGACGGTAAAGCAGCCTTAGCGCATTTGCGAAGCAAGCACGTCGATCTCGCGCTCTTCGACATTATGATGCCGTTCATCGATGGTTTCCAGCTGCTCCGCATGATGCGGCAGGATTATAAAATCCCGGTCATACTGATTTCGGCCAAAAATCAGGAGCTCGATAAAATAACCGGTCTGAAGCTGGGGGCCGACGATTATGTGTCCAAACCGTTCAGTCCGCTGGAAGTGATGGCCAGAATACAGGCTCAGTTAAGGCGTTCTTATGAGTTTAATGAGTCGTCGGAAGCTGCGCCGGCATCTGAAACCTGCATCGGGGACCTGCAGCTGGATCACCGGGAATGCACGTTATACATCAAGGGAACGCCGATTTCGCTGAGCGCGATCGAATACAAATTATTGAAGCTGTTCATGGGGGAGCCGGGGCGCGTATTTACGAGGAAGCAAATTTTTGAGTATGCCTGGGACGAGCATTATCTTGCTGACGATAACGCCGTCATGGTCCAAATCAGCAGGCTGCGCGACAAAATCGAGGCTTGTCCGAGGAAGCCTGTCTATATCAAAACCATTCGCGGGCTCGGCTACCGGTTTGCGAAGAAAGAAGAGCTCCATTCATGAAAACCTCTAATCGCTTGCAGCGTTCGCTCATTCGCCATTATATTTTCTTTTTTATAACGATTGCGCTAATAGCCGCGTTTTCACTGTTCGTATTAAATGCGCAAATGGTGAATTACTTTAGGGAGGCTTCCGGACCGGTCAAGTCGGAGGAGGCTGAAGTTATGGGCGGTCCAACAGCGACGCCTGGAGTGAACAGCGAACAGCATGAGCAAGAGAAAGTGAAAGTATTTTATGGAATGGCTCTGAAAACGCTGCTGCTGTTCCTCGCTTTGTTTGCAATCATCGTATATGCCTTCGGAAGGTGGACGGCATCCCGGGTAACCACTCCGCTTCGGTCGATTGCAGACGGCATCCGGAGCATCGCTCGGGGACATTACCACGAACGGCTGAATTTTCAAGCGAGCTATGAGCTTGCGCAAATTCAGGATGATTTCAATGAAATGGCAGCGCGGCTCGAACAAATCGAGAAGGAGAAGCGGGAGCTGGAAGAGAGCAAGCAGCGAATGCTGATGGACATTTCCCACGACTTAAAAACTCCCATGACCACCCTTCGGGGATATATCGAAGCGATGGAGGCAGGGCTCGTTGATTCGGAAGAGAGAAGGGCGCAAATCCTGAGCATGATTTCCAATAAAGCCAGTCTGATGTTAGAGCTGATCGACGGGATCTTTGAGCTGTCCAAGCTGGACAGTCCGGAGTATCCTTTTGACGTGCAGACCTCGGACATAACGGAATTTACGAGGGCCATCGCGGCCGAGTATTACGAGGTATTCGAGGAACATAAGTTTTATTTCCATTACGATATTCCCGATCGGGAAATCTGGATCCCATTTAACGCGACCTGGTTATATCGGGCCGTGTCCAATATTCTGTCCAACGCCTTGAAATACAACCCGCCCGGAACAACCGTCGGCTTGAAATTGGCAGCTGCGGGTAACGGGGTCGAGATTCACCTGTCGGACGATGGAGTCGGCATTCCGGAAGCCATCAAGGGGACGGTGTTCGATGCATTTGTCCGCGGAGACCTAGCCCGGACAAGCGATGGCGGTACGGGGCTCGGCCTTGCCATTGCCAAACAGGTCATTGAAAAGCATGGAGGCACGATCACACTGACCACGAACGGGCAAACGACATTCGTTCTTTTTCTGCCTGAAGAAATGTAAGATTACTGAAAGAAAAGGGAAAGCGGGATGAAAGAGTTGTCCGGTAATCTCTGATGTAGAACCAACTATATAGGGTATACAGGAGGACTGGAGAGCTTGGAGACACAAGAAGAGAAAAAAACAGAGAAGGGCCCGATCTTGATTCGAAGCATGATCACCTGCAGGAAACGCATAAAGCCGCTGACGGCCGGTTGGAAGGGAGCGTCACTCGGGCTTGGTCTCATCGCATTGATCCTGTTCCTTATTCAGGCAAGGTATCTATTGACGGGGCAAGGTTTCGTCCGCTTTTTCACAGGTACATTCCTGTTTGTCTTAGCGGCATCGCTCATAAGCGGCCTGGCTGCATTATTGCTGCACGGGGTCAAAAAACTGCCAAGTCGCTATATTTGGATATTGCTGTACTCCCTTATCATGCTTTTATTTTGCTTCATTGGACCGTTGGAAGTATCGGTAGTTTTCATCGTGTTGTTTGCAGTTGTTTTTTCTATGTTTGGTGCATTGGTTTATAATTTTGCAACCGGAAGATACAAGCAGGCTTCCAAAACCAGGAAAATTGGTGCAGTGGCCTGTTTGTCCCTGATCGCATTCGTGATTGGCTCCGGCAGCTTCTGGTTGATTCGTGCGGGGGATGAAGCCGCTCCGGACGTGACCTTGAAACAGCTGAAAACTTCAGCCCGGTATGAGGGCACTGCGATGAAAAACCCTGCCGAGCGAGGCGAGTATCCAGTCAAAGTCCTGCTGTACGGAAGTCCGGACAACTATCGAAAAGAGTTCAATCAAAGCGGTTCGCTGACCACCAAGACGGTGGATGCTTCCGAGTTTGTCGACAAATGGTCATCCGTTCGGACGAAGTCGCTTGGATTTGGCCCCGATGCCATGCCGTTAAACGGAAAAGTGTGGTATCCCGAAGGGGAGGGCGCCTTTCCGTTAGTTCTCATCGTCCATGGCAATCACTTGATGAACGATTATTCGGATGCGGGATATGATTACCTGGGCAAGCTGCTGGCGAGCAAAGGGTATATCTTCGTGTCGGTGGATGAAAATTTCCTGAATTTCTCCCCGTATGAGGATCTGTTCCTGATTAGCCCGCTGCTGAATGAAAATCCGGCAAGAGGCTTGCTGCTGCTGGAGCATTTGAAAACCTGGAAGGGCTGGAACAGCGATCCGAACCATCCCTTTTATCAAAAGGTCGATATGGAAAGAATCGCCCTCATCGGCCATTCCCGCGGCGGGGAAGCGGTCGCGATCGCCGCAGCCTTCAACAAGCTCCCGAATCATCCGGATCGCGGTCATATAAAGTGGGATTATAACTTTTCGATCCGCTCCCTGGTTTCCATAGCCGGCACGGACGGGCAATATAAGCCTCAGGGCAAACCGCTGCCGCTGAAAGATGTGAATTATTTGGCTCTGCATGGAGCTCATGATATGGATGTCAGCAGCCTGGACGGTGCCAAGCAGTATCATCGGATTCGGTATGAGGAAGGCACGGATTACATGAAAGCCCTGGTCTATATTTATGGTGCCAACCACGGCCAGTTTAACGGAGGCTGGGGCAGAGGAGATGTGGCAGGCTTGGGGAACCAACTGTTTAACGTGCGTCAAATCATGCCGCGGGATGAACAGGAAGCGATTGCGAAAGTGTTCATATCCTCGTTTTTGGATGCCACGCTGAAGGACCAAGGGCAATATCGAGAGGTGTTCAGAGATTTGGGGTACGCCAAGGAATGGCTTCCCGATAATCTGTACGTAGGCAATTATAATGATTCGCAAACGATCCTGCTTGCGGATTTTCAAGAAGACATTGATCTGCAGAGCACCACGATTTCAGGCGGCAGCTTATTGGGCGAGAACCTCCAGCAATGGAAGGAGGAGAAGGTGAGGGTCAAAATGGGCGAAGCGGATTACAGCGCAGTCCGTTTAGGTTGGAATTCAATAAAAGCTTCGGCTGAACCCGCTGCCTATACGGTTACGCTCCCTGAACGAGGGGTGAAGACAGGCGAGGGGAGCTCCATCGTATTCTCGCTGGCGGATGCCCGCCGAAAAGAGGAGAACGGCGATCCGAAAGAGCTGATCAATTTTACGATTACCGTCGAAGACAAGAAGGGCCGTCAGGCAAGCCTTCCCCTCAGCCATATATCCAAACTGCCGCCTGTCATTAAGGGCAAACTGCTGAAATGGCCATTATCTAATTTTGGGGAGACCTCGGAACCCGTCTTTCAGAGCTATGATTTCGAGCTAGGTGATTTCAAAAAAATGAATCCGGATTTCAATCCGGAGCAGTTAACCAAGATCCGTCTCCAGTTCAACCTGACCAAGCGCGGAACCATCCTGCTGAATGAAGTAGGTATCCGTCCATAAACCTGCAGGGATGGTCTGAAGGAAGGCTTGCATCTTGACGAACCTACAAAATTATAGACACGCTAAAGAGCCGCCGGCAAATGGCGGCTTTTCTCTGTTGTCATCCATGCGCTGCCGCTGCCCAACCCGCCATTCACTCGCTGATCGGATTGAGCTTTGTCAGCCTTCTTTGATAGACGAGGCGGGAGAGTCCGACACTAATCTCATACAAAAGGAACAGCGGGACGATCACGAGAATGTCTGACACGAAATCAGGCGGCGTTATGGTCACGGCCGCAATGGTCAGCAGCAAATAAGCAACTTTTCGCATTTTGGCCAGACGCAGCGGATTCAGGATACCAAGCGACGTTAAGAACATGATGACGACAGGCATTTCGAATAGAACCCCGAACGGTACGGTCATATTGATCATGAAGCGGAAATACTTCTCCGCCGTGTATGCGGTCATAAAGTTGTCCGACAGTGAATCCAGAAAGGAAAGCACCATCGGATAGATCACAAAGTAACCGAAGGAGAGGCCCATGACAAACAGCCCTGCAATGGCCGGAATATAGGCCAGCGTAATGCGGCGCTCCACGGGGTGAAGTCCCGGCACGACAAACCGCCAGACCTGATATCCGGCAACGGGGGTTGTTACCGCCAATGCAATCACGCCCGCAATCATGAGATACACCCAGATAACATCCGTAGGCCCCAGAACCTGAAGCTGACCCTCGACATCGCGGGTCAGCATTTTGTACAGGGGTTCTACATACAGGAAAGCGGCACAGAGGGCAACCAAGAAGGTGCCCAATGTAATCATGATCCGCTTGCGAAGTTCCATAAAGTGCTCCGTCAGATGCTGCTCCTGCTCCCGATCCGTCATTTCAGCTTGTCTCCTTCTTCCGTATCGTTCGCGGATACGAGCTCGCGCGTCGAGTTTTTAAACTCGCTGAGCGTCCGTCCGAAAGCCCGCCCCAGCTCAGGCAGCTTCGATGGCCCGAAAATAATCAAGGCGATCAACAGGATCAGAATCAATCCGGTTACTCCGATGTTTCCAAGTGGCATAAGATCAACTCCCCTACATTTATTGTTCTTTCGAAGTCAATTGCAGAAGCTTGGTGATATCACCGGCAATGGATGCATCTCGCGGCGAATCATGCAGCTTGGATGCGATCCGGTCGATCAGGCCAGGCGCCTCCGGATTTGTGACGGTGAGAATTTGCACATGTTTATTAAACATGTTCCTCACTTCTTCTTTCGCCTGAGACAGATTATCGGTCTGCGAGGTTTCTTTCCCTGTAACGCCTGGATCAGGCTCGCCTTTACCCGATAAACCGTCCATCTGGCTTAATACCCTCCTCTGGATATGGTCATATTGGTTTGAAGACACGGTGGATTCGGCTTGTGCCAGAATGATCGTGTCATTCACGACAAATGCCTTAATGCCTTCAATGCCCAGACCCGCGAGTCTTGATTGAACGTGGGAGGACACGCCCCCTTCATGCAGGCTGGAGGAGCCGATCAAGCTGTATACGGTCGTGCCCATTTCGCTTGACGTCTCCCCATTTTCATTGGTTGTACGGGTTTTCATGCCATGGTAGCTCGGGATGAGCCCCGGATCCTGCACATGATGCGTTGCATTTGGATGCGTGTTCTGAGCAGACTGCGTGTTTTGAGCAGACTGTGTGTTTTGAGCTGATTGCGTGTTCTGTTGATTGTCCGTTTGATTACAGGCTGTCAGCGCTAGCAGCAGCGCAGATACTAGAATCGGAGCTTGGCAGCGACTCCAAAATGGATTCATAACTATTCGCCTCCATATGGTTTGGTAAATGTAGCATGCCCGGATGGAGAATAATGTATGAATGGAATTTTGCTGGGGACAATAACGGTATCCAAATGAACTAGAGTAGGGGTGCAAAGCCTTGAGCGAACAAGATCAACATTCACAACAAAATGAAAACCGTGAAGCGACGAAAACCAAAGAGTCGCAAAGAATGTCACGACGGAAGTTCTTGACGAGATCCGGCTATGCTGTCGGAGGCGTCGTGCTAGGGGGATTGCTAGGATATCTGATCCCGAAGGAGGAAACCAAGCCGGCAACGCCGCCGGCCCCGCAGCAGCAACAAAAGAACTACAATGAAGCTTTAATGTTTTTCACGCAAGAGCAGTATGCTATTACGCAAGCCGCTGTGGAGCGAATCTTCCCGGCGGATGATAACGGTCCAGGAGCAAAGGACCTGGGCGTAGCTTTTTTTATCGACCACCAGCTGGCCGGGGATTGGGGCTTCAATGCCAGAGACTATATGCAGCCGCCATTCTATGTCGGTGAGAAGACGCAGGGGTATCAGGGGCGCATTAACCGGCGGGAGATTTTCTATATCGGTTTGCGGGAGCTACAGAACTACAGCCAGAAGAAATACAAGAAAGACTTCCCGGCTCTGTCTCCTGAAGAGCAGGATGCCGTATTGACCGCATTTCAGAATGATGAAGTGAACCTTACGACGATCTCAGCAAGCGGATTCTTTAATCTGCTCCGCAGCAGTACCTTGGAAGGGGTCTACAGCGATCCTTTATATGGCGGCAATAAGAACATGCAGGGCTGGGCGATGAGGGATTATCCCGGCAACCAGATGACGTACACGAATATTATCGAGAAAGATTACACCGTTGTTCCGCCACAGAGTTTGAGAGATCACTTGTAGTTCAATCACTATACACGTAAGAGAGGTAACCAAATGGCCAAAAAATTGCCTAAGACGGATGTTGTCATAATCGGCGTCGGCTGGGCCGGCGGCATTATCGCTTCGGAATTGACCAAACAAGGGCTGTCCGTTGTTGGATTGGAAAGAGGAAAAGAAAGAGTGACGGAAGATTACTATATGGCGCATGACGAACTTCGTTACGCCCTTCGTTATGAACTGATGCAGGACCTATCCAAAGAAACGATTACGTTCCGGGGCAATGAGAAAATTCGTGCCCTGCCTATGCGGCAGTATGGATCCTTCCTTCTCGGAGAGGGAGTAGGCGGGGCCGGCGTACACTGGAACGGGCAGACGTACCGGTTCCTTCCGTATGATTTTGAAATCCGCAGCATGACGGAAGAGCGATATGGGAAAGATAAAATACCGCCGGGCATGATGATTCAGGATTGGGGAATTACCTACGACAAGCTTGAGCCGTACTTTGATAAATTCGAGAAAATGGCGGGCATCTCAGGCGAGGTGAACCCGCTCGCGGGTAAGCGTTCGAACGAGTATCCGACACCGCCGATGCTCCATACGCCATCGATGAAGATGTTCGTGGAGGCTGCGAAAAAGCTCAATCTCCACCCGTACACCGTTCCTTCCGCCAACCTGTCGGAAAGCTACACGAACCCGGATGGCATTTCGCGTGCGGCGTGCCAATATTGCGGATATTGCGAGCGGTTTGGCTGCGAATACGGCGCGAAAGCCGACCCTGTCGTTACCGTGATTCCGGTTGCGAAGAAAACCGGTAAGTTCGAAATCCGGACGCACTCCTACGTAAGAAGGATCTTACATAGCGGAGGCAAAGCGACCGGAGTTATGTACACGGACATGACAACGGGCGAGGAAATTGAGCAGCCTGCGGATATTGTGGTCTCAACGGGGTATGTATTTAATAACACCCGCCTGATGCTGCTGTCCAAGATTGGCAAGCCGTACGATCCGGCCACCGGTAAGGGAGTCATTGGCAAAAACTACGCCTATCAGGTTATCAAAGGAAATGCGGTCGGCTTCTTCGACGATCAGAAATTCAACCTGTACGCCGGTGCGGGCAGTCTCGGCGTCTGCGTGGACGATTATAACGGGGACAATTTCGATCACTCCGATCTGAAGTTCATCCATGGCGGAAACATTGCCCATACGTTTACCGGCCAGCGTCCGATTCAGAATAACCCGGTACCTGAGGATTCACCGCGTTGGGGCAAAGAGTTCAAGGCAAATTCCTTGAAATACGCCAACAGCGTGCTTACGATCGGTTCCCAAGGCTCCTCGATGCCGTTTCGGCATCACTACCTCGATTTGGATCCGACCTACAAGGATGCGTTCGGGGATCCGCTTATTCGGATCACTTTCGACTTCGAGGAGCAGGACCGGGAGCTGGCACGATATCTATCGGACCGCTGCGGGGACATTATGAAGGAGATGGGCACCGACCGCATTTTGAAAATGAAAGAGCTTGGGCCGTACGAAATCACGACTTACCAATCCACGCATAATACCGGCGGCGTCATTATGGGGGCAAGCCCCGACACTTCGGCAGTGAACAACTATATGCAGATGTGGGATATGGAAAACTTGTTTGTCATCGGGGCGTCCGCCTTCCCGCATAACAGCGGCTACAATCCGACAGGCACTGTTGGAGCTTTAGCTTATCGCGCGGCTGAGGGGATTGTCCAATACAGTAAAAAGGGCGGGCTGTTGGTATAACCTGCAGCTTACACATCACACTTCAAGGAGGTACTACACACAATGTTCAAAAAAAGTTGGTTCGCAGCGGCACTGATCACCGTGCTGGTTCTATCGCTGGCAGCCTGCGGCGGCGGAGGGAATAATGCAACAGAACCCGCTCCGGCTGACGGAACCGAGCAGGCTCCGGATACGGCGAATGGCGGAAATGCAGGTAATGGCGAGGGAGCGACTGGCGGGGATGTCAGCGCTCAAGCGCAGTCGCTGTATAATGCAAACTGCATGGCTTGCCATGCAACGGATTTGGGCGGCGGCGGCAACTTTCCAAGCCTTCAGAAGATAGGCGCTGAGCATTCCGCCGAAGAGATTGCCGGCATTATTTCAAACGGCCGCGGAGGCATGCCAGCGTTCAAGGACAGACTTTCGGAAGACGATATTACGGTGCTGTCGCAGTGGCTGGCACAGAAGAAATAGAAGTATCAGCATATAGCAGAACAAGCCGGTGTCCGGTCAAGGGCATCGGCTTTTCCTTTATTGCCGGAAATCATTGTTGCCTGAATTCATAGTACCCGCATGGGTCAAATGATAAAATGATGGTGAAGGACATTATATTACATGAAGGATGGAATCGAAAGGAGCTCAAGGAGATGGACTTAGGACTTCAAGGCAAAGTGGCTCTCGTAACCGGCGGGAGCAAGGGCATCGGGTTGGAAACGGCTGTCACGTTCGCTGCGGAAGGGGCGATGGTTGCCATTTGCGCCCGGAACGAGGAGCAGCTGGAAGACGCGGCCGCGATCATCAAGGACCGGGCAGGAGCGGATGTCCTGATCATCAGCGCCGACGTGACGAAGCCGGCGGATTGCGAGCGGGCGGTAGCGGAAACCGTCAAGCGCTACGGCCGGCTCGACATCGTCATCAATAATGCTGGAACCGCTGCTGCGAAGCCGTTTGAAGGGATAGACGACGAAGCATGGACAGCCGATTTGGATCTGAAGCTGTTCGGAGCGATTCGCATCTCCCGTGCAGCGGTGCCGCATTTGCGTGCCGCGGGGGGCGGATGCATCGTGAATATCACGACATCTTCAGCCAAGACCCCGCCTGCATCATCGATGCCCAGCAGTGTAAGCCGCGCCGCCGGACAAGCCTTGACGAAGGCCATGAGCCGTGATTTGGCGCAGGACGGAATTCGGGTCAACACCGTTTGCATCGGCATGATCCGAAGCGACCAGCTGGAGCAGCGCTGGAAGCGAGAAGAGCCGGGTCTCACATGGGAGCAATACGCCCGGGATCCCCGTCACCACATTCCGCTCGGCCGGATCGGCGACACCGATGAAGCGGCGAAAGTCATCGTGTTCCTTGCATCCGAAGCAGCTTCTTACGTCACAGGAACATCGGTGAATATTGACGGCGGAGCAGGACCATCGCTATAAGCAAGGTTGCATGCAGTTGCATGCAGCCTTCAACACAAAAGCAGTCTGCAGTGGACGCGCTCCATGCAGGCAACCACTGAACAGCGGAGAATCCGCTGTTTTTTTGTGTCTTGTTTCGGAATTTGATGATTAAAGTGGCCTGGCAAATGTTTCAACCTGGCCGCAAAATGTTTCAACCTCCGCGCCGGGATAAGCCTCATTTTTTTCAATGGATTCACGAGATTGTTCATGGGTCCGGCCACATAGCTTCGTCTATGATGATTACGACGAACGAAGAAGAACCCTTAGGCGATCTGAGAGCTTGCAGCAAGGAGGTGATAGAGGTTATCCATCAGGAGGTCATTCATTATTCGTAAAGGAGCGTGTGAAATGACGAGTAAGAAATCCATGTTCGCGCTGTGCCGCAAGGGGCTGCTGTGCGCCGCCCTCCTCCTGTCATCCATCGGAGCCGGCACGGCAGCCGCAGATTCCAGTTTGGCAGACAGCCCTGCAAGCCATACGGTTCGCATTGACCCCGGTACGGTCATTCAGGAGGACTTCAGGGGAGTCGGCGTCAACGTCATCCCGAGCAGCCTGATGCCGGGAACCACCCAGTTTGGATACACGGACACGGACTGGGAGATCGACAAGAAACGAATCGTCGCCATGAAGCCCAAAGTGGCGCGGGTATGGTTTCAGGTGGATTGGATGGAGAAAACCAAAGGAAGCTACGATTGGGAAAGCGCTGAAATGCAAGCCTTTTATAAGTATATGGACGCCTTTCAAGCAGCCGGAACGGAGATCGAGCTCAATTTCGGTTGGAAGAACGGCTCGGCCATCCATGACTGGTTCGTCCTTCCGGGCGTCGATCCTTATATTAGCGCACCGGCGGATCTGGGCGCATTCGCGCGCTCGGCTTCGGCGGCTTTAAGCGAATTAATCGATGGGCGCGGTTACGACAACATTAAATATTTGACCTTCTATAATGAGCCTAACGGCAATTGGGATTATGAGACGACTGGGGACCAAAAGGCATATTACGCGGAAATGGTCAGGAAAGTTAGCCAGCAGCTGAGCACTGACGGTCTCCGTGACCGTATTGAAATTTGGGCTCCCGAAGAGACGGGTGCACCGGATTGGACGGCTTACATGGCAGAGCATGCGTCCGAACATATCGACGGCTACAGCTTCCACGTTTACGGGGCGAGCTACGAGTCCGTCACGGCAGCGATGAACGAGCGAATTCAGGCAGCGGCCGGCAAGCCCGTTCATCTGACGGAATTCGGATGGTCCGACGACGGGATGAGCGGATGGGACGCAGGATTTGCCAACCATGTGATTCAGGCGGCGAACATGGGGGTTAAGTCGGCGCTTGTCTGGCAGCTCAATGGCGTATGGCCGACGGATCCTTTCGGAGACACGAACGGCAATTACACGATGTGGGATTCGACCGTACAGGGCATGACGCCGAAGAAGACCTTCTATTCCGCGGGTTTGCTTGCGCGTTATGTTCCCGCGCACAGCACGGTTGTGAAGGTGGACACAGGCTCTCCGGATTTGCGAGCGGCGGCCTTCAAAACGGAACGCGGCGATTACACGATCGTCCTGGAGAGCAAGGCGGGGTCCCGAAAGGAGATTACGTTTGATTTCGGCGGGGTGAAGATCAACAAAACCTTCCGCAAGTTTGTTTATTCGGATGACGTGATCCGCGACGGGAATGCCCTCCTGCCTTCGTCGTCCGGTGCCTTCAAAGCTAAAAGCTCGTTCAGGGATACCAGTATCGGCCCCGATTATAACGTTATCGTCTATACGACCGAGGCGCCTCAGACCCAGATCAAGCTGACGCCGATCGAGGCAACGGTTGCGGGCAAAGGAACGATCCAGCTGTCGGCTGAGCTCCTTGACAATAACGGTGCAGTGAAGTGGAGTGTCATCGGGGGGGAAGGCAACGGCACGATCAGCAGCAAGGGGCTTTATACGGCGCCGGATGTGGCTACCCAAAGACAAGTAGCGATTAAGGCAGCCAGCAGCAAAGACCCTGCAAGCTACAACATCGCGAAAATTACCGTAACGCCTGCCAGCACGCCCGGCAAGGTTGACGCCCCGGTGTTTAGCCTTCCATACGGCGTTTACGATTCAGCCGAAGCCGTAACGGTAACGTCGTCGACGCCGGGAGCGGAGATCCGCTATACGACCGACGGAAGCATCCCGACGGCATCCTCCAGGCTCTACACCGGCCCCGTAATTTTAAATAACGGCACGGTGCAGCTGTTTCAGGCGATCGCCATAAAGCCGGGCATGCAGGACTCTGGCGTGACATCCGCTTACTATCGAATCCGAGACATCAGCAATGCGCCGGATGGATATCAATTCTGCACCTACGAGGGCGGGTTCTGCGACTTTGAGGGCGAGGCGGTGGTCGCTTATGGTGCCGAGGGATTGTTTAATTATGCCATCCATGCGGACGGGGCGGCATGCTCGGACGAAGTGTTCGGGGATCCGAGTCCGAATTCCGCCAAGCGCTGCTACTACAGCAAGGAGATTCCGGAAGAGCTGCCGCTGGTAACATTCTATAACGCAGGCTTCGAGAAGCCGGCGACAGGCAATACACGGGTAGGACCGTTTACGAACGGGTGGGTGTTCGGGGACCGGACCGGAATCATGCATAACGGCAGCGTTTTCGAGAATCCGGATGCGCCGCAGGGCGTTCAAGCCGCATATCTGAAGACGGATGGCGGGGTCGCAGGACAGTTCAGCCAGAGGATTCAATTCAAGGAAGGCACGTACCAAATGAGCTTTCAGGCGGCCAAGCGGACCAGCTTCGGCGGTTTGCAGACCTTTAACGTCTACTTTGACGATACGGTGATCGGCTCTTATGCGCCGTCTTCCGGTACGTACATGACCTTTACAACCGACACGTTCACCGCATCGGCAGGGGAACATACGATCAAATTCGTGGCGACGACAGCCGAAGGCGACAACACGGCTTACATCGACGATATTCGAATCGGGTCACCGCAGCCGCCGAAGGCACCGGCGTTCGCGAATGCCGGCTTTGAATCGCCTTCAACGAGCGGAGCAAAAGCAGGTCCCATGACGGACGGATGGGTATTCAACAACCGTGCCGGCGTGCAGCGCAACGGGTCCGCCTTCGGGGCCGCCGAAGCGCCGGAGGGGATACAGACCGGCCTGCTTCAATCCAAGGACGGTGAACAGGCCGAGATCAAGCAGTCGCTGTATTTCCCGGCAGGGTCCTATTCGATCCGGTTCCAGGCAGCGAAGCGGGGAGGCTTCGGCGGGCTGCAATCCTTCGATGTCTATGTTGACGATACGCGAATCGGCTCGTATCAGCCGGCAACCACTGCGTTTGAAGCTTATACGACCGATGTCTTCACCGTTTCGTCCGGGAATCACACTGTTACCTTTCGTGCGACGACAACGGCAGGGGACAATACGGCATTCATTGATGATGTACAGATCGTCGTCCCTTGATGTAAGGATGTCCATCCGGACGTCGTCGGCTGCGTATCGGTAAGGACGGTGATAGCCTTAAGCAGGATCGTAACCGAATGGAAGAGCTGCGGCCGGCGTGCTGCAGCTCTTTCCTGGTGATTTTACAAAGGTTTGTGCATGAAAACATGAAGAGCGGAGGATTTCGGAAATGATGAAGCGCATTACGCCTATTGGACTAGAGAATATGGAACGGTTCGATCTGCTCCCGCTGCTGCGGAACGGTGTACAGGTACATTACGAGGGGAGCATCGACAAGCAGGGCTATAACGCGGACTGGGACTGGTGGTTGTACCAGGATCGGGAGGAATGGGTCATATTTGATCATGTCGGCCCCGGCTGCCTGTACAACTTTGTCCAGCACCGGTATCCCGAAAGCGAGGAGCCTACGTTCAAGTTCTATTTCGATCATGAGGATGAGCCGCGGGTCGTCATTAAGCCTTCGGAATTCGGTTCGAAGCATCCGTTTGTCACACCGCTTGCGGATGCCTATATCGGACCGGAGGATAACGGAAGGGGACCGATCCGCGTCATTCGCAGCTTCGTTCCGATGCCGTTTGCCAAGGCGTGCCGAATCACGACCGATATCCGGCTAAAGGGGGCGGCAAAGGGGGACGGAGGCTGGGGTCACGTCGTCTATCACGCTTATGCCGATGCCAACGGGGTCTCAACGTTCACAGGTTCCGAAAACTACGAGGGGCTCCTTCAGATGTGGAGCAGCGTAGGGGAGGATCCGAAGCCGCGCGTAAACGTCGAATCGCAAACCAGTCATCCTGTGGAGATCAAGCCCGGGGAGGCTGTCGCCGTGTTCGAGGATCACGGGCAGGGCAGCATCGTCTCCATTACCGGCGACTCCTTGAAGCAGGACGAAACTCGGGAACTGTGGATACGGGCAACCTGGGATCATCATGAAGTCCCGGATATCGATTGTCCGCTGGGGACTTTTTTCGGAAGCGAGCTCGGCATGAATCCGATCGGGGTGCTCTCCCATGGGCAAACGGCCGATGGGCGGTGCTATCATTACTTTCCGATGCCCTATTGGGAACATGCGCGCATTGAGCTTGTAAACCGTGGGGACGGCCCGGCCCGATTACCTTTGCTGGAAGTCCGCTCAACAAGAGATCGGAATCCGATATACCTCCGCGGGTCTACCGGTTATTTCCGGACGTCTCCTTATTATGAACGGAAGGCAACCCCCGGCGCGGACAGCATCATCGCACGCCTGTCCGGCAGAGGCCATTTGGTGGCCGGCCACATCACGGGGCATGCCCGGCATGCAGGCATTATCAGCTGCGAGGGGGATGTCCGCGTCCATATTGATGGGGGCGCAACGCCACGGGTGGAGAGCGACGGCTCCGAGAGCTGGGTATGTTATGGCTGGGGATTTCCCACCCCGCCGGAGACCAATCCGTCAAGCGCGTACGATGGACTCCCTGACAATCCATGGTCCATGCTCCGGCTGTGCTCCGGGGACTGGTATCCGTTTCTTACGGAGCTAGCTTTCGGCATTGAATCCGGCGAGTTCAACAATCAGTACATCGAGCATAGCGGAATTCTGTTCTATTACGGCGTCGACGAGCCGGGAATGGTATTGACGGATCAGCTGGATATCGGCAATCGCGCTTCGGAGCAGCTCCACGAATACAGATATGAGGGCAGCAGGGGGTACTATACGTTGGAATCAGCCTATGAAGGCGATCACGATAACAAGCTGGTCCGGGATACAGGGCATGAAACAGAGGGGTTCAGCGAGTTCACCGTTTCGATCCGGCCGGAGAACCGGGGCGTGAGGCTGCGCCG
This sequence comes from Paenibacillus ihbetae, assembly GCF_002741055.1. Classification (NCBI taxonomy): domain Bacteria; kingdom Bacillati; phylum Bacillota; class Bacilli; order Caryophanales; family Paenibacillaceae; genus Paenibacillus; species Paenibacillus ihbetae. The sequence goes on along the minus strand of NZ_CP016809.1, from coordinate 442,181 downwards.
GCGGTCGGATCAAATTACCGGAAGACAGCGGGCCAATGTCTATGTCGACGGGATCCCGGTTACGGAAAAATGCTGGTACTATGCGGATCGCAACCCCTATAAACGCTGGCTGGAGGACGAATTCGACATCCCTGCCTCGTATACCGAAGGGAAGAAGGATCTCCGGATCAAACTCGAATATGTGCAAGCAGGTGAGACACGGGCATGGAACGAATTTTACTACTGGGTGTATACGATTTTGTGAACGAGAGGAGGGGGAGGGACCATTGATTCAAACCGTGCTCGGACACGTAAATCCTCACGATCTCGGCATATGCCACAGCCATGAGCACTTATTTCTCGCTAAGGGTCACCCGCATAAGGTTCATCCCGATTTGTGGATGGACGATTATGCGCGGACCGTGCAGGAGTTGACCGAGTTCCGGAATGCGGGCGGCATGGCCGTGGTGGATGCGCAGCCGCTTGGCTGCGGTCGCATGGAAAGGGAGCTGGTCAACGCCTCATTGGATACCGGGGTACATGTGATTGCTTCGACGGGGTTTCATAAACTGGCGTTCTACCCGGATGATCATTGGATACGCAGCCTTAACGAGGAACGCTTGGCCGAGCTGTTTGCGGATGAGCTCATCCACGGCATGCGAGCGGGAACGGACCGCGATCATCCGTTTGGGGAACAGGTGCAGCAGCTTGACGCAAGGGCGGGGCTCATCAAGACGGCGGTTGACGCAGAACGTATGGCTGATTCGGATAAGCGATGGTTTCTAGCCGCGGCTGCAGCGGCCGTCGAGACCGGCGCCTCGTTGATGTGCCATACCGAAGGACCGGAGCAGGCCTTGTGGCTGAGCGATTTGTATGAGAAAGCCGGCGTTCCCCCGCAGAAGCTGATCATGTGCCATCTGGACCGCGTACTTACGAAACCGGAGGTTTCCAGGGAGCTTGCCCGGCGGGGAATCTATTTGGAATATGACACGATCGGACGTTTCAAATACCATGACGACGAGTCGGAAGCCCGCTGGATCGTCAGCATGCTGGAACACGGCCTTGAGGATCGGCTGCTGTTGGGACTTGATACGACGAGGACGAGAATGAAGGCTTACGGAGGAGAGATTGGCCTGACTTACCTGCATGATCAGTTTCTTCCGCTGCTGCTTGCTATGGGTGCCGGTAAGGAGAATATTCGCAAAATGATGGTCGATAATCCGGCACAAGCATTTGCCGTCGGGTTGCAGGGAAGGAGGGGGCTAGCATGAAAGATACGGCGGATGTCCCGTTAAGGTATAGCCGCAATGCATCGGGAGCCTCCGAAACCGCAAAAAGGCTGTGCTTGGAGCAGGCAGTACATAACATGGCACCGGGACGTCTTAACCTGCCGTTATTGCGAGTGGCGGAAAATCGCCGATTCCTGGAGGATGAGAACGGCAAACCTTTCTTCTGGCTGGGCGATACCGCCTGGGAGCTGTTTCACAGGCTCGATGCGCCGGCGGCGGAGCATTATCTGAAGACGCGTGCCGCCCAGGGGTTTACGGTCATCCAAGCTGTGCTGCTTGCCGAGCTCGAGGGCATTACAACCGGAAATGCCTATGGGCGGCTGCCGCTGCACAGAAATGCGGAAGGGGAATGGGATCCTGGGATGCCCGATCTGGAATGCCCCTATTCCTACTGGGAACATGTAGACCGATTGATCGATATGGCCGCGGATAACGGACTTTACTTGGCGCTTCTTCCTACTTGGGGTGATAAGTTTAACCAGTTATGGGGAAAAGGGCCGGAAATTTTTACGCCTGCGAACGCGTTTGGTTACGGGAACTGGCTGGGAGCCCGGTATCGCGACAAATCGAACATCGTATGGATCCTTGGAGGCGACCGTCCCCTTCATACGAGGAACCACTTCGAGATTGTCGGCCGCATGGCCGAAGGCTTGAAAGCAGGCGGTGCTCCCCAGCTCATGTCCTTTCATCCCAAAGGGGCGGAATCCTCATCCCATCATCTGCATCATGAAGGCTGGCTTGATTTCAATATGATCCAGTCGGGTCACGGCGAGAGGGAGATTCGGAATTACGAGCGCGTGCGGCACGACTATGAGCTCTCTCCTCCCAAACCGACCCTGGACGCGGAGCCCTGTTATGAAGATATCCCGATCGGATTTCAGGAGGCAAACGGCTATTTTGATGAAGCCGACGTCAGAAGGGCAGCTTATTACGCCATGCTGTCGGGCGCATTCGGCCATACGTACGGACACCATTCCGTGTGGCCGATGTGCGAAGGGCATTATGCTTCCACCGATTTCAACGAGGCCGGCGTGTTTTTCATCATGTCCTGGCGGGAGGCGCTTGAAAGACCCGGCGCCGGGCAAATGCAGCATCTGCGTGGATTGCTCGAGCCTTATCTCGGCCCCGACTTCAGGCCAGAGCCCCGAATAATTGCCCATAACCGGGAAGGCTCCAATTACATGGCGGCCGCCAGAACGTGCGATACCGCTTTCATTTATTGCCCGAACGGGTTGTACGTGGATGTAGCTTTAGGTTATATTGATGGCACGGAAGTCGCGGCCGCCTGGTTTTCCCCGAGAGACGGAAACACCTTGCCGGCCGGACGCTATCCAAACTCCGGCACAAGACGCTTTATCGCCCCGACAAGCGGGCGCGGAAACGACTGGGTATTGATTATGGAGGGGGTTTAGCATATGTACAAGGTAATGATCGTAGAGGATGAAATGCTGGTTCGGATCGGACTGAAAAATTCGGTGGAATGGAGTAAATTCGACCTGGAGGTTGCCGCCGATTTTCCGGACGGCCAGGCCGCGTGGGACTATTACGAACGAGAAAAACCCGATGTGGTCATTACCGACATCTGCATGCCCAAAATGGACGGGATGGAGCTGATCGCCAATATCCGGAAGAATGATAAAGACACCCGGGTAGTCGTGCTGTCATGCTTGGAGGAGTTCGAGCTGGTGCGCAAGGCGATGACTCTCGGGGTATCCAATTACATCTTGAAGCTGACCATGACCGAGCAGGAGATCGAGCAAGTTCTTGGAACCGTGCGCGAGGAGCTGGACGGCCGGATGCCGCAAAAGGGAGAGGCTGTTCTGCCCGCTCCGAACCTGGATTTGATGAAGGAGAAGATGTTTAAAGATTTTATGTTTTACCATATCTTCAGCCCGGAGGAATTCGGCCGGTTTGCCGCTCAATTCAACCTGAGGCTGACGGCGTCCCGGCTCGTCGTGTGCGTGATGGAAGTTGACCGGTACGCCCGGCTGAAGGATCGGTTCCGGGATGAGTACGGGCATCTCGTCAAGATGACGCTTTTGAACATGCTTGGCGAAATAATGGCGACGCACAAGCGGGGAGAAGCATTCCAGATCGACGACCGGCGTTATGCCCTCGTACTCCATTTCGGCGATATCGTCTCCGAGCAAAGCATCGTCCAGGAAGTAGGCAAAATCCTTACCCATATCCAGGATATGATCCGTCTTTATTTTAACGGCTCGGTATCGTTTGGCATCAGTGGCATCCGCAGCGGCTTTGCCGCTCTTCCCAAGCTGTACGGAGAGGCGCAGCGCGCATTGGAGCGCAAATTCATCGCCGGTCCTGGTCTGTATCATCAAGGTGAGCAGCCGGCTGATCCGTCATCCGTGCTCGAACGGCTGGAGACGATCCGTGCATTCATCCCGGTCAGGACCCTGCTAACAGCCAACCGGCAGCAGGAGTATGACGATTTTCTGGACGGTCTCGAACGCGAGCTGTCCGGTGATCGCAAATCGCTTGAGATCATGATGTTTCGATTCGTTCAATGGATCAGCTCGAATCTTTATGACAATCATCACCACGAAAAAATGCTGCTGACCAGCATCACCGAAAATCTGGAGGATTGCGATACGCTGCCCGATATGCTGGATGAGGTGATAACCTACATCGGAAGCCTTGCCGAGCAAATTCGTAACCGCTTACAGATGAGCGGTGAAATTACGAAAGCGATCCAGTATATCAAGCAGCATTATACCGAGAACATCAGTCTGCAGACGGTTGCCGATCACGTCGGCCTAAGCTTCAGCTATTTAAGCAGCCTGTTCAGGAAGGAGCTGCAGATTTCATTCATCGACTACCTGAACCGATACCGGATCGAGCGGGCCAAGGAGCTGCTTACGGAGGGCAGGCACAAGCCGTCCGACGTTGCCGTCATGGTCGGTTTCTCGCCGGAATACACCTACTTCAGCAAGGTGTTTAAAAAAATCACCGGGCTTAATCCGAATGAATACCGGAGGCAAATGCTGCCACCGGCCGTGAGGAAATCATGAGGCCCGTTTTCCGGTTTCAGCAGTTAAGGACGCAGCTGATTGTGTACATTACGGTAGTCAGTCTTGCCGTCTTGGCCGGCGCTTCCTATTTTATCTTCTCGTTCATGCAGAATATGATCAAGGATCAGAACGAGAAGCTGCTATTCCAGCAATTTCAGCAGCTTGACCACAATATCAGCAGCCTCGTCAGCGAGATTGACCGGCTGTCGATGCTGTTTCTCCGGGATGACAAGATCCAGCAGCTGCTGTACAAAATCTCGGAGAAGACGGAAGTGGAGTTTTTGGAATCGAAGAACGATGTGCAGGATGTCATTGCGGACTTTATCGATAATTACAATTATATCGATTCCATTTATATTACCGCGGACAATCTTGGGGCTGTAGGCGGCAGTCAGACCAGGACCCTCGTGTATTCCAAGGAAGAGTGGGAACGCAGCTTTTTCACATCGGAGCCGTTTCATAAGACGCTCGAACGATACCCTGAGCTCATCATTCATTCCGGTATCAAAAAATCGTTCTACAATCCCTACCTGACCGGATCCGACGACGGCCATCTCGTCAGTTTGATGCGCGGAACGAGGGCGATCTATGATCCGCTGACGAGCGCTACGCTGATCTTCAACATCGATGAACGATACCTGGCCTCCATTTATGCGACCGCTCTTGATCAGGAGCAGGGGGATATGTATATCGTCGATGAGGACGGGAAGATTGCTTCGGCTAGCCGGCCGGAGCTTGTCGGCACGCACAGCACGTTTCGTCCTCCAGCCGGGGAGGAGGGCGGGTACGGAAGTTACGACGACCGAACCGATGACCGCAGCGTGCAGGTCGTGTATTACCGCATGCATGAAGCCGGCTGGTACCTGCTGAAGGAAATTCCGCTCAGTCAATATACGGACCAGATTTTCGTCGTGCAGCGGATGCTTGTGATCGTGCTCCTGCTGAGCGTGGCCGTCATATTTATCGTCTCCTACTTCTGGCTCCGGAAGATCATCAAGCCTCTTCACCTGCTATCGACGAAAATGAAGGATATGAGCCGCGGCGAGCTGGGGGTGACCTTGAGCGATATTCCGAATAACGAGCTTGGCACCGTCATCAGGCGATTCAATGAAATGTCGCTAGCCATGGTGGAGTTGATCGACAAAAATAATGAAATCCAGGAGAAGAAGCGTGAGCTTGAAATCGAAGCGCTCCAATATCAGATCAATCCCCACTTCCTTTATAATACGCTGAACATGATCCGCTGGATGGCCGTCATCGTCAAAGCCGACAACATCGTCCAGACCATCGTGGCGCTCGGCAATATATTGAGGCCGGTATTTTCGAGCAAGGATCCGATGTGTCTGCTCCGCGACGAGCTGAGCTATCTTGAGAACTACATCAAAATTATTAACATGCGGTTCAACAACAGCATCAGCATCGAGATGGACGTGGCGGACGACTTACTGGATTGCCTGGTGCCGAGATTCATTCTCCAGCCGCTCGTCGAAAATTCCATTACGTCCGGACGCAAGCAGGAGGAATATGCCATCCATATTCGGATCGGCGCCGAGATCAGGGACGATACCCTCCATTTGATCGTATCCGACTCCGGAGCGGGAATTGAGCCCGGAAGACTCGAGGAGTTGAACAGGCAATTGGAGAAGGGGGAGGCCCCTCTTTCGACCGGCGGGGGAAGCGGAATCGGCCTGAACAATGTCAACAAGCGGATCCATCTGTATTTCGGACCGGGCTACGGAGTCAGGTTCCATCCGCGATCGAGCGGGGCAGAGGTCGTTGTGACCTTGCCTATCCAACATAACTAATATAGATCAGCGCACAGAAGGTGCTTTCAAAGCGTCATTGCCGGACGGGGCAGGGCGCTTAGAAGGCACCTTTTGTCGTGTTTGGAATCGTTCAAGAGGATCGCAAAATCGTTCAAGCAACTTCGCCGCCCCGGCAGATGTTTTTTCAAGTCCAGCCGTATATCTTTCATTTAATGCCTTCCGGTGAAACGCTATCATAGACTTAAGCAAAACGCTAGATTCTGCATAAAGGAGAAGACCTATGGAGTATACGCAGACCGCAAAGCCCTTGAAGAAGAGCAGAAAAAACAAGCTCTATCGCAGGGACGGCATCATCCTCCTGCTGCTGGCCCTCCCGTTCATCCTGTTTGCCTTTGCATTCAGCTACGTTCCGCTGTTCGGCTGGATCTATGCTTTCTTTGACTATCGCCCCGGCATCCCGCTCAGTCAGGCAGCCTTTCTCGGGCTGGAGAATTTCCGCAACATGTTCGACGATCCCCGGATGGGGCCCGTGCTCATCAATACGCTGGCACTGAGCTTCCTGTCAATCCTGACTGCCCCGATTCCGATGCTGCTGGCGATCATGATCTCCGAGGTGCGCGCCGGCTGGTTCAAGCGGCTGGTGCAAACCGTATCGACGCTGCCCAATTACATCAGCTGGATCATCGTCTTCTCGCTGGCTTTCAGCATGTTCAGCACGGAGGGTGCCGTCAACTCGATCATGCTAAAGACGGGGATCGGCAGCCCGCCCGTCGACGTGCTGGGCAATTACGACCGGGTATGGACGGTCCAGACGCTGCTTCTGCTGTGGAAGTCTGTCGGCTGGAGCGCGATCATCTACTTGGCCGCTATTGTCAGCATCGACAGCGAGCAATACGACGCCGCCAAGGTGGACGGAGCCGGGCGTCTCCGCTCAATCTGGTATATCACGATTCCGAGCATCATGCCGACCTTCATCGTGCTGCTGCTGCTGTCGATCAGCAATCTGATGTCAGCGGGCTTCGAGCAGTATCTCGTCTTCAGCAACGTTATGATCGCTGACCGGATTGAAGTGTTGGACCTGTACGTATACCGCTTGGGGCTTGTTACCGGTGACTATTCCTACTCCACGGCCGTGGGCATATTCAAGACGGTCATCAGTGTCGTGCTGCTCTTCAGCGTCAATTTCTTGTCCAAGAAATTCAGGGGCCAAGGCATTGTATAACTCGAACGAAAGGAGAACGGCATGATTTCACAAGCCAAGATTACCGTAAATCGCCGCAGAAAGCGTCTTGATTGGAAGGACGCGGTCATCAGCTCCATCAATTATCTGCTCCTGCTGCTGCTCGTGGTGATCACAATCTACCCGTTTTACTATATCTTCATTTATTCCGTGAGCGATCCCATCGAAGCACAGAAAGGCGTTTATTTATGGCCTGCAGGATTTTCCCTGGAAGCGTACCAAGCCACGATCAAGCTTCCGGGCATTGCGGATTCCGCCATCGTCTCGGTCTCGCGTACGATTCTGGGGACGCTCATTACCGTGTTCAGCTGCTCGTTCTTCGCTTATCTGATCACCAAGAACGAGATGCCGATGCGCAAAGCCATCTACCGTTTCGTGCTGATCACGATGTATTTCAATGCAGGGTTTATCCCATGGTATCTGACGATGAAGACCTACGGGCTGCAAAATAATTTTCTGCTGTATATCATCCCGAGCGCGATATCAGGCTTCAACATCATCTTGATCAAGACGTTTATCGAGCAGCTGCCGGCCTCGCTTGAGGAATCCGCGAAGATCGACGGAGCAGGGTATTTCAAGATTTATACGAGCATCATCTTTCCGCTCTCCATGCCGATCATCGCGACCATCGCGGTATTCTCGGCCGTCGGTCAATGGAACACGTGGTTCGACAACTTCTTTCTCGTCGAAAATCCGAAGCTGCAGACGCTCCAGCTCGTACTGTACAACTTCCTGAACCAATCGAGCAACCTGTCGAATATGTCAACCGAGCAGCTGACGCGGGGAGATCTGGTGCGCACGATTACCCCGCAATCGATTCGAATGACGATCACCATGATCGTAACGCTGCCGATCGTCCTGGTGTACCCGATGCTGCAGCGGTATTTCGTCAAAGGCATCATGATGGGCGCGGTTAAAGGCTAACGTCCCCGGATGCTTCATCCAAATGGATTATCCGGCGCGTGCCGCCGATAATTTATAAAAATCATGTACAGGAGGGTTCATGAATGAGAAAACGTAAAGCGTTCCGTTATTCGCTCGTCATGCTCATGATTTCAGCCTTGCTGCTGTCCGCATGCTCAAACGGGTCAAGCGGAACTACGGATCCGGGCCAAACCGCCGGGGAACAGGAAAGCTCGGAGAAAGGGCCGGTCACCCTGCGCGTCCTGGTCATGGAAACGGGAGCGAAATGGAACAGCCATCAGGACAGCGCTGTCGTCAAAGAAATCGCCGATAAGATCGGCGTCAAGATCGAGTACGTGGAGGCAGACGAAAATAAATTCAACGTACTGCTGGCGGGCGGCGATCTGCCGGATATCGTCCGTACGGACGTCAATAAGTTCCAGAAGCAGCTGATCGAAGGCGACCTGATCATCCCGATGGACGATATGCTGGCAGAGCACGGAAAGGATATCACCGCCAATATCCCAACCGTCGTCGACTACAGCAGAAAGAACTGGAGCAACGGAACCGGCAAGCTGTATTTCCTGCCGCCCCAGGTTCAATCCAAGCCGGGAGAGTCGATTGCACCGATCACGATCGGGCCTACGATCCGGTGGGATTGGTACAAGGAGATCGGCGCGCCTCCGATCGGTACGATGGACGATCTGCTCGACGTTGTCGATCAAATTGTACAGAAGCATCCGCAAACCGAGGACGGCAAGAAGGTGTACGGCGTTTCGATGTGGCAGGACTGGGGCTTGTGGCCTTACTTGATTCCGCCGCTTATCTTTACCGAGATGTCCGGCGCGACGAGCGATTTGACGGCTGCAACCGTTGGCGGGCATGAGTTTATCAGCGTGCTGACAGATGAATCGTCCAATTTCTGGGTGGCGATGGATTTCTACAATAAGGCGCATCGCAGAGGGCTGCTGGATCCTGATTCGCTGACCATGAAGAACAACGATTATATGGCAAAAGCAACGGCGGGGCAGATCGTTGTCGGACCGGCGACGTGGGCAATGGGGGATTATAACTCCCAGAACGCGGACAAAGGCAAAGGATATCTTGTGGTTCCTGCCGGCAAAATGGCATGGACCGGAGCCGTCAACCCGCTGGGCTGGCAGGATAAGGCCTACAGCATTTCCAAGAGCTCGAAGCACCCGGAGAAAGCGATGGATTTCCTGAACTATATCTTTTCGTATGAGGGAGCGAGAACGATGTATAACGGCATTGAAGGCACCCATTGGAGCAAGGTTGACGGAAAGCCGACACCGACGGAGGAGACGCTTGCGCTTAAAGCGGCAGGCGGTGCGCCATACGAGGCAACGGGACTGTCCTTGGACCGGAATATCATCGGTCTTGGCAGCGACATGATCAATCCGAACGACGGTCAGCCGGTGGATCTCTTCACGTCCGAAGAGGCGCTGTCCAAGGCAGCGACCACGCTGGAGAAAGACTTCGCGGAATATTTCGGTGCTTCCTATGCCGGGGAAGTGTTCAAGAAGCAGATCGAGGAAGGCAAACTCAGAACGTTCACGTCCTGGATGGACGGCATGTCCGATGAGGAAATCATCAAGCGCAACACGGTGCCTGGCGTCACGCTCAGCGACGATCTCAAGAAGAAGGAAGCCGAGCTGAAGGAGCTTGCCGCCCGCGAAGCGGCAAAAATCATATTGTCCAAGGACGAGGCGGCCTTTGAAGCGAATAAGCAAACGGCGCTGGAAGCATTCCGGAAGGCGGGTGCAGATGATTTCACAAAATGGTACAACGAGGAAGTTGCCAAATTGCGGGCAGCTCACGGACTGTAAGCGAAACGCGGAACACGAATCAGCGAAGAAAGGAATTTGTCCGACATGCCAATGATTGATATGCCGCTTGCGGAGCTGCGGCAGTACCAAGGAACGAATCCGAAGCCGGCGGACTTCGATGCGTATTGGGACCGGGCGCTTATGGAGCTTCGCAGCGTCGAGCCGATGGTCGAGCTGGTTGCGAGCGACTTTCAGACGCCGCAAGCGGAGTGCTTCGATATGTATTACAACGGCGTCAGGGGTGCGCGAATCCATGCCAAGTATTTGCGGCCTAGAGACCTGGAACAACCGCATCCCGCCGTATTGTTATTCCACGGGTACAGCGGGAACGCAGGGGATTGGAGCGACAAGCTAAGCTACGTGTCACTCGGCTATTCCGTGCTGGCCATGGACTGCCGGGGGCAGGGAGGACTTTCCGAGGATACCGGAGGGGTAAAAGGGACGACCTTGAACGGCCACATCGTTCGGGGATTGGATGATCATCCCGACCAGCTGTTGTTCCGGCAAATTTTCCTGGATACGGCCCAGCTTGCCAGAGTGGCCTTCGAGCTGCCGGAGACCGATGTTTCCCGCGTGTATGCCACCGGCGGATCACAAGGAGGAGCGCTCACGCTCGCCTGTGCGGCACTGGAGCCGCGAATCCGCAAGCTTGCCGCGGTGTTTCCATTCCTATGCGATTACAAGAGGGTGTGGGAAATAGATCTGGCCAAGGATGCATACCAAGAACTGCGGACCTTCTTCCGCTATCATGACCCGCTTCATGAGCGTGAGGAGGAAATGTTCACGAAGCTTGGTTATATCGATTTGCAGTTTCTTGCAGAACGTATCCGCGGCGAGGTTTTGATGCTGGTCGGTCTCATGGATACGGTCTGTCCGCCTTCTACGCAATTTGCAGCCTATAACAAAATGACGGCAAAGAAACAGCTTGTCATCTATCCGGACTACGGGCACGAGCATTTGCCGGCGGCCAACGACAAGGTGATGCAATTTTTGCTGAATCCATAAGGAAGAGGCTGTCCTTCGCTCATCAACGATGATCGGGGGCAGCCTTTCCACTTCAAACGGGAAGCAGGAAAAAGACGATTCGAGTGATCCGATTCCGTTAGATCGAGCAAGAAATATAAAAAATCTGACCTTATGAAACCCAAATAGGAGGCAACATGGCAGACATTCATTATTACCGGCCGCAACCCGGGAAGGTTTATCTTGATGAGCTGCAGGATGAAGCTTTCTCCCGGTCTTCCCTGCACGGCGATGCGCTTCTTGAAGCCGAGAGTCGCATCCCGGTCCGCAGCGTTGCTACAATGCTGCCGCAAGCGGACCTGTCCGCATCTCATGCAGAAGTGATGTCTTTGTCGGGATCGTGGCGCATGCTGGATTCCGAACCGGCGGACCCGGGCGAGCCGGCGCCGTCCACCGGCTGGTTCGGCAGAGCATCCACAGCCAGCCGGGGAATGGAGGAGCGCTGGTACGAGCCCGGTGTTGACCGCAGCAGCTGGCACAAGGTAACCGTACCGACGACGGTGCAGCGGGCGCTTGTCTCGTCGGGACTTCTGCCCGACCCGAACTGGAACACCAACATGATCGACGAGCTGGAGGAGCATGGGGAGCCGAAGGAGTTCCCGTTGTGGTTCCGCAGGACGCGTGTCGAACAGCGGGAATGGTGGTTTGCGAAGACCTTCAACCTGCCGGAAGAATGGAGGGGCCGGCAGCTCACGCTTCGTTTTGACGGAATCGATTATTCGGGAACGGTCTTCGTGAACGGCATGTCCCTCGGTCATCACAAAGGCATGTTTGGCGGCCCCGAGCTGGATATTACCGGACTGGCTCAATTCGGCAAGCCTAACGAGCTCGTCGTGCGGATCGACCCGGCCCCGCAAACCTGGAACGGATTGCTGAAGGGAAGCCCCGGCTTCGGCTGGCATTACGGACATCTGATCTCGATGGGAATATGGCGGGACGTCACCGTCCGTGTTGAGCCTGAGATCGCGATCAGGGACCCTTATGTCGCGACGATGTCGATCAGCCCGGACGAGGCGAGGCTGTGCATTGAATATACCGTGGACAGCAGGCTGGAGCAGCGAGCGGACATTGCGATAGAAGGCGTGCTTCAGCTTGGAGAAGGGACCGAGGGGGAAGGAAGCCGGCCGGATGCGAAGCATCGTTTCCGCAATCATGTTGAGATTGCTTACGGCAAGCACCGGTTTCGGACGGAGGTAACGCTGCCCGCACCCTGTCTGTGGTGGCCGGCCGGATATGGAGAGCAGGCCTTGTATTGTCTAACGCTGACGGCAGGTCTTCAGGAGAAGGAGCACCAGGGTGCTGTGCAAGGCAAGGTACGGATAGCGGGCGCGTCCACAGTGTTCGGCGTCCGCACGATTGAAATGGAGCCAGCCAAAGATGCGAAGCCGCATGAGCACTACCGCTGGCAGTTTGTAATTAACGGTGTGCCGATGTTCATCAAGGGAGCCAACTGGTGTTGGCCGGACCCGATGCTCGAGCAGAGCGAGGAGACGTATGAGCGATTGCTTGAGCTTGCGCGCCGCGGGCATGTGCAGATGCTGCGTGCCTGGGGCGGAGGACTGGTGGAAGGCGATTATTTCTATCGCCTATGCGATGAGAAAGGCATTATGGTTTATCAGGAATTTCCGTTATGCTGGGGACCTCCTGACTCCCCGTATACCGATCTGGGCGTAATCGACCGGCAAGTCACCCAATCGGTCAAATCGCTGCGAAATCACCCGTCGCTTGTCATGTGGGGCGGCGGCAATGAGAACGGTGTGCACGGCGGCGCGGACGAGGGCTTATTTCTTGTCGGCAGGCGCTGCCGGCAGCTGGACCCGTCACGGCCGTTCCATCGCACCGATCCATGGGGCGGCAGCGTCCATAACTGGAACGTATATCATGGCGGGGAACCGCTGGACGCCGCGACACTCGCCATGCCTTCCGTGTTCTACGGCGAGTTCGGCATCCCAAGCATGACCAGCCGCTCCAGCTGCATAAGGTTCTTGCCCGAAGAGGAGCTTGAGGCTTTCCCGCCTATGGAAGACAGCCGCGGCTGGATGGCCCACCTTCATCAATTCGGCCTGAAGGATGTCATTAAGGTGATGCGCTACGCCGCCTACGGTCCGATCACCACCTGGGATGCGTACATTGCATATTCCCAGACAGCCCAGGGCGATTCGATCCGGTTCACGGCGGATGTTCAGCGGGCCGGAGCCGGGCACGGGAAGACCGGTTTCTGGTATTACAAATTGACGGATTTGTTTCCCGGTCATTCTTGGGGCGTCGTCGATTTCTACGGCGCGCCTAAGCTGTCCTATTATCGGGCGAAGCAAGCGTGCCGGCCGCAGAACGCGTTTCTCGTTTACGGGAAGAGCGACGGCTGGCTTCCAGGCGAATCCTTTACGGCCGATCTCTATGCGATAAGCGATACATTGACCGGACTCAAGGGAGCGAGGATTTCCTTCGTCCTCTACGACAGCTCGCTGAATGTCATGCTGTCGCGCAGCTACGACAACGTTTCGCTTCAGGCCGGGTCTGCGTTTCAGGTTGACCGGATCCTGTATGCCTTGCCGTCCGCGGAATCCATCCAGCCGTTGATTGCGGCTGTTACCTTGCATAAGGAGGATGGAACGCTGCTGTCCGATCAATGGTACTGGTTCAATGCCAGATCGAAGCTTGCCGAGCTGCTGGAATTTGAGCAGCGTCATACTCATCGGGACAACGAGTATCCGGGAGAACTCGCGGTAAAGGCTTTCGAATTATATGCCGGATTAACCGATTCCCCTCTGAAGAGCCTTCCGGAGACTTCACTTGAATGGTCCATTGAAAGAAAGGGCAGGTTAGGACGCTTCCGGATACGCAATTCCGGTGAGCGGCCAGCCATTCGCGTGATCCTCGAGCATTTCCCGGAGGAAGGGGATTGTTATCTTGACGACAACGATTTCGGTTTGTTTCCGGGTGAAGAGCGGGTGGTTTTATTCGAAGCGGACCCGGATCGCAGTCTTCAAGATATCATCGTCAGAGCATGGAACGCGCAAGGGGCGCCGGCTGGGATAACAAGCAAATGAGCAGTACAACGAAGCGATGAAATGAAGGGAGCAAGCTAACGTGGCATCATCATGGACTGATTCTAACGCATTCCCTGACACATACGGAGGATGGAGTGCTAGCTGGATCACGAGACCTGTTCAGTCCCATATGAACTGGTACGGCTATGCCGTGGATGTAGAAATCACCATTGAAGAGGGCGGAGCAGGGCTGTTGTTCGATTACCGAGGACATGAAGATCACCTGGGCTGCGAGCTGGATACGCGGAGCCAGACGGTTATGCTGTACGCCGTAGAGTACGGCACAAGGCGCGTGCTCGGCAGCGTCCATGCACCGGAACTGAGTGAACTGCCTTCAAGCATCCATGTTACCGTCGCTCATCTGGAGGATCGGGTTCTTCTTCACCTGAACGGACGCCTTGCTTTCACATGCGATGCCTTATGCCGGGAGGGTACGATTGGATTTTATACCGGGGAAGGAAACAAGGCCGTTTACCGAAAACTTCGGGTGATGGATGCGGACGGGAGGTCGCTGTATGTCAACTGCTTCTATGATCCGGGCACGATCCAGTTCACCGCCGGCGGGATCGATGCCTCGGGCACGGGATTAAGACTCGAAGGGCATGCTATTGCCCTATGCGAAGACCCGGTGCCTGCGGACAGCCCGATGTTCCGAAAGGAGTTCCGGCTGCCCGCCGGCGTTACGCGGGCGACAGTCCGAATGTATGCCATCGGGTGGTACGAACTCCACATCAACGGCCGCAAGCTGGAGAACAGAGTGTTATCGCCCGCCAATAGCCCATACGAACGTTTGATGTTATATGACGTGTATGATGCGTCTTCCGCAGTTCAAGACGGAGACAACGTGATCGGCGTATGGCTAGGCAACGGCTACAATATGAACTACTCCCGGTGGGGATGGAAGTGGAAGCGGGATAAAGCGTTTATCCTGGAGCTGGATCTGGAGCTCGCAGACGGCAGCAGCACGCGGATCGCGTCGGACGAATCCTGGAAAACCTCATATAGCCCTATTTTGGAAAACGATATTTATGACGGGGAGACCTTCGACGGCCGCCAAATGCCATGGGGCTGGGATTCGGCCTTGTATGCGGATCACCATTGGGGCCCGGTCGTTCTGGCCGACCCGCCGCAGGGCATGCTGAAGCCGAATAGGCAGCCCCCTGTCAGGGCATGGGAGCCTATCGAACCGGTAAGCGTTCAACGTCCCCGAGACGGCGTCCTCGTATACGATTTCGGCCAGAATCTGGCAGGATGGATCAGGCTTGGGGTGTCCGGTAACGCCGGCAGCATAATCACGATTCGCTACAGCGAACTGGCGGATGCCGAAGGAAACATCGACCCTTGGACGAACCGCCGCGCCGAGGCCAAGGATGCATACATCCTGCGCGGCGGAGAGACGGAATTTTACGAGCCGCGATTTACGTATCACGGTTTCCGCTATGTCGAGATCAGCGGGGGAATCGAGCCTGCTGTGATCCAGGCGATTCCTATTCATGCGGATGTGCGCGAAACGGGAACGTTCTCCTGCTCTGACCCCATGCTGAACCGGCTCCATAGCAATATTCGGTGGTCCTTTCTGAACAACCTGGTCAGCATTCCAACCGATTGCTGCCAGCGGGATGAACGTACGCCCTGCTTGATGGATTCGGCGGTCGTGGAAGAGATGGGCATGCACAATTTCGATATGCGCCACTATTATCGAAAATGGCTGGACGATATTGCGGACAGCGATACGAATCCCGATTGGAGCGGGGATAAAATTACGCTGCCTTGGCATTTATATTGGCATTACGGCGATCAAGACGCACTTGCAGCGAGCTACCCTTCGATGAAAGCCTATATGGAGCTGCTGGCCGATAGATGGCCGGAGGGAATCGTGAAGGACGGGTTTGGGGACTGGTGTGCGCCGAATGAAGACGGCTGGGAGCACTATTTTCACGAAGTGGAGCTTGTCAATACGGCCCTGTATTACCAGCAGGCAACGATTGTATCCAAAACCGCCGGCGTATTGGGATTGGCGGAGGAATGCCGCGCGTACGAAAAGTTGGCACACGAGATTCGTATATCATTTCACAAGGCTTTTGGCCGCGGGAACGGCCTATTCGGAAGCGGATCCCAGACGGCCCAGCTGATGCCGCTTGCGCTCGGGCTGGTATCGGGCGAAGCGGCCCGGATGTCTGTACAGCGGCTGGTCGATGCAATTCATGGGAAAAACAACCGACTTCATACGGGAATCTACGGCACGAGGTACTTGCTGGATGTGCTGGCCGACCACGGCTATATCGATCTCGCTTATGAACTTTTGACCCAAAAGCAATACCCGGGCTTCGGGTACCAAATCGAGCAAGGGGCGACGACCCTTTGGGAACAGTGGAGTGCCAAGGGAGCGATGCATTCGCATGACCATGCGATGTTCGGGGGAATCGGGGTATCCTTCTATACCCGCCTTGGAGGCATTCGCCCAATGCTGCCGGGCTATGAACGAATACGTTTCGAGCCTTGTTACCCAAGCGGACTCGATTGGGTCGACGTGTCGCTCGATACCGTCAAGGGCAGGATTCGATCCGCATGGCGGAAAGAAGGCGATGACCTGCGACTTCAGGTTACGATTCCTTCCCATGCAGCTGCTGTTATTGCCCTTCGCCATCCGGATGACGTTCGCGGCTCGGAACGCCGTCTCCTTGAAGCCGGCCCCGGCGATCACGAATTCATCATAACCAAGGATGCCGTCAAACCATAAGGATCGGCGGGATAACCCCGAACATCCAACCAAAAACAAACGAAAGCGAGGATTCAAGATATGGCTTCATTCATTGGCGTCTGCGTCATCGGCGCAGGGCGGGCCGGCATGATCCATGCGGCGAATTTCCGCCGCAGCGTGCCGTATGCACGGCTGATCGCGGTGGTCGATCCGTTGGAGGACGCGGCTAAGCGGGCGGCGGAGGAGCTTGAAATCGATACCTATTATACCGATTACCGGCAAGCCATGGAGGATCAGCGGATTCAAGCGGTTATCGTCGTAACGCCGACCATATATCACCGCGACCTTGTCGTGGCAGCAGCTGCTGCGGGCAAGCATGTGCTGTGCGAGAAGCCGATGGCGATGAACGAGCAGGAGTGCGATGACATGATCGAGGCATGCAAGCAGGCCGGCGTCAAGCTGCAGATCGGCTTCATGCGGCGGTTCGATCCTTCCTTCATCGAGGCGAAGCGCCAGATCGATGCCGGAAGGATCGGCGACGTGGTGCTGATCAAATCGCTCACCCGCGGCCCGAGCGTTCCGCAAGAATGGATGTATGACCTTGCCAAGAGCAATGGCCCGCTGGCCGAAGTCAACAGCCACGACATCGATACGCTGCGCTGGCTGTCCGGATCGGAGATCGCATCGGTGTATGCGATGGCCGCTAACTATCGCTGCCCGCAGGCCGCAGACCGCTATCCTGATTTTTACGATAATGTGGTCCTGTCCGCAGCCTTAACGAGCGGAGCCCAGGGAATGATCGATGGCGCGGTGTCCGTAAAGTACGGCTACGATGCGCGCGTCGAGATTCTCGGCACGGAAGGCGTTATGTTCATCGGTGACCCCGGCCGGAATTCACCGGTAACCGTACGCGCCGATCATCAGCTGATTCGCCCGTTCACGACAAGCTGGCGAACGCTTTACAAAGAAGCGTATCTGGCGGAGGATATGCATTTCATCGAGTCCATCATCGAAGACAGAACACCGAACGTAACCGGGTATGACGGGAAGAAAGCCGTCGCCATCGTGAATGCGGGCAATCGCTCCATACGCGAAGGAACGGTCGTGAAGCTGCTTGAACCTCAGGCTGGATGAAGGAGGTGAACAAGAATATGCAAGCAGCGAGATTATACGGTCAAAACGACGTGCGCGTGTTGGATGTGCCAAAGCCCGCCATTGGAGAGGATGAGGTTTTGCTGCAGGTGAAGTGCGCGGGGATTTGCGGAACGGATCTGCGAATGATCAAGAACGGGTCTCCGTATATCGGGGAAGACTCGCCGCGAATACTCGGTCATGAGCTCAGCGGGGTTCTGTGTGAAGTGGGCGGTGCGGTTGAAGGTTATGAATGCGGGATGCGAGTGGCCGTCGCCCCCAATATGGGCTGTGGCATCTGCGAATCCTGCGTCCGGGCAGACTACCATCTTTGCGCGAAATATAAAGCCCTGGGCGTACAACTGGATGGAGGATTTGCCGAGTACGTGCGAATTCCGGCAAGCGCGGTCCGGTTCGGTAATATCGCCGTGCTGCCAAGCCACGTAACCTTCGAGCAGGCGACCTTGATCGAGCCTCTATCCTGTGTATACAACGGACTGTTACAGTCACCGGTTCATCTGGGCGATGATGTGCTGATCATCGGCGCAGGTCCGATCGGCATCATGTATGCTTTGCTGGCAAAGCATTCCGGCGCAGGGCGAGTCTTCATCGCCAATCGATCGCATGAACGGCTGCGTCTGTGCCGGGAAATCGATGACTCGCTGATCACACTGCCTGCCGAGGGACTGACGGAGGAAATCGACAGGCTGACGGGAGGCCGCGGCGTCGATATGTGCGTAACGGCAAATCCGTCACCCGAATCGCAGCAGCTGGCAATTGAGCTTACGGCCATGAACGGACGCATCAATTTCTTTGGGGGCTTGCCCCAGCAGATGAGCGGGGTAGAGCTGCACACCAACCGGATTCATTACAAGCAGATATCCGTTACCGGATCGACGAAAGCGAACAATCATCACTTTCGAAAGACGCTCCAGCTGATCGCGAGCGGGCTGCTGGATGCGGATCGGCTCATATCCCGGAGGTTCCCGCTATCCGGAACGCAAGAGGCCCTCGCATACGCGGGCAGCTCGCTCGGAATCAAGACATTAATAGGATTCGAATAACAAGGAGTTGACAACCTTCAGAGGGGAAGGGGGAATACCGCTTGAGGTATTTTATTAGCGCCGATATCGGCACGCAAGGGACAAAAGCGGCGGTCGTCGACGATACGGGCCGGATCGTCTCTTCCGCCTTCCGCCCGTCCCGGCTCATTCGGGGGCAAGATGGCCGGATCGAACAGGAGCCGGAGGAGATGTTTGCCTCGACCGTGGATGCCATCGAGGAGGCCGTTTCGAAACCGCAGGTTCCGAAAGGGCGGATCGCTGCAATCGGCCTGGACGGGCAAATGGCCGGCATCCTCGGCATCGATCGGGAATGGAGGGCCGTGACGCCCTACGATTCCTGGCTGGACTCTCGCTGTTCCTCCGTGATGGGGGACATGAAGGCTTGGGGCGAGGAACGGTTCATCGCCCTTACCGGATGTCCCGTCACGAATGCGCATGGGCCCAAGCAGCTGTGGTGGAAACGGGAGCGACCGGATGTCTACCGGAAGATCGCCAAGTTTGTCGTCCCGGCAGTTTATATCACCGGGAGGCTTGCCGGACTGCGGGCTGACCAGGCATTTATCGATGATACGTACCTTCATTTCACCGGTTTTGCCGATACCGGTCAGGGCATATGGTCCGAAGAGCTCATCAGGGCGTTCGGCATGGACATCGAGAAGCTGCCTTCCATCGTGCGTCCATGGAAAGTGATCGGCTACCTCCAACCGGAACACGCTGATGCTGCAGCATTGCCTCCCGGAATCCCGATCGTCGCCGGATGCGGAGATACGGCGGCTTGTGCGCTCGGGGCAGGGCTGACCGAACCCGGCCGCCTGCTGGACATTGCCGGAACGGCGTCCGTACTGGCAGGCTGTACGGATCATTATAAGCCGGACACGCAAACCCGCACGCTCATGTATGCGCGTTCCGTGATCCCGGACCTCTATTTGCCGCTCGCTTATATTAACGGCGGAGGGGAATGCATTGCCTGGTTCGGCAAGCTGGTCGGCAGCCGCTCCGGCGCTGCATCATCCTACGATGAACTGAACCGGGAAGCGGGCAGGATTCCCCCGGGAAGCGACGGTCTGCTGTTCATACCGCATTTCGGCGGAAGGGTATGCCCCAGCGATTCGCAGCTTCGGGGCGGGTGGATCGGAATGCACTGGGGGCATGGCCAAGCGGCCATGTACCGGTCCATCCTCGAGTCGATCGCCTACGAGTATGCGGGGTATCTCTCGATTCTTAAGCATGCTGTCGGCCAGGTCGCATTTTCGCAGGTTCATGTGGTCGGGGGCGGAGCATCGTCAGCCTTATTCAACCAGATTAAAGCCGATGTGCTGGGTCTGCCGTATCGGACGATGCAGAATCAAGAAACGGCGCTCACCGCCATTGCGCTTATCGCCGGATATGGGATCGGCACGGTCCCAAGCCTTGCTGAAGCGGCTGCCGGGCAAGCCAAACCGGAACAAATGTATGATCCGGACCATTCAAAACGGGGGACATACGCACGCTATGCAGCTGCTTATCACGAAGCCGTATCGAGGCTCTCGGAGCTCTATCAGCAGCGGCTGCAGCAGCATGGTTAGCAGGAACGAAACATCGATCTACGCTTTACAAGTGACCGGTTACGAAAGCTTCGAAACGAATGGGGAGGAAAGCATTGTGCCATACGAAAACAACGATAAACCGACGTTTTATTTTATCGGCGTCTCGACGGGGCAGTCGTCCATTATGAGATTGTTTCCGCTCTGGGCGGAAGCTTTACAGCTCGGCGACGTTCAGATTAAGGGGATGGACCTGCCGATTCATGCCGCTCCGGAGGCGTACCGGGATGCCGTAAGCTTTATCAAGCAGGATCCCATGTCGCTCGGAGCCCTGGTGACGACGCATAAAATCGACTTATATCTCGCCGCCAAGGATCTGTTCGATGAGCTGGATGATTATGCCAGCATGTTCAACGAGCTAAGCTCCATCTCGAAGCGCGGCGGCAAGCTGGTCGGATGCGCCAAAGACCCGATATCCAGCGGCTTGTCCATGGAGGCGTTTATCCCGGAAGGCCACTGGAATGGTTCAGGCGAAGCGTTCATTATGGGCGCTGGCGGAAGCGCGCTGGCGATCAGCTCTTATCTTACGCAGGCTGACCATGGCACCGACATTCCTTCGAAAATCATCATCAGCAACCGGAGCCGTCCTCGACTGGAATCGGCAGAGCGGCTGCTTAGCAGCATCGATACGGCCACCCGGTTCGAGTACCGCCTGTGCCCTGAGCCCGAAGATAATGATCGCATTCTCCATGAGCTTCCGGAACAATCCCTTATCATAAACGCCACAGGCTTGGGCAAGGATCGTCCCGGCTCGCCGCTGACGGACAATGCAAGGTTTCCTCGGGGCAGTCTCGTTTGGGAGCTGAATTACCGCGGCGATCTGAAGTTTATGCATCAAGCCCGTGCCCAAAAGGAGCAGAGCGGGCTGCACGTTGAGGATGGCTGGGTGTATTTCCTCCATGGCTGGACTCAGGTTATTCAGGAGGTTTTCGACATCCGCATCTCAGGCGATCAGTTTGATCGATTAGCGCGGATTGCATCCAGCCTGCGGTCCTGAGAAAGTGTTCCGATCCTTCAACAATGTAAGAGAGGAGATGGATTTCATGAAAGACAATTATGGAGCGGCCAGTGCTCTCGCACCGTTTGCCGTCTATTTCAGTCTGCACAACGGACGTTCCGACACGCGGGCATCGCTTCGGCGCCATCTATCCAATATGAAGGGCATGTATGCGGATGACCATGCTTTGTCTTTGATGCTTGAACAGGAAGACGTCCTTTTATATGAATTCCACGAGCTTGGCATTCCCGAGTCTCCGGGAAATCTTGCGTTCGGCACAAGCATCGTCTACCCCGGCAAGATCGGCGAAGAGTACTTTATGACCAAAGGTCACTTCCATACGATTCTGGATACGGCTGAGGTGTATTACTGCATCGGCGGCAAGGGATTGATGCTGATGGAAAATCCCGAGGGGGAATGGGAGGTTCAGGAGTTTACGCCGGGCCGCGCCGTTTATGTCCCTGGGCGGTATGCGCACCGAAGTATCAACACGGGCACGGAGCCGCTCATCACCTTCTATGTATTTCGTGCCGATGCGGGTCATGACTATGGCTCGATCGAAACGAGAGGCTTCCGGAAAATTGCGGTGGAGCGGGACGGCAAGCCGGCCCTTGTAGACAATCCGAAATGGCATGCGTAAAAGGAGGGGGACAATTTGGGAAGAAAGGTGCTGGCAACGCCGAGGTCCTTCGGAACGGGAAGCCAGGGAGCGGCGGACCTTCTGGCCAGGCGCGGTTTCGACCTCCGTCTTAATCCGTACGGCCGGATCCTCACGAAGGCAGAGATGATTCGCGAGATCCGGGATGCGGAGGCGGTGATCGTCGGCGTCGATCCGTTGGATCGGGAGGTGCTCAGTCAGGCAGAACGGCTCAAGCTTATCTCCAAATACGGCGTCGGCACGGACAATATCGATGCGGCTTACGCGGCCCAGCGGGGGATTCGGATCACAACGACGGTCGGCGCCAATACCGAGGCGGTTGCGGATTACGCGTTCACACTCATGCTGGCCGCTGCGCGAAGGGTGATCCCGATCGATAGGGCATGCCGCCGGGGAGACTGGACCAAGACGTTGACCGTGGATGTGCATGGCAGCACGCTCGGTTTGATTGGTCTGGGGCATATCGGAAAAGCGGTGGCCCGCCGGGCAAAAGGCTTTGATATGAAAATTATGGCTTATGACCATCTTCGTGATGAGGATTTCGCCGTCCGTCACGGCATCACGTACGTCGATACGCTGCAGACACTGATCGAGCAAGCGGACTTCGTCAGCCTGCATCTCCCGCTGAATGAGCATACGCGCCATCTGATCGGTCCGCGCGAGTTCGAGACCATGAAGGAATCCGCCGTGCTGATCAACACCGCCCGCGGCGGGCTTATCGATGAAACCGCCATGCTGGATGCGCTGAAAGCGGGGCGAATCTGGGGAGCCGGACTCGATGTATTCGAGCGGGAACCGCCCGATCTTGAAGACCTGCATACGCTTGATAATCTTGTGATCGGCTCTCACTGCGCCGCGTCCACAAGACATGCGGTCGAAAATATGGGCATGATGGCGGTCAGGAACGTCATTCAACATTTGTGCGGGGAGGAAGGATGATGAAGCTTGGAATCCATGCATACGCTTGGTGCTCCGAGTGGAGCAACCAATCGCTTGATCTGATTGACAGGGTGAAGGGACTTGAGCTTGATTTTATCGAGATTCCTCTGATGAAGCTGGATTCATTCGATGCTTCGGCCGTGAGGCGACGGTTAACCGATGCAGGCTTGGATGCCGTGACGTCGACCGTGCTGCTTAAGGGGACAGACATCTCGAGCCGGGATCCGGATGTGAGGCGACGCGGGGTTGCATATTTGAAGTCCTGCGTGGAGGCGACCGCTGCGATCGGGAAAACGAATCTGTCAGGCGTGCTGTATTCGCAGCATGTCAAGGACGCGCATGAGAGGCCGTCGGAAGCCGATTGGGAGTATGCCGCAGGTGGTCTTCGCGAAGCGGCAAGGCATGCCCAAAAATACGGCGTATTGCTAGGGCTGGAGCCGGTGAATCGCTACGAGTCCAACTTGATTAACACATGCGCCCAGGCGCTTCAGCTTCGGGACATGATCGGCGAGCCGAACGTCAAGATCCATCTGGACACCTATCATATGAACATCGAGGAAAAAAGCTTCTACGATGCAACGAAGCTTGCCGGGGCTGATCTCATCCATTACCACCTGTGCGAGAATGACCGCGGAATTCCAGGAACCGGCCTCGTAAACTGGGACGATATCTTTCGAGCGCTGGGCGAAATCGGATATAGCGGCTATGCCGCATTGGAATCATTCGTCGACATGACGGACAACATGAACACTTGGGTCTGGCGACAGCTGGCGCCTAGCGGGGACGCGCTGGTTGCTGAAGGCGTGGCTTTCATCCGAAGGATGATGAAGAAGCATCGCCTGCCTGGATCGGCTGCAGGAGGATTTGTTTGAGATTTAAAAATACTGTGGATCAAGAACAGCAAGGAGGGATACGCATGAAAGAGCTTAACCATCGATACGCAGGCGGCTTTCCGAAGATCGGGATCAGGCCGATCATCGACAGGCGCAAGCTCGTAAAGGCGGCACTGAAGGGGATGACCATGGCGCTGGCGCACGAAGCGGCATCGGTCCTGACGGCATCCGTTCGGAACCCGGACGGTACTCCCGTCGAAGTCGTGGTGTTCGAGACCTGCATTTCCGGTATGGCGGAGGCGGCCCGATGTGCGGAGACGTTCCGTAAGGAAGGGGTCGGAGTCATCGTTACCGTGGCAAGCGGCTGGTGCTACCCGCTCGAGACGATGGAGACGGACCCGACGCTGCCGCATGCGGTGTGGGGGTTTAACGGGACGGAGAGGCCGGGAGCGGTGTACCTCGCCGCGCTTCATGCCGCGCATAATCAGAAAGGACTTCCGGTCTTCAAAATTTACGGCCGTCACATCCAGGATCAAGAAGAACGGAACATTCCCGAGGATGTGCGGGATAAGCTCGTTCGATTTGCGCGCGCGGGCATGGCTGCAGCCCTCCTTCGCGGCAAATCGTATTTATCCATAGGCTCGGTATCCATGGGCATTGCGGGCTGCGTCGTGAACGAGGATTTTTACCAGCGCTACCTTGGGATGAAGAATGCTTACGTGGATATGACGGAGGTCGTCCGCCGTATGGACTTAGGCATCTTCGATCCGGATGAATTCGAGACCGCGCTGGCATGGGTGAAACGGTATTGCCGGGAAGGGGAGGATCCGAACGCCGAGCAGGATCGGATTGACCCGGAGCGAAAGAAAGCGAACTGGGCCGCCTCGGTCAAAATGGCGCTGATTGTCCGTGATCTCATGATCGGGAATCCCAAGCTCGCGGCGCTTGGATACGAGGAGGAGTCCTACGGGTATAATGCCATCGCATCGGGATTCCAGGGCCAGCGGGAATGGACTGACCATTATCCAAGCGCCGATGTTCTTGAGGCTATCCTGTGCAGTTCATTCGATTGGAACGGGATCCGCGAGCCGTTCACGGTTGCTACCGAGAACGATAATCTGAACGCGGTGACCATGCTGTTTAATCATTACTTGTCGCATACCGCCCAGATTTTCGCCGACGTCCGTGCCTACTGGAGCCCGGAAGCGGTGGAGCGCGTCACCGGCTGGAAGCCGGAAGAGAAGCTGGCGGGAGGGTTTATTCACCTCATCAATTCCGGCCCGGCCGCCCTTGACGGTACGGGCGAGCAATCAAGGGAAGGCAGGCCGGTCATGAAGCCTCATTGGGAAATTACAAAGGAGGAAGCAGAGGCTTGCCTATCCGCAACGCTTTGGAGACCCGTCTATATGGATCAATTCGCCGGCGGCGGATATTCAACGGATTTCCAAACGAAGGGGGGCATGCCGGTTACGATGTCCAGGATCAACCTTGTGGACGGCGTCGGTCCCGTACTACAGCTTGCGGAAGGCTGGACGGCAGAGCTTCCGCCGGATGTGCATGATATGCTGAATCGACGAACAACGCCTGCATGGCCGACCACCTGGTTCGTACCCGACCTGATCCCGGGCGATCCCGTATTTGACGATGTCTATTCGGTCATGGAGAATTGGGGCTCTAATCATTGCGCGGTCAGCTACGGCCATATCGGCGCCGATTTGATCACGCTGGCCAGCATGCTCCGGATCCCGGTCAATATGCATAATGTTGGGATCAAGCGATTGTTCCGGCCGAGCGCTTGGAGCGCGTTCGGCACGAAGGATCCCGAAGACGCGGATTTCAGGGCATGCTCGGCTTACGGGCCTTTGTATAAATAAATTCATTCTGAGCTATCTGCAAAGGTACTGAATGAGGCACTCTATCGGATCCGGCTCTCAACATTCGCAAGCATAAAACTTGTTACGGTCGTCCGAGCGTCGACGCTGATTATCGTGCCAGTCATCCTTACACCGCGCCGGGAGAGGCACGCGGCTGGCCATGCGGGGGATGATAGACGTGAACTTGGCACCTGCGGTAGGTACCTATGGTGCCTATTTTTTACTTCCGATGATTGAAGGATGTCGTAATTTTATAGTCGAACATGTCGCATAGTTGGACTAAAAAAAATCGCAAGATGTGGTACCTTATATTTGGATGTCAGGAATCAAGGCGCTGCTGCTTACAGAGGACCTGGCCGGCCCGCATCCCATGATCGGCTCAGGCCGACTTGCCGATGGCGGATAGCCCTAGCGGTTCAATATGGCAGAATTACATAGAAGAACGTATACCTGACCCGCTTGCACGTGAAGCGTGCGCATTGGATTCATACCGATTACATTTTATGCAAAGAGACGGTGATGATTGATGAGTAAAGTATATCGTATCGGCATTATCGGCTGCGGCGGCATTGCAAACGGAAAGCATCTGCCGAGCCTTAGCAAATTGAAGAACGTGGAGCTCGTTGCGTTCTGCGATATCGTGAAGGAGCGCGCAGAGGAAGCTGCCAAGACGTACGGAACCGCGGATGCCAGCGTGGTTACCGATTATACCGAGCTTCTTAAAGACGAGACCATCGATATTGTCCATGTTCTGACTCCGAACGATTCCCATGCCGACATTTCGATTGCAGCGTTAGAAGCGGGCAAGCATGTCATGTGCGAGAAACCGATGGCCAAGACGGCGGCGGATGCCAAGCGCATGCTGGAAACAGCAAAGCGCACAGGCAAGAAGCTGACGATCGGTTATAATAACCGGTTCCGTGAAGACAGCTTGTATTTGAAGCAAATGTGCGAAGCCGGCGAGCTCGGCCACATCTACTACGCAAAGGCACATGCCGTGCGCAGAAGAGCCGTGCCGACTTGGGGCGTGTTCTTGGACGAGGAGAAGCAAGGCGGGGGTCCGTTGATCGATATTGGTACGCACGCGCTTGACCTGACCCTGTGGATGATGGATAACTACAAGCCGAAAGTTGTGCTTGGCACTACGTATCATGAGTTGTCCAGTAAGGAAAATGCGGCAAATGCATGGGGGCCTTGGGATCCGAAGAAATTTACGGTCGAGGACTCGGCTTTCGGCATGATCGTCATGGAGAACGGCGCGACCATCATTCTGGAATCGAGCTGGGCGCTTAATACGCTCGAGGTCGATGAAGCGAAGTGCAGCTTAAGCGGCACCGAAGGCGGCGCGGACATGAAGAACGGGCTTCGGATCAACGGGGAGCAATTCAGCCGGTTATACACGAAGGAAATCGAGCTGAATTCCGGCGGCGTTGCTTTCTATGAAGGGCGTAAGGAATCGGCGCCTGATATCGAAATGAGAAAATGGATTGAAGCAATCGAAGAGGATAAGGATCCTGTCGTGACACCGGAGCAGGCGTATGTGGTATCTCGTATTCTTGAAGCGCTGTACGAATCCGCACGCCTTGGTCAGGCGGTATACTTGGATTAAATTTGCCATTTCATATACGTAATATCTGAGGAAAGCTCTGAATTTCAGAGCTTTCTTTACATTTATAGCAAACAGGAAGAATTTTCGAGGGAGCGATTGAATTAATATGGTGCTTAGATGATGGATATGGAAAGCGAGGTAACCGTGTGATTTTTGAAATAACGATACAGGTTCGCGTTGCGAATTATCCGGAGGGGCTGGAATGGTACCGAATGTTGATGAACCGGGAGCCCGATTTTATTCCTCATGAGGGATTTGCAGAATGGGAGCTGATTCCCGGATGCTGGCTTCAAATAGCGGAAGGTGAACCGGCTCCGGGGAGCGGTCCGATCCGTTTAGGTGTACAACATATCGAACGGGAGCGCGATCGTCTTGCCCAGCATTTAAAGACGGAGAGCTTCACCATCCACACCCGGGATGAAGTTCCTGTTAAATGGGGAACGTTTACCGATCCATGGGGGAATCGAATCGGCTTATTTGAATATCTGAATAAGGATGAAGAGAGAGAACGGATCCGAACGATCATTAGTAAATGAAATCATGAAGGATTCCTTGATGTCCCCGTCCACGAGCCGCAGGATATGGAACGCCGATACGGGCGAATGAGAGCTACCTGCTTGGCAATAATATATTTAATAGATTAGGCAGGAGGGGCGGCGGGATGATCTTCATATACCACGATTACGGCGGGACCCACACGACGTCGCTGGCGGCCGCTTACCATTTGAATAAGCTGCCGACGCACCGTAAGCTTTCAAAGGAAGAAATAATGGCCGTTGATTATTTCAACCAGCTCACGGCTTCAGATATGGGCAAGCTCATATTTCGCGGACTGGATGAGGACGGAAATCCAGTATACACGGTTGGCAAAGGAAATTCCAAAGCCGTCCTCCCTGCGATGATTCAAATGGCCGCCATGCTTCAGGAAAAATTCAAAAATGAAGAGCCGATCGTTTTCTCTAATACGTCGCCTACCGTACCGATGGTATTGAGTTTTGGAGGCTTTCTATCCCGGGGACTGAAGATGGATGCGCTTGGCGTTCCGTTTCTGGTTAAGGGGGCACAGCGATGCTGCAGAACGATCCACGAGCTCGTGCTTCACACCAAAGAGACGGCGGCGGCCAGGGCAGCTAAGGATTCGGTGATCGTGCTCGATAACAAGCATTTCAAGCGCAAAGGGCAGTAACAAGACCTTGATCCGTCAGGGTCTTTTTTTGATGCCTTCAATAAGACGTTCATTGATGTGGCCTCTGAAATAGACCGATTCATCAATTTTGTCCATCACGTAACTAGGGGATACACCCTCGAATATAATCCAAAAAGGAGGCATGTCGAACCTAAAGGATAAAGGAGGAGTCAGACTGCCAAAAGATCTTCTGCTGTACGATGTAGACTGGTGGATTCTGGGGAAAACAGCCCGGGTTCTGCAGCGCTATCATCCGGATCTGGAGCTCATGTCGGTAGCCGAAGCAGAAAGGCTCGTTGAATCCGCGGGAGCCCAAGCAATCAACCAGCGTTATTCTGTCATCAGCTCGATGTGCTTAGGAATTGCCGCATGGGCGATCTTTAAGCATATCCGAATCGATTCTTCCGCTGCCGTATCTTATTATTATTTCACGCGAAACTATGAAACCTTTCGGGAATGGACGGATCCGATCGATCCAGACTCTGAATTCCTTCGATTGGTGCTTTCCCGCATCCCCGTCATCGGTGCGATGAACCGCAGGCTGACAGCTGTTCTCCAGGAGTTGACTCCTCAAGGAAGCATCGATTTTATCGGACATTTCGTCGACACGGAGCATTTTACCCCGGCGCAATCCGGGCGAGGTCCAGATCAACCGTTTGTGATCGGGTGGGCGGGCGACAAGGGGAAGAAGTCGAAAAATTATCATTCGCTTTATGAACCGATCAAGCAGCATTTTGACCGTCATCCGGGAATACGGTTTGTGGAAACAAGCGGAGCGTATGCCTATGAAGACATGCCGCGCTTTTACCAATCCATTGATCTTCTTCTGATCACCTCATCAAGTGAAGGCGGCGGAGCGACGGCGCTGGAGGCCTTTGCCTGCGGCAAGCCGGTCCTGTCCACGGACGTCGGGTACATCAGGGAAGCCGCTGCCCCTGAATTATTTCCTCTCATTCTGAAAACCGATCATCCGCTTGATTTCATTCAAGCTATAGAGGGCTGGATGCATCGTAGGGAAGAGCTGGACTTGTTTGGCCAAAAGTGCCGAAAGAACGTGGAAGCGAACTGGAGCATCGAATCGGGTGCACGCCGTTGGATATCCCAGATGTTTAACCGATCGGAGGTGAAGTGATGGGAACTTCGAATTGGCAGAATATTTCGTACTGCGTGGAGCTGATCCGCAGGGTTGCACCGTCTACCGTGCTTGATGTCGGCGTGGGCTTTGGGCGCTGGGGCATGATTTGCCGCGAGTTCCTCGATGTATGGCAGGGAAGGGTGTTCCGGGAGCAGTGGACGACAACCATCGAAGGGATTGAGGTGTTCGAACGAAGCATCGACGATTATCACGAATTTTTCTATAACCGGATATACCGCGCCGAAGCTTACGACTTCTTGGTGACACAGAAGGAACAGAGAATGTACGACTTGATTATTCTAGGCGATGTGCTTGAGCATTTCACGAAACAGCGGGGCGATGAGCTTCTGCGATCTTGTTTGGAGATAAGCCGCTATGTCCTGCTTAACATTCCGATTGGACCGGATTGGCCGCAAGGGAGCGAGTATGGCAATGAGTATGAAACGCACCGGAGTGACTGGAGTGAAGCAGACTTTCAAAAATATCCGGTCGTGGAAAAAAAGATGTTCAAGGACTATATTAACCGCGACTTTGCAACGATGCTGCTGCAAGGAAGTCTGCTTCACTGAGCCTAAACCAAGACAATTGGGTGAGAGGAGCAACTTGGAATGGCTGATCAAACCAGCATGAACCCGCATAAGGTGATATGCTCCGTGCCGATCGAGCTAGTATTTACGGATATCGATGTGAAATCATCACGTACGGAGCATAGGATTGATCATTACACGGAAGCCTGGTTCGAGCATCATCTGCTGCATAGCGATATATCCATTATGCGCTTTACGCCTCACCGGGACCTCTATTCGTATTTCATGGGGCACCAAAATTCTGCGGAAGCCTATCTGGAATGGCACGATAAGATCTACACGACTAGGGGTCTGAAAGCTCCCGACAGGGAGAGTGTGCTTCGTCAAAAGCAGATGGAATTCATCAATATGAGGAATGAAATCCTGAGCAACAGCAGCTTTTTCATGGATCATCCCATTCAAGCCCGATTTAATCCTGCAGGATATTTTAATATCAAGGACGGTCATCACCGGGCCGCCTTCCTGTATGTCTTCGGCTTTCGCCGCGTGTATTTGGAAATGAGCGCTTCAGACTATACACAGTGGATCAATGCTGAACAAGCGGAAGCGGTACGCGCAACGATCCAAGACCAGCAGCGACAGCTTATCTATACGCCGATCCTGCATCCGGCGTTTTATTCTTGGAGCAGTGAGAGAGACAATGTATACCCGACCAGACTCGATTATATGATGCGTTATTTGGGATTGTCTGCTCTGCGCGGAACTCGCGTTATCGATATCGGCTGCAATATCGGATATCATGCACGCTGCTTTACCCGCGAAGGGGCAGTCGTGACAGGTGTTGAACATGATGCCGATCACTGCCGGATGCTGAAGGAGCTGAATGGTTTGGAGCATACGCATTTTCAATGGATCCAGGAGTCCTTCGAAAATGCGAGCGTTGGGAGCTATGATATCGGAATTATGCTGACCGTCTTCTATCATGTCATGAAGAATGATGAGGTATGCCGGGCGTTTCTTGCAAGATTGGATCAATCCGTCGGTCAGCTGCTGTTCTGGGAATCCGGAGATGATCCAAAGAAGGAGAAGATTCTGATCATGGAGCATACCGGCTTCACAAGGTATGAGAAGCTCGCCGACACGTTTGGAACCGGCAAGCTCCGGGAGCTCGGCGTTTTTCAGAGATGATCATCTAACTAAAGGCGAAAGGGGGGGGAGAGCACGATGTTCGAAGACGTTTCTGTGCTGATACCGTATCAACCGGATGGAGGGCCCCGGGACGAAGCTTTTCGCTATGTGAAGGAATTTTACAGGCTTCTTCTGCCAGAGGCCGAAGTATGTGTCGGAGACCTGCCGGAGCATGAACGGTTCAGCCGTTCCAAAGCGATCAACAAGGCGGCAGCATCGGCAACGGGCAACCGTTTCATTATTGCGGACGGGGACTTGATCTACGATCCGAAAAAGATCAGAGAGGCTGTACGACGGCTGGAGGATCATGAATGGATCATTCCGTTTACCAGCATTACTCGGCTGACCCTGAATAATTCCCAGAGCATACTGCGTACCGAGGTATGCTGGCCTCCGAAGATCGAGCTTGAATCGCATCCGCAGGATGCCCGTTTTTTTGTCGGCGGCTTGAATCTCGTAACCCGGAAAGCCTTCGAGGCCGTCGGGGGATATGACGAGCGGTTTGTGGGATGGGGCGGGGAAGATGAAGCTTTTGCCTATTCCTTGGATACGATCGTCGGAAAGCATATTCGTCTGGACGGGAATCTGCTGCATTTCTGGCACCCGTTCGTGGGCCCTGAGGGGAATCCGAATTATGAGTCCAATTATGCGCTGTATCATCGGTACAAGGCCGTACTTGGCAAGCCGGAAGAAATGAGGCGGCTGATTGAGGAAAAGAGGAAAGGAGTCTGACAGGATGCGATTGTCATTGATCGTCCCGGTACTGAATGAAGAAACGTTCATCCCGCTTTATTTGGAAAGCGCTGCAGCATTTGCAGATGAAATTATTATGGTGGATGGCGGCAGCAGTGACCGTTCGGTTCCGCTGATTGAGGAATACAAGCGCCATCTTCCCATTCGCTTGTATCCTATGCATCAAACCGGTCTGCCCTATACGGAGGACTGGAATGAATCGAAGGTGCGCAACTTTCTGATCGAGCAGGCGACCGGTGACTGGATCATGAATCTGGATATCGATGAAATCGTCGACGACCGTTTCCCCGAGATTCTGCCTGAGCTGATGCGGCGAACCGATGCGGATATCTTTCAGTTTCCTTTCGTCAACTTCTGGGGCAATCCCTGGACACTCCGGGTGAACAGTCCGGGGGATGAGCGGTGGTCCAACGATATTACCCGGATGTGGCGGGCGAACATCGGTATAAAGTACCGCGATGAGCGGCATCACTGCACGCTTGAAGCAAGCGGGGGCCAGAGCATATGGAGCCTGCCGCGCGGTCGGGTCGATGTAAATATCTATCACTACCATTACGCGCTCGGCAAAAAAATCAAGTTTAACGATAATCGGCGCGGAGACGTCAACCTTCTGACCAACGTGGGGGACCCGGACTGGAATTTCGAGCATGACGAATACAGCATCGCAACGATGCCGTTCAAGGGGACTCATCCGGAGGTTATCCGGCGGCATCTTCAGGCTGATGCACCTTAAAAAACGGAAGTTCATATCAGCGGAATGCGAATAAGCCTTCGCATCCCGGACCCCTTGCAAACCGGTCCGTGATGCTGAAGGCTTATCGTACTTGGAGGTCTGGTCTGGATGTGTGGGGTTAGCCGGGCTGCGGCTCCTTGGGCCGTAAGGCCTCCTGAACCAGCTGGTCAGGCCGAAGTCCCTTCAGCACTTCGGCATTCTCTAACGTTGCATTCAAATCGAGCAGCTGGTGTGCATGGTAGGAGGGGGCGTCGATGAGCTCACGCCGCGCTTGGACATCGTGCTGTTGTTCGGTTTCGCCGCAATAGATTACGCTATCGAAACGGACACGGCTGAACAAATCCAGCCGATTCGTGAGATAAACCTGCGGACCGGCTTTCCGTATGCCGATGACATCATGCTGATGATACTTCATCAAGTGAACCACGATGAGCTGTTTCCGGTCGGCGGCAAGCTGCTTAACGATCCGCTTCCATCGGGAATCTTGGCGGCTCCACTCCCGCGCTCCGAGCACCAGTACGCACTGGTTCGCACTGTTTGCAAGTCTCGCGGCCACCTCCGGTGCAGATTCCGCTCCGGAAAATAGATTTTCCGGCGGTTTAGGCATTTGCCAGACTTTATTCCATTTCCGCTCATAATAGGACTTGTTGTTTCGCCACAGCTGATCATACTCGCCCGGCTTCAGCTTTTTGATCGTGGCGCTGCCATGATGATATACAAAGGCGTCCTCGATGATTGCCAGTTTGTAACCGGCCCGCTTGACCCGCTCGCAATAATCATCGTCTTCAAACATGCCGACCCCATAATTACGGTCCAAGTCGCCAATTTGTTCGAATACGCTGCGCTTTATGGCCACACAGAAGAAGCCAAGCAGATCGGTATACCGACTTCTGCCTTGGTAAAACTCGTAAAAATCGCGAAGCCAATCCGCATTGGCGCCTTCTACCGGGTTGCCTACGAAATGGTCCACGGCCTGATCATTGCCGACATGATTGGACATAGGCCCGGTCATCGCCAGATCCTGCTCCATCGCCAAAGGGCGGATTAATCGCCTGATCCAGCTTCCATCAGGTACGATCGTATCATTGTTCAACAGAATGATATATTCGCCGCTGGCTTTGCGGCATCCCAAGGCGTTTCCTGCGGCGAATCCGAGATTCGCCCCGGAATACATGACCCGAAATAAACCGGTATCGAGTTCTGCCAAGTAACGCCTGGTCTCGTCGGTGGAACCGTTATCGATTACAATGACCTCCATATTGGGATAGCGGCCCTGCTTCTGGAGGCTGGTCAGACATTGACGCGTGTAAGCCCAGTTGTTATAGGTCAAAATGACAATGCTCACCTTCGGGAATAGCTTTGCCAAGATGTATTCATGGAGCTCCTTATATCTCATGTGCCATGTATGAGATCGAGCAAACTGCATCCTTGCTTGGGCCACGCTCGGGTCCTCCTGCTGGAGGGATCGTTCAATCGCATGCTCGAAGTCTTCAGGCGTCCGGGCGACGAGCGTTAAACCGCTCGCCACGCTTTCCAGCTCGGGCAGATAAGTGGAAACAACAGGCTTCCCTGCTGCCAAATATTCATAAAGCTTCACCGGATTGGTTGCACGGGTAAGCTCGTTTTCCAGAAAAGGAATCAAGGCAACATCAAAACGGTGGAGGTAGGATGGAAGCTGTTCATATGGCTTCTCGCCTAGGAGCATGATGTTCGGGAGCCTCTCGACGACAGATGTGTCGCAGCCGAACGTGTGACCGATCAGGACGAATGTCCAATCCGGCCTTCTTGCTGCCAGCTGGCCAATGAGCCGGATATCGAACCAGTCGGAAATGGCTCCATAGTACCCGATGACCGGTCCCCGAATCGACATGAGCTCGGGTGCAACGGGCATGGGATTGTGAAAATGGGATGCATCTGCCGCATTTCGTAAAAGCAGTGTAGAA
This sequence comes from Paenibacillus ihbetae, assembly GCF_002741055.1. NCBI lineage: Bacteria > Bacillati > Bacillota > Bacilli > Caryophanales > Paenibacillaceae > Paenibacillus > Paenibacillus ihbetae. Next base: position 407,201 of record NZ_CP016809.1, on the reverse strand, counting down.
GGATGAAGTGTCTGCAAACGGTCATACAAAGCTTGGGAGGAGGCTACGACCAAGTCGGCGCTGCGAACCAATTGCTCCTCCTGGCTCAGTATGGCTTTGTCATTAGTAGAGAATCCTTGATGTTCGTCCATGCAGTCATACACTAGCTTGTGATCGTCCATGGCGGTTACGAGCGGCGTCCAGAACGGCAGGTCGACAATCGAAACAAGATGCTCTACCTGGAAGCGATCCCGGACATGATCAATGGACCACCTAAGATACCGGATATCCGTCTCATTCATCAAGTCCCTGTACAGATTCAGCTTGCGGGTGGCACAGAGCGTAATCAACCAGATGTTGGGCTCAATCCGTTTGATTCCGACATGCCGTGCCACATCTTCATAAGCGGGTTCTTCCATTGGAAGCACCGCGATGTCGGTGGTTATATAAAACACCCTGTGGCCGTGGAGGGCGAACTGCTCCGATATTTGCTGCGGCCGTTGCCACCGGAAGTCCCAATCAATGACCGGAAACCGGAACACGTCATATTGGCCGCGCTCTCCTGCTGGCGGATGCGAGCGAATATGCGCAGCTTCCGATCGGGTCAGTTCCTTGTCTTGGGCAGGTAAGAAGGGGCTTAAAGGCAGCGGCTGGGCCGGATGAGGCTTCAGCTGTTTGGAGGTGCCCGGAAGCGGATAGGGGACGTTCAGCAAGCGTTGTCGAGCGGATCTGTTGCGTTCTCCAAGTTTCTTAACTGATCGAGAATTTCGTTTTTTTATCGGCTTTCGGGACCTCTTCCGTGGTCTGTTCAACACCATTCTCCTCCCTAAGCGATTGTCTATGGTCATAAATTATGTATCCATCCGGATTTCCGCTTGGGTAGATCACCATTTTTTGCAATCGATGGGGTATCCTTTCACGATTTTGTTTCCATTAGTGGACGAATCGGTAGGCCTTTTGATCATCTTTAATACAGCATGTATCCACTTGCAGGATGCCGACATATTGTACTCAAGACCAAATGAAGGAGGTAGAGCCGTGAAATTGCGCAGAACATTTGTTTACCGTTCCGATTGCATTCCAGCCTTCCGGAGGAAAAATACGACACCTACTAGAAAGAAAACAAGCGGCATTCGAAAGCATTGGGTACGATTGAAAAGGTTTGTGGTCGTAAGGTTGGCAAGGCTGGCGGATCAACTGACAATACTAAGACAGCAGGTGGATCGCTTGTCCGTCAATGTGAGTGCTCTTCAGGAGCGGGTTAATGCTCTGACACCCGGCCAAGGAGGAGGCGGAGGTGGAGGCGGGGGCATCGTATCCTTCTTGCGCGCTCGCGTCGGGACCCTCGTCACACTGGAGACGCCTGCCGGAACGTTATTTGGAACGATTATCTTTGTGGGGGTGGATTTCGTTCAGCTGCAAGAGGCCGATGGGAGCATTGTATTAATCCCGCTTCGCAACGTGTTGTCCCTAGTATAACAATGAAGACAGGAGAGATGTATACCCATGAACTTTTTGGAAGCCATAAGACAATTCATAGGGAGAACCGTCGAGGTCGTCCAGCCGGGACAGTTTCTTCAAGGGAGATTGGCATCGGCCGTCGACGGAGTTGTGACAATTGAAATCGTAAGCTCGAGCTATATTCCATCCGTGGAGCAGGTTGCAGTTTTTGGAAATAATATTACATTCATCCGGATTCTTCCTTAAGTATGCCTAAACGTATCATCGGCCAAGGCCTTATTTATCCGGGTCCATTATAGATAAGCTCCACGGTTTATATTGATGCTCATGCATTCGCGTCATGCTGCCGCTTCGAATTCGCCGGTGATAAAGCGGCAAGGGGAGGTAGCGCATCGTTTCTTCGGTGGCAAGCCGGGCGAGCAGCTCAATATCCTCGTATAACCTTCCTTCCTGCGGCATCAAAGTGCTCCATCCGTTATGTTTGATTAACAGACCGACACGGAACATCCGGGGAGCCAGGGCAGGTCCTTCTTCAAGAAGCCATTGACGGGAGAGCGCTTCCGGCGGTTTCTTAACGCCCCGGAAGACCAGCTCCCCGCTTCTGCGCTCATTCCATTCGTAGTGGTCGGCGTATATCACCCCTGACCCCTTCGAGTTCAGGGCAGCTTCTGACAGCCGTATCAAGCTCTCGTGCGACAGCCAGTCATCGGCGTCAAGCTCCAGCAGCCACTTGCCGCGGGCCCTTTTCAGGGCTGCATTCAGGCAGGCGGCTTTGCCTTCGTTTTGGTGCTGTCTATAACAGCGGATTCGCGGATCGCCCTGCAGCGTCTCCAAATACGCCGGGGTTGCATCGGTTGATCCGTCATCGATGATCAGAAGCTCCCATACAGGGCCGGTCTGGGCCATAACGGAACGGACAGCCCAAGGCAGATAATCGGCGTTATTGTAGGTGCAGATCACGACCGATATGACAGGGGAACATAAAGCCTCCCGTTGCCCTTCGATCAACGTCCGGCTGCGTTGAATGATCGGCATAAGCTCGCTGGCTTCCAGCTCGGGATTTCTAATAGGCTGCTCAGGATAGGTCCTAGCGGGCATATAAGCGTCTGTGCTCACCATCTTCCACCGATAAGCATGGCGAATCCGGACATATTGGTCAAAGAGAACCAATGAATCGAAGGGCAAGAAATTTCGTCCTGCAAAACCCGGGCACGTGCCAGTCATCACCGCCGAGGTACGCCATAGAACCGCGCAGTCCTGGATCATTTCCGGAGATCGCGTTGCGAATAATGGCCGAGGTAGGATGACGATTCCGCCATCCCCGTTTTCCAGATCTTGCATCCAGCCTTGAAGCTGTTCCCCAAGCTCGGGCCGGAGAATATCGCCGCCATATAAAGTGAGAAAATACGATTCGTCATAGCTTTGAAGCGATCGGTTCAAAGAATCGGCTGTGCGTGTCTCGGGGATCGTGATCACTTCCCAATCGGGCAGCACGGCTTTCAGGGATATTTTCGTCTGTAGGGTGCCAGATTGACTTCCCCTGGAAATGATAAAAGCGATCATGGCGTCTCCTTTTTCCATCCGCGGTTATTGAATCGGTTCTTTAGTGCTGCGTATAGCATTGTATGCAGCAAATGCCCAAATGACACGCAGCCGTAAGAGGTCATGGGGTGTCCAATCCAATCTTAAGGCAGACGGTTTACGCAGAACGCAGATCAACCTAACCATAAGTGCAGGATTTGAGGAGTGAGCGGCGGAGGAGAGTACAAAATAGACTCGGGGGCAACATAAGAAGCTAGAGAAGCTAGGCGATGCTCGAAGGTGGGATTCAACAACCAACGACTTATACACCTTAACGATTCAACGTTCAGGTATGTCAGGTTTCATAACTACTCAGACTTACAATATCTGCCATTTGGTAATTGTAATGTCGCTTTTCGGATAATGGCATGCGAGTATCTTATTTCAATACATTATAAAGTTTATAGAAAAATAATATAAAGTGATTATTGTTGACATAATCAAAGGAATTAAAATAACATTAGGATTATTTCATCATGAAGGAGGCAGCTATGAGTTTTAAGGAGCAGTACGAAGAAATTGCGCAAATCGCCCGGACGATATTCGAGCATCCTGAGCTCGGGTACAAAGAATTCAAGACAAGCAAGCTGGTTGAAGAATTTTTGAAAAAAGTAAATCCGGAAGTCGAGCTTCAGCCGTTCAGCACGACAGGGCTGCGGACCTCGCTCGGGGCCGGGAAACCGCTTAATATCGCATTTATTGCAGAGTTGGATGCGGTGTATGCACCTTCCCACTGGCGTTCCGATCCGGCAACCGGTGCTGCGCATAATTGCGGGCATTATACTCAGGTGGCAATTGCGCTGGCATTGTACAAGCACTATGTGGAGACCAAGGCTTATGAAAACCTTGACTATACGCTGACGTTCATTTTCGTTCCTGCGGAAGAGTATCTGGATCTTGCCTACCGGGACGAGCTCCTTACGAAAGGAACGATCTCGTATTACGGCGGAAAACCCGAAGCGATGAAGCTTGGGGTCTTCGACGATATTGATATCGGACTGTGCGTTCACGCCATGGGCGGGGAGTTCGATAAGCGGACGATCGAAATCAACTGCGACCTGGCAGGTTTCTTGTACAAGCAGTATACATTTAAGGGCAAAGCAACGCATGCCGGGTTCGATCCATTCTCCGCCAAAAATGCCTACAGCATGTCTACGCTGTTCAATGTTGCGCTTGGACTCAGCAGGCAGCAGATGAGAGACAGCGAGAAGGTCCGAATGAACCCGATCGTTCTTGAATCGGATATGTCGACGAATGTCGTTCCGAACCGGATCACGGTCGGAAGTGATTTGCGGACCCTTTCCGTGGAGTATATGAAGGAAGCCGCAGACAAGATGGACGATGCGGCGAGGGGAAGCGCGCTGGCGCTGCAGGGCGAGGTTGACATCAAGACGCAGATGGGATATCTGCCGTTCGTTCAGGATCGATATTTGTCGGAATTTGTAATGGAGGCATTCCAGCGCAATGATGAAATCGAGGCGATCTGGAACAACAATGCCATCAGCGCGGCAGGCGATATTGGAGACCTGGCGTTTATGATGCCATGCATACAGATCGGTTACAGCGGCTTTACGGGAACGATTCACGGGGATGATTTCAAAGATATCGACCCCGAGTATATTTATGAGGTGTTCCCAAGATTCCTGACCCAGGTGCTGGAAGGGATGAGCGGCCGAATCGATCGCTCGAAGCTGTACCGCAGATCCTTTGCCGAGTACGAGCAGCTGCTGGCGTCCATTGTGAAGGTAAAGTCGATAAACGGAAATGAGGTCAAGTCATGAAGTCGAAACAATCATTCCTCTATTTACTCGCATTCGTGCTGATCGTCATTGCGGTTTCCGAGTTTATCGGGATTCAAGCAGTGAAGGTCGGCTCTGTAAAAATAAGCTTGCTGCCGCTGGTGTTCGCGATACTGATTACGATGATCCTTGGCTTGTCCATCTTCCGGAAAGGCTTCATGAAGAAGATCTACAGCGAGGCGAATGTCGGCTTCTCCAGCAAGTACCTGATCTTTATCATGCTGCCGCTGATGGCAAGATACGGAGCCGATGTCGCTCCGAGAATCGAAGAGATATTGAAGGTCGGCTGGGTGTTTATCATCCAGGAGATCGGCAACCTGGGGACGATTCTGCTCGGGCTTCCAATCGCCATCCTGCTCGGCCTCCGGAGAGAAGCGATCGGCTCGACGCTGGGTCTCGGGCGCGAAGGCGAGCTGGCCTACATATCCGAAAAATATACGCTCGACTCCGACGAGGGACGGGGCGTGCTATCCCTTTACATTATCGGCACATTGTTCGGAACGCTGTTCTTCAGCATCATCGCACCGATTATGTATGCCACCGGATTCTCGATTGAAGCGCTGGCCATGGCTTCCGGTGTCGGATCCGCCAGCATGATGACTGGCTCGTCGTCAGCTCTGATCGCTACCGCGCCTGATATGGAACAAACCATCAACAGCTATGCCGCAGCGAGCCAGCTGCTTACAAGCTTCCTGGGAACCTACACGATGGTATTCCTGGCCGTGCCGCTGCAGCGGTTCATGTACAAATTGTTAGTCAGAGGTGATAAATGATGAGCACCGGCATGAATAAGTATGCGAAATACGCCCTCGTCCTCCTGCTCAGCGTCAGTCTTATCCTGTTTACGGAACAGATGAAGTTCATTAAGAGCGGAGAAGGCCATATTACATTCGGAACGATTACAGGCTTGGCCGTATTGTGGCTGTTTTCCTTTATCGGGGTCGTCATCTCAACGTTAATGAAAAAAGTGCCGGTAAAGTTCTTGCAGGAGTTTCCGGTCCTCGGCTGGGTATCCATCGTGTCGCTCATCTGCTGCCTGATCTCGGACGTATTCGTTGACGCTATTGCCAATGTCAATTTCCTCTCCATCACGACGCCTATTCTGGCTTTTGCGGGCATCTCCGTTGCCGACCGGTTGGCCGATTTGCGCAAAACGTCATGGCGTGTCGCTATCGTTGCGGTCTTTGTATTTACAGGAACCTATGTGGGGAGTGCTCTTTTGTCGGAGCTCGGTCTTTACTTATCTGGAAAATAACATCCATAGGACTTAAGAACAACCCGGCTTATCCATCGATAAGGCGGGTTGTTTGTGCTTGCAGCGGGCAGCAACATGTCCTTATTCCATTTCCTTCGGTTTGTCGCCGATCAGACCCAGCAAAAACATTTGGGAGTAGGCGTAGCCTTTATAGATTTTGGTTACGCACGAAGGGATGGTCAGATCGAGATCCATGTAAGTCGTCAATATTTGCTGCGTGAACTCTTTCTGGTCCGTCAAGGAATATTCCTGCAGCCGTTTGGCGAAATCCTTGCTGACATGTGCTCTTCCGCCAAGCGCTTGCTGCAATCGGTATCCTGCCAGGTATAACTCTGAAGCGACCGCTTCATCCGTGCCCCGATGCTCGGCAACATAGCTTCCGATCCAGTCACGAACCAGAGAGGAAGGGTCCGTGTTATTCTCCTTCGCAATTTGTTGGAAGCTCTCTTTCAGCTCTTTGGAGATTCGGATATGCAGATTGGTATCCATCGTCAAAGCCCTCCTAGTGATAGTGAGGCTATTGTATCTAATTTATGATGATAATGTCAACACAACGTATACACAAATGTTCAAAAATGAGATATAGGCTAGGCATAAATAGCAATCTATAGTGAAGGTTCGACTCACTGCGGTGGAAGCAAGCAAAATCATAGGCAGGGCTTTTTTTGTTTTTTAGGTACATTGGTTCGATCTGGATACGATTTAACCTCTTTGGGATATGCTAACTTCATCCACAATCGAAATTTGGAATTCAATATGTCCGAAATAGGGTATACATGAGTACATTCCAAGTTTGTACAGGAGGTTGGCGAAGTGAGATCATCGACCATTGCGATCTTGGGGATGGGGACTTCCCTGCCCGTCCACTCGGTTTCACAGTCCGATATTGCGGATATGATTGCCGCATCTATACAGGATCGACCGGATTTGGCCCGATTTGCGAAAAGGGTCTTCAAGTCATGCGGCGTAGAGAGACGGTATACCTGTGAACCCAGTTACCTAGGGCGGCTTGAGGATTGCCGTTATTTGCCGCTCCGCGAGGGATCGGCGGTACCGACCACGGAGGAGCGCATGCGCACCTACCAGCGAGAGGCGCTCCCGCTTGGATTGGAGGCGGCTGAGAAGGCACTGAACGATGCCGGCATCCCCCGTGAAAATATCTCGCATATCGTTACAGTCAGCTGTACGGGGCAATTTCAACCGGGCCTGGATATCATGCTGATTCGGCGCTTGGGTCTATCGCCACGGGTCAATCGGCTGCCATTGATATTTCAAGGGTGCGCCGCGGGGCTGAAGGCGATTCAGATGGCGCGGGATGTCGTTAAGGGTGACCCGGGAGCCAATGTGCTGGTTGTATGCGTGGAGCTGTGTACGCTTCATTTTCAGCCGGTGAAAGAGAGGGAGGCATTGTTTGCCGCTTCGTTCTTCGGGGACGGAGCGTCCGCCTGCGTCATCGGCTGCCCGGAGGCTTGGCATCAGCATGTTCTGGAGCTGGGCTGCGGTTATTCGGTACTTCTTCCGGATTCAACGGAGGACATGACATGGGAGGTTGGGGATATCGGCTTTGATCTTTATTTATCCCCCCGGATTCCTAAGCTGCTGGCCGCTCATCTTGAGGAAGAGCTTCGGCTCCTGCTCGATGGGGACCAGCAGCCTGATTTGTGGGCGATCCACCCGGGCGGAAGAGGCATCGTTGATGCGGTGCAGGAAGTGATGCGTCTAAGTGATGAACAGACACGATACAGCAGAGAGATTTTAAGAGAGGCCGGCAATCTCTCTTCCGTCACCATTATGTTCGTGTTGAACGCGATGCGCCTGGACATGAAAAACCGGCATGAGGCCGCTGCAGAAGGGGTTGCCATGGCGTTCGGCCCCGGACTTACGGCCGAGCTTATGCGCTTCAGCTACGTTCCGGCATATTCTTCATCCACAAGCGAGCAAGAGCATGTCCTTCTTTAGACCATTGTCCATGCGGGCACAGGAAGAGGAACTGATGGATGATTTTTCCCTCGGCGGTAATGATTTAAGCGAGGCGCTCAAGCACTTAAGACGACTGAACAAACTGTTTGCTGCGCCGGGACCGACGCTGGCCGGGGTGGATCAATTATGGAAGCGCATCGGAAGTCCAGGCAGCCTCAGCATCCTGGATGTAGGGGCAGGCTCGGGCGATATTAACCGGAAGCTGATCCGATGGTCTGAACGTAAGGGGATCCGGCTGACGATAACCCTGGTCGATTTGACGGAGGAAGCATGCGAGGAGGCTAGGCGATTATTTTGCCGGGAGCCAAGGGTGCGAGTACAGCGGGCGGACGTGAGAGATCTCCCTGAAGCCTCCGCCGATATTGTGACAGGCTCTCAGTTCGTCCATCATTTTGACGGCGAGCAGCTGGCCGAAATCGTATCTCACATGCTGCGGGCCTCCATTCACGGGGTCGTGATCAATGACATCCATCGCCATCGGGTGTCTTATACAGCCGTATGGTTGGCAACGCGTCTCATTTCCCGCAACCGGTACATCCGGCATGATGGTCCGTTGTCAGTCGCCAAGGGCTTCAACGGCAGCGATTGGGAGGAGCTGAAACGGCGATTGGATCATGAGACGATGACCTATGAATGGAGACCGTTGTTCCGCTATTCGGTTATTATCCCTAAGATATGAGGTGCCAAGCGACTCCAATATTGCAGGAAGCGAATCCTTCGGTTTATGCGCATGACGAAAGGTGGTGTGTACCCATGGCGGTAGAAACGGACGTTATCGTTATCGGAGCTGGAGTTTCGGGCACCAGCTGCGCGCTGCAGCTCGCCAGGAAGGGCCACCGCACCCTCCTGCTGGACCGTCAGCATTTCCCGCGCCATAAAACTTGCGGCGAATTCTTGTCGCCCGAAACAAGGGAGATGCTTGAATACTTAGGCATCCGGCCCGATAAGCTAGCGCTGGGAACGAGTATCATGGATCACGCCCGAATTATTATGCCTCACGGCGGCGAGATCACAGCTCCGTTACCGGGGCAGGCATACGGCATTAGCCGTTATGAGCTGGATCGGCTCCTGCAGCAGCATGCCATGAGCGCGGGCGCGGATATTGTCACGGGAACGACGGTGACGAACATTCGGCAGCTGGCTGACCGTCGGTACGAAGTAGATGCGAAGCAAGGGAACGAACGCGTTCGATATGCTGCGAAGGCTGTTATCGGTGCACACGGGACCAAAAAGCCGCGCGGCGTTCCTTCCCCTGATGTTGAGGGGGATGTCACCGTATTCGTCGGAATAAAGTCCCATTATCAAGGCGTGACGCTGCATCCTCGGGTTGAGCTGTATTTTTGCGAGGGAGGTTATGTCGGAATTTCTCCGATTGAGAACGGGAGGGTCAATGTGGCTGCGCTGATGACCTTGAAATCGGTGCAGGGAAGCGGGAAATCGGTGCCTGAAATTCTCCGATCCGCTTCGCGCACGAACAAAGGGCTGGCTTATCGGTTGGCAGAAGGAGAGCCTGTTCCGGGAACTCAGGTTTCGATTGCCCCGATTCGTCTATCCGACCTGCCCGAGCCATGGTCGCAATATCCCCACATTGGGGATGCCATGATGATGCTGCCTCCGCTTTGCGGGGACGGAATGTCCGTTGCGCTGCGCTCCTCGCGACTATGCGCTGACTGGACCGGCAAGTATTTGGACGGAGACATTCAGTTCAATGAATGGAAACATCAATATTCGCTCGAAGCCAATGCCGCGTTTACCCAGCTCCTTAGAAGAGCGAGGAGAATTCAGAGCCTAGCTTTTGCCAGAACCAATCGCTTCTATCCGGCCATTGCTAGAATGATTCCAGGACTGGCAGCTTATTTGGTAAAAGCGACCCGGCTGTCCGAATCGGGGATCGGCACAAGGTAAAAGCCGTTATCATACGGCTTTTTTTAATTTGCGGCTTTAGCCAGTTGAGATCGCGAAGCGTGCGAAACCTAAAACCATCCGTTGAGGACGGACCTTCGAACCTGACATGCTTCTTGGTAGGCTCATTAGATTTTCTATGCATTATGCCTGCGCTAGACTTTCGTTCGGATTATCTATTGACATATAGACAAACATTACAATAATATGTTTGTTAATGCATAGATTTTATGTAATGTTGTTTGTTATTTGAAAGAAGGTGAATCGTATGGCTGGTACCCATCCGGCAAATCCAAGTGGCATGATTCGCAGCACGCTCGATTTTCAGTTCCAAATGGCTTGGCAGCTGCTCGATATGCATCTAACCGGGCTTGAAGACGAGGAGTTTCATTGGCCACCTGGCTCGAAAGGGCTTCATGTGCACCAAGACAACGGAATATGGCGTGCGGATTGGCCGGAATCGGAAAATTATGATATCGGTCCACCGAGCGTAGCTTGGCTGACCTGGCATATTACCTACTGGTGGTCGATGGCACTGGACCATTCGTTTGGCAGCGGAACATTGGCTAGGGAAGAGATTCTTTCGAGCGGCGGCATACAGGAGACCCGAGACAGGATCAACCAATTGCGAAGCGAATGGAACCGGGAAGTATCGGCGCTCACGGATGAAGAGTTCCTGTCTTCGGAACGAACGCGGTGGCCGTTTGCGGAGAGACCCTTTCATGAACTGGCGGCATGGCTGAACGTCGAGCTGATGAAAAATGCGGCGGAGATCGGCTATTGCCGTTTCCTGTACGCCGTTAGAGACAGATAATCTTATCTTGCTAATATGTGTGAACCCATTGCCCGCTTTGGCCGCTTAGCCACGCGCCTTTGTTTCCGATACGTTATTTTTTGCGCCAGGCGGGTGCATAGGTCGTCTTCGGGGCGGGAAACTGGTGGATCCAGTTAATGATCCTTGTCGACATCCATTGGCATCCCACGGCAAGGATTATAATTTTCCAATCAATCACATAGGCGGTCAGGGCAAAGATGATGCCGTTCATCCAGAACAACGATGTTCCGGGGTTGATCCCCTTGTATTTATAGATCGCCAGGGCTACAAAACCGATTCCTCCGTTCGAGACCCGCTGCCTGATCAGCATGGCGACGCCGGTACCGAGAATGACTGAACCGAAGAGCAGATCAATCCACACATTTTTGAACGGCGGATCTACAAACACCTCGAAGAAATTGACGGATACGGAAGTGACCGTTATGACATACACGGTTCCGAAGGCGCTGATGCTGCCAAGATATTGGACGGTGAAAACAAGAAAAATCGTATTGGCAAACCACAGCCCGAAGCTCATCGGGAGGCCGAAGGCATGGTTTAGCAGCACCGCGATCCCCGCGCCTCCTCCGGAGGGAATGGCGTGAGGAAACAAGAATACGGCCATGGCGAAGCCCTGTATGACGGCTCCGGCCGTAATGAGGAGAAACCTTATCGCGGTTCGACGAGTAAACAGCAGTCTCCATCGGTAGGGAAAGAACGGAATGCTCACACTGAAATCTCCTTCATTAGTTGAAGTGACAAGCCTATCCTGATATTGTAGTGTATGCTTGTCAGTTGAAGGGGATGCCGAGATTTCGTAAAAGGCTATGCCGCATGAGCTCCTCTTCGATGTGCCATCATGCTGCCGAACGTATACCAAATGGGCAGCCCGGAATCAATTCCGGGCTGCCCTTATTCGTAATCGCCGAGATTTCGGCTAAAGGTTAAATGACATAACAAAACCGATCCGCTTCCTGCGCTCTTACCCCAAGTTCAAACGTATCCTGACGAAGCCCGCGGCGCATCGTTTCCAGCGCGAGAACCTCGGAAGGCGGAATATTCCCTAAATGTACATTGGAACCGAACTTGCGCAAAAGCATGGCCTGCTGGTGTTTAAGTGGCGCTTCCCAGATCAGCTTTCTTGAATCCGGAATGAACTTAATGATATCGTCAATCACTTCTTCCCGACATTCGCCTTGCTTATCGAAAATGCCGACACCCATTCCCGATTCGCGGGCTTCAATCGTTATAAACTCGGCGCCTGCGGACAAATCCGTTTCCATCGTTTTGGCAAGCATGGCGGCATCTATAAGGGAACCGGACAGCTTCTTGCCATACTCCGTAAAAACGCGAAATCCCCGTTGTTTGCCTTCCCGGATCAGTGCCGTCCGTTGTTTGCGGGACAGCTCGATGGTACCGTCGGATACTTCGACGGCATTGAAGCCGAGGCTGCATATGGAATTGAAGAAAGCAGGGACAACATCCTGCTGCACGGCGGTCTCGAGAAGGGTTCCGCCCGGCATGACCATGATCCCGTGCTGTTTGGCCAGACTGATTTTATATAGCAGCATATCCATTTTATACAGCGGAGCCGTACCGAAACCGAACTTGATGCAATCGATGTAATCCGAAGAGGTTTCGATCAGATCGGTGAACGCATGACGGCCAAGGCCCTTATCAATGACCATCGTAATCCCGCGGCCTGTGCCCCCATAGGCGTCGCGGTCTTTTTTTCCCATTGCGGGATTGCTGCGCTGCCCGCTCGGGTCACTTAACTCCGTGGGCCAAACTGCACGCAGGGAATTGTTCATGTTAAAATCTCCCCAATTCATTTTTGATTTGTCGATATTCCAGCTGACACTGGTATCATATGCGCAACCCTAGAGACAGGTGCCCATCTTTAACCATATTGGAATGCCGATCAGGCGATCTTGCGTGGGGGCTTAATCAAGAAGAACACAAGACCTAATGTCACCAAAGAAAGGGAAGATACCGTGATAAACACCACATGATCGGATTTGTCCATCATCCACCCGAATAAAGGGGGGCCCGCTGCCACACCCAAAAACCGCAAGCTGTTATACAGCGATGTAATCATACCCCGTTCACTCTTCTCGACGGCGCCGGTAATGATGGTATTCAGGCAGGGGAGAAGCAGTCCGGTTCCAATGCTGCTAACCGTCAGCAATGCAATGAATACATAGATGTTCTTCAGAAAGAACAGGGTAGCCGCTAAGGAAACCGTCATGGCAACTAAACCGATGTTCATTAACCAGCGCATGAGCAGCCCTTTTTTCTTGATCAGGCTCCCGGTCGTATAGGAAGTTATAACCATGCCCAGCAGCGGAATGGCTAGAATTAACCCCTTCATCACGCCATCGATATTGTAGGGCTTCTCCTCAAGGATGTTGGACAGGTAAAACAGGATACCGAACAAAATAAACAGCCCCAACGAGCCGGCAAAGAACGCAGTGATGAGCCAGCGGCCTTTCTCTTTGAAGATATCCTTGATATTCCCCAGATATTTCTTGAGCTCCTGCTTTTGGTTACGCTTCGGCTCTTTAATCAAGAAGATCACGGCCAGCAGCGATAAAGCGCAGAAAACGGGAAAAGCGAAAAAGGAAGCATACCAAACGATCAGCATCAGCAGAGAGCCTATTATGGGGCTAAGCACTTTGCCTGAGCCGTTGGATGCCTCGATGAGGCCCAGTGCTTTACTTTCGGTTCCGCCCTCGTATAAATCGCCGACGAGCGCCATTGCAATCGGAGCGGTCCCGGCAGCTGCGAACCCTTGAATTGCTCTGGCGGAAATAATGACCGCATAAGAATTCCATATCGCGCCGAACCCGGCCAGGATTCCGGCTCCGCCGTATAGGATCAAGGCGGGAATGATGATCACCTTGCGGCCGAACCGATCCGACAGATACCCGATCAGCGGAATAAACAGGCCTGCCGCCAGCGAGAAAATGGTGATGATCAAGCTGCTCTGGAATTTACTGATGCCAAGCTCTCTTTGCATCTCGGGCAGCCCCGGAACCAGCATCGAATTGCCGAATACCAGCACGATCGGAATGGTCGCCAGCGCAATGAATTCCCAGACCTGTCCCTTGGAGCTTCCTGCTGAATTGGATTTGGACTTGGAGTCTTCGTCTTTTGTTTCCGGGGAGTCCTCCAGGTCGATATCGCTTTGGAAGCTGATATTCAGTTTTCGTCTTTTTGTTTTTTCCATGATGTAGCTCCTCGATGTGGAGATTTAAAGGACACAATTACAGGTTGTGCAGATGGCGTACATATCATCCTAATTATGACCACAATCGGATTATATATTCCGCCGCTACTTTCGAGTCACGGATACGATGAGCAGCGGTTTGCGAATAGACGAATCACCTCTTATGCTGGCGAAAATATACTGTTTATTAAACTGCCTGTATTCGGGTAAGGGGGAACCAACATGAAGATTCGAATAATGCAGGGACACAACCGGCCGCCCGAGCCGGCGCAGATCAATGTAGTCATTGACGTAATTCGCGCATTTACGGTGGCTCACTATGCATTTCTAAACGGGGTCCAAGGCATCATTCCTGTAGCTGGAGTCGATGAAGCTATGAAATTAAAAGAGTTACACCCTGATTTCATATTGGCCGGCGAGATTAAGGGGTTGTTGATTCCGGGATTTCAATTGGATAATTCGCCTGTTCGCTTGCAGCAGTTCGATCTCCAAGGGGAATTTCTGATCCAGAAGACAACGAACGGGGTGACTGCAGCTTTAAATGCCATGAATGCAGAGCATGTTCTTGTTACAGGCTTCTCGAATGCCAGGACAACCGCACAATTTATTAAGGAGCGGTTGCTTGGCCATGAAGAGATGAGCATAAACATCATTGCCTCCCACCCAACGGGGGATGATGACCTGGCATGCGCGGAGTATATCGCAGATATCCTCCGGCAGTCAGGCTATGTAACGCCGGAGTTGACCATTGATCGGATTCGAAGCTCAGAGGCGGCCATGAAGTTTTACGATACGGGGCAGCCTGAGTTTTTGGAGGAGGATATCTCGCTGTGCACCCTGGAGCTACCGTCCGATTTTGTGATGAAAGTGAACATTCGAAACGGGATGCCGTTGATTGAAAAGGTGAAGGCGGGTTCCATTCATGCACATGCAAGATGAAGGGTTCTAATAGCGGCCCATGGTTATACCAGCAGGATTCGAGCGGATAAATTCCGCCAATGCCGTCTTTTTCAGGAGGCCCCACTTCTTGGCGTTTCGGAGTTTACGCAGTCCAGCTTGACGAGCAGGGAATATTTGGCTATAATCTTTTTATTCTGACCGTACAGTATAAATAAACGGGAGAGATAAGGTTATGCCAAAGATCGGAATGGAACCGAAACGCCGGGCGGATCTCATCAACGCTACGTTAACCTGCATCAGCAGGCATGGTATAGACGGCATGACGCTGGATAAGGTTGCCGAGCAAGCGGGCTGCTCCAAGGGGGTTGTGACGTATTATTTTCAGAACAAGGAGCATTTGACGATCGAAGCCTTCAAGACGTTCCTTGCTTTCTACGGGCTCAAGATTGAATCGGACATCAGCAGCGGCATGACAGCCATGGAGATGATGGACGTGACTATGAAGCATCTATTGCCCCCTTACCGTGAAGAAGAGGCGACGAGCATTAACGTATCGCAGCTGGATGGGATTGAGAAGATGCATATTCCTCATATCGATCAAGCCAGACTGTTTGTTCAATTTTTCTCGAAAGCCGCATTGGACCCGAAATTTCAGGAAGTCGTAGCCGAGAGCTACAGCAGGGATTTCCATGGAATTGCCAAGATTATTGCGTACGGCAATCAGACAGGGGAGATGTCCGTAGCAGATTCCTACAACGCAGCCTACGGACTCCTCGCGATGGTGATCGGTTTAAGCTTCTTTAGAGTTGCTGACGTACCGCCGATTCATGGGGGAGATAACCGGACGATTGGGGAGGATTTCGTGCGAGCATTTACCAGTCACAAGGGGATGTAGGAATTTGCAGTGCATGCGATTTAACACCTACGTCCAACGACGTTGAAAAATACGATCCCTTGGGGAGGGCTAAAAGATGAAGATAACGAAACACGAGGCCGGCAGCAGGGACATTGCCGTTGTAACCGGCACTGATGTAATAATTGATGATGTTCAGTCCGCACTGGATCTGATGGCAACCGTACAATATGAGACGGGCAGCGATCGGATTGTTATACATAAATCATTGATCAGCGAGCGTTTTTTCGATTTAAGCACACGCCTGGCCGGCGACATCCTGCAAAAGTTCATGAATTATCGAGCAAAGCTTGCCATTGTCGGGGATTTCTCCGTCTATTCTAGCCGAAGCCTTCGCGATTTCATTTATGAAAGCAACAATGGCAGCGATGTTTTCTTTATGCCGACTGAAGAACAGGCGATCGAGAAGCTGAGCTCCATTAAGTAAAATAGGGGGATCCAAGGATGACGCAGCTCCACCCACACGAAGAATCTTACCCTATGGTAACGATTCCTGCGGGGCAAGTTAACTTAAGGGACGACCGAATCAAAAAGACATGGACGGTGGAGCTGGATTCTTTTTGCCTTGCAGCCGTGCCGGTTACTGTAGCGCTTTATGCTGCGGTCGTGCATACGACAGACCAAGCGGTTCGCGGCTCCACGATCCCTGTCACTAATATATCTTGGTATGATGCTATTCGTTTCTGTAATGCATGGTCACGGACATCCGGCCTGAAGGAATGCTACTCGATAGCCGATGGTGGTGAACAGATTCATGTTGATCGCGAAGCGAACGGCTACCGTCTTCCTACTGAAGCGGAATGGCAATATGCATGCCTTGCAGGAACGATCGGCTACAGATATGGCGAGCTCAATGAAATCGCTTGGTATCAAGGCAACTCCGGAGGGAGAGCGCATGCTGTCGGTACTAAGGAGCCGAATGCTTGGGGGCTGTTCGATATGATCGGCAATGTGTGGGAGTGGTGCTGGGACCAATATGATCCCCTGGTATACGGCTCTTATCGATCATTTCGGGGAGGGAGCTGGGCCGAGGAGGCCAGGGGCTGCGGCGCGACATGCCGCCGTCGAAGTCATCCTACGTTTAAAATTGACGATCTGGGCTTCCGCTTAGCAAGGACGAGATGAAACGATGGAGCATGCGATGACGAAGACAACGGCTTCGCGGTCATCGAAGCCAAATGATAAATCTACATAACCTAAATTAGCGAAGCTGCCGGGTGACCGGCAGCTTCGCTTCCGTTAAAACTCGAAATTTCCTCCTTGCAACCTTCAATCCTACAGAATGAGAGGGGCTGCTTTAAGCCACAAGCTGTTTGTTTGACAAAGGCGTACCGGCTTCTCTATAATTTAAATGAACAACTGTTCAATAAATATGTGGAGGGATCGTTATGCGGTTGAAGGATAGAGTGGCTGTCGTTACAGGTGCTGCGTCGGGGATGGGCAAAGCCATTGCGGAGCTGTATGCACAAGAAGGAGCCAAGGTGATTGTTTCCGATTTAAATAAAGAAGGCGCGGAAGCGGTTGCAGCCGGGATCAAGGCCTCGGGTGGAGAAGCTATCGCCATAAGAACGAATGTAGCGGAGCTGGAAGATATCAACGCGATGATCGATACCGCCGTTCAACAGTACGGAACCCTGGATATTCTTGTGAATAATGCCGGGATCATGGATAACATGGCGGCAATCGGTGAAGTGGACGATGAGAAATGGGACCTGATTTTCGATATCAATACGAAAGGCGTCATGCGTGCCATACGCAAAGCGATCCCTATTTTCCTTGAAAAGGGGAAAGGCGTGATCGTAAACACAGCTTCGACGGGCGGATTCAGCGGGGCGCATGCCGGAGCAGCCTATACGGCTTCGAAGCACGCGGTGATCGGTATCACGAAGAACACCGGATTCATGTATGCCCAGAAGGGGATCCGCTGCAATGCCATTGCTCCGGGTGCAACGATCACCAATATCGCCTCGACGATGAACAATGTGGACGAGTTCGGTGCTTCCCGCACGAAAGTGACCCAAGGGGTCATTCCGCGGACCGGCCAACCGGAAGAAATCGCTCAAGTTGCTTTGTTCCTGGCATCCGATGAATCCAGCTTTATCAACGGTGCCGTGATCGCCGCAGACGGAGGCTGGACGGCCGGCTTCTAATCGATTGAGAATAACCCTAACCTTATATCGGTCAAAATACGAAGAGAGCTTCCCCAATTGTAGATGCTTCTACTGCGGGACGCTCTTTTTTTCTTGGTTGTTGTTTACGGACGTTAATTGGTATGTTTGTCCTCATCCTTTGATCAGCATACGGATATAAGTGTACGGAACGAGAAACGGCTTCATATAGGTGGGAGCATTTAGTGGAACAATCCGTGGGACGTATAGTGTACTTTTTGCGGCAATCGGTTTATAATTCTTCTCATTATCCCCGTTATTGAACAGATTATCGAGTGAACGTTCATTAACAATACGAGGAATGCATGCATAGGTGTGTGCGGCGAGAGGGTGAACAAGCGATGAACGAAAATGATTTAAGGGTCATCAAGACCAAGAAAGCACTGCATCAAGCATTATTGGGTCTATTACGGACGAACACGTTGGAATCGATCTCGGTGTCGGCGCTTTGCCGTGAAGCGGGCGTCAATCGGGGTACCTTCTATTTGCACTATAAAGACGTCGGGTCACTATTTGACGAGCACCTCCATCATTTGCTTAAAGATTTGGAAGAATCCTATTATGAGCCTTATCGGCATGTAACCATGCTGGATCCCGACCATCTTGATCCTTCGACGATCCGCATCTTCCACCATGTGAAGAAATACCAGCCGTTCTATGAGATCGTGTTTGATAAGAAATCCTCATTGTCTTATTACTATTCGTTGTTTGAAAAGATCAAAGGCTTAATGCTGGAAAGCACATCCGCACATCATCCGGACTCCATCGACATCCCGCTGGTCATCGCGTATCAGGCCAATGCCATTATGGGATTGCTGATCCAATGGTCAGAAGACGGCTTCACCCGCAGCCCGGAATATATGAACGAGCAGCTCACGAATTTCCTGAAGCTTAAAAATAGGCAGCATTAGCAATCGCCAGCTCGGCCAGCAAGGCTCTGTTCTTCTCCTTATCCGGCTTCTCATCCGGGCGTCCTGACCATTCTGATTATTCGAACAGCCACATAGAATGTATGGACAAGCGAATTCAGAAATGAACAAAGGATGGGGAGGAAGCATTGTGAAGCTGGATCAAATCCATGTCAGCGGAATGACTTGCGCGGCTTGCGCAGCGCGGATCGAAAAAGTCCTTCGCAAGTTGGACGGCGTACAGTCGGCCCGCGTCAGCCTCGCCTTGTCGCGGGCAACGATTCATTATGAGCCGAAGCGGGTCGGCATGAATACCATCCTGGAAAGGATCGAAAAGCTTGGCTATGGTGCGACCGACCAGCTGTCGAATCCGCATACAGGAATCGAAGCGGAATCGGGAGCGTACCGCTTCCGCTTCATCATCGCCGCTTGCTTGTCCCTCCCGCTCTTATGGGCGATGGTGGTCCATATCGTCGACTTGCCGATGGGGTGGACGCCGGCTTTGCTGATGAACCCTGTATTTCAATGGGTGCTCGCTACGCTGCTTCAGTTCGGTGTAGGGTATCCTTTCTATTATGGCGCCTATCAGGCGTTGGTTCACCGTACGGCCAATATGGATACCCTTGTGGCCTTAAGCACCTCCGTAGCGTACTTTTACAGCCACTATGTGATGTTCCGATCCATGCACGATCAGGCGCATACTATGCTGTATTTTGATACGATCGCCATGGTCATGACCACGGTTCTGCTGGGGAAGTGGCTCGAAACGGTAGCGAAAGGCAGAGCGCTGAAGCAGCTAAGCGCCCTGTACGAGCTTCAGGTTAAATCGGTGAGAGTCATTCGCGGTCATGGAGAGGAATGGATCTCCATGGATCAGGTGCAGACCGGAGACCGAGTCCGCGTGAATCCCGGGGAATGGATTTCCGTTGACGGGTACGTACATGCGGGAACCGCCGATGCCGATGAATCCATGCTGACGGGGGAAAGCGCGGCAGTGGCCAAAAACGCAGGCGATCGGGTCTATGCCGGAACACGCTGCCTCATCGGAAGCTTGAACATTGTCGTCGATAAACAGCATGAGAATACCCGCTTATCGCAGATGATCGGACTTATTGAGTCCGCGCAGCAGGGCAAGCCGGAGATTCAACGTGTCGTTGATCGAATCGCGGCGATATTCGTTCCTGCGATGATCGCGATTGCTGCCCTTACCTACGCAGGATGGCTGATGCTGTCCAATGGCCATGATGCTTCCGAAACCGCCATGCGCCACGCACTGTCCGTATTACTGATCGCATGTCCTTGTGCGCTTGGCTTGGCTACGCCGGTGTCCATCCTGATCGCTACCGGTTCCTCCGCCCGAAGCGGAATTCTATTTAAAGAAGGCAGCTCTCTGGAGAGACTTCGACAGACCGATGTCATTTTGATGGATAAGACTGGCACGTTGACGGAAGGGTGGCCGCACCTCAACGGGATTCACGCTTACCGGGGTGGCAGCGCATACGTGCTTTCCACGGCGGCAGCGCTGGCTGTTCAATCCGCTCACCCGTTAGCGCAAGCCATCGTAAGAGCCGCGCGGGACAGGGGAACTCTTCTGCCCGAGGCGCAGAATTTCCATGAGCGGGCGGGGAAAGGGATGGAGGGCGTTGTAGAAGGTAACCGCATTCGTGTAGGAAATCGAAAATGGCTGCAGGAGCATGGGATCCATGTGCAGCGCCATGAAGATCTGCCGGGTCATACAAGACTATATATCGCCGTGAACGAGGCGTGCGCCGGATCCTTTGTATTGAGTGACAAGCTGCGCCAGGATGCAAGGAAGGTTGTACGAGAACTGAAGAAGAGGGCGGATGTGTGGATGGTTACCGGGGACGAAGAGCCTTCTGCAGCAGCGGTAGCTGCAGCGGCGGGGATAGATCAGGTTCGTGCGGGGATGCTTCCCGAAGACAAGCTGGCGTTTATTCAAGAGCTTCAAGGACGCGGCTTGAAGGTAGCGATGATCGGCGACGGCATCAACGATGCGGCAGCCTTGGCTGCAGCCGATGTCGGCCTGGCGATGGGGGGCGGAACGGATGCGGCGAAACAGTCCGGTGATGTCGTTTTGACCGGGAACAGGCTGACCAGCATCATCGGGGCCTACAAATGGAGTCGACTAACCATGCGGAATGTTCATCAGAATCTGCTGTTCGCCCTGCTGTACAACGCGGTAACCGTACCTTTAGCTGCCCTGGGATTTCTGGACCCGCGCATCGCTTGCATCGGAATGGCCGCAAGCTCGCTACTTGTGGTCGGAAATGCGCTCAGATTGCAGCATCAAGCCGAAAAAAGCGTATCGCATCGATGAATGGTCGCTGATCCCCCTATCGGGATCAGCATGACGTGAGCGGAGAAGATGCTTCCTCCTGGCTGTCCGGATTGGAATCGTCCGGCCGATATGTAAAATACGTCTGGGCGGGATGATCCGCATGTAAGGCTAGAACCGCCCTAATAAATGCCCGTACCGATATCCAGGCAGCCATGAGCGAGATTTCGTTCGTACGCGCTGCCTGGATTTTTTATGACAACAGATGAAGCTTTCCCCATTCACCTGCTTGTAGATATGATAAGATTTATCATAGAGAAATTTTAGGCAAGCAGACTAGAAGGAGAGTGACCCTTGTGCGTGAAACCTGTGTTCCTACTGGCGTTAACCCCCGAGACACCGGCTTTGGATATACGCTGTCCTTGATTGGCGGTAAATACAAGATGATCATTCTGTATTGGCTGGCCGAAAAAAAGGTGATGCGGCATAATGAGCTGAAGCGAAGCATCGGTTCGATATCCTTCAAAACGCTGAGCATCATGTTAAAGGAGCTGGAGGAGGATGAGCTGATCGTGCGCACGGAATATCCGCAGGTCCCGCCAAAGGTGGAATACACGCTGTCGGAACGGGGGCTTTCCCTCATTCCGGTGCTGCATATGATGTGCGAGTGGGGAGAGAACCACATGCCCGCCCCCGAATCCGTACCGCAAGAGGCTTGACGTTAGATGGATTCAAAAAAAAGAAGTATTCCTTAAATGAGGAAATACTTCTTTTTATCATTTATCCCGGTACCCGGATCACAGGTTGTCGATGAACTTCAAATAATCGCGTGCGCTCGCTTCCAATGCCCTTTGAGCATGGCTAAGCTCCATGCCAGGGACGTTCCCGCCGGGTTCATTTTCTTGGCCGTAAAACGCATAGAATGATCGGTAATCCGCATCGCAGTATCGGAAGGTCGTCTCAAACGGCGTCAGGAGCTGTTCAAGTGTATAGCGATACCTTCCTTCTTTCCGGTAGTCTTCTTTTCTAATGCCGGCGGATACCGCCAGTGCAACCTTACGCTTCTTTAATTTATCACCGCCATTGGAACCATATGCCCACCCGTAGGTAAAAACATCATCAAGCCATTTTTTGAGAAGCGGCGGGCAATTAAACCAATAGATGGGGAACTGCAGCACAAGATTGTCGTGCGCTTCAATGAGCTGCTGCTCTTGTTTTACATTAAGGATGCCGTCCGGATAAACCTTATGCAGCTCGTGAACGGTGTATTTTTCGGGATATTGCCGGAGCTCTTCGACCCATCGTTTATTAATGACCGAAGCTTCCAGATTAGGGTGAGTTACGACGACTAGTGTTTTCAAAGCATTGTCCTCCTTGCAAGATGAATTGTTTTGAGTATAAAGCGATAGACGGAATCATGTAAGTATGCACTTTTAGTTCAGGTACTTACCAAAAGGTAAGTGTTGTGATACCCAAATTTTGATATATAATTTGGATTGGCTGTATTGGAAGCCCCCCGCTTGGGTACATATTCTCTAGATGTCTCTAACACAAGCCGGCATATACAAGCAGGGATTAGATGGGGAAACCCTATCTTTCATTAGCATAATCACTTACATAAAAAGGAGCTCATCCATAATGGTAGATGTATTTATGAATTTGAATCCCATTGTCCAAGCACTGCTCGCTACCTTGTTTACATGGGGAATGACCACATTAGGGGCGACGCTCGTTTTTGTGACCAAAACCTTGAACCAGCGCTTATTGGACAGCATGCTGGGGTTTGCGGGCGGCGTCATGATCGCGGCCAGCTACTGGTCTTTGCTGGCTCCGGCCATCGAAATGTCGGAAGGCAATCCGATCGGGAACTGGTTTCCGGCTGCCTTCGGATTTTTATTAGGAGGAGTCTTCATTTGGGGAATCGATAAGATTTTGCCGCATCTTCATCCTAATGCCCCAATTGGAGGAGCGGAAGGATACAATCACAAAATGAGAAAACGAAGCACGCTGCTGGTTCTGGCCATCACCCTTCATAACATTCCGGAAGGGCTGGCGGTTGGGATCGCATTTGGCGCGCTAGCCAACGGGGGGACCGAAGCTTCTCTTGTCGGCGCGATGACATTGGCGCTTGGCATCGGCATTCAGAACTTCCCGGAGGGCGTTGCGGTATCCATGCCGCTGCGCGGTGACGGGATGTCGCGGAGAAAGAGCTTCTTCTATGGGCAGTTCTCCGGCATGGTTGAACCGATCGCGGCGGTCATCGGCGCAGTAGCCGTATCCGTTATTGAGCCGATGCTGCCTTATGCATTGAGCTTTGCAGCCGGAGCGATGATCTTTGTTGTCGCCGAAGAGGTTATTCCCAGCTCTCAGGAAAAGGGCAATCGAGACTTAGCCTCGATGAGCCTAATGTTCGGTTTCGTATTGATGATGATCCTGGATGTAGCACTGGGATAATGTTGAAATTTGTCATTTTCCAATATACGGATTAGCAAATATCGGATAAAATAGGAAAGGATCGGGCCTGGTTGCAGGTATTGGCCCAATAAGCTTATGGGAGGAAACGATGGAAACAGAGAGAAAAAATGTGTTGGATGAAGTAACAAAAACAATGAAGCAGGTGGATGGCTATTTCATCCTGAATCTGCTGAAGAATCCGTTGAACGGCATCCATTTGACGGAAAAGCACTTCATTTACGGGATTCTGGGGCTTGCTAGCTCGCTGGTAGGATTTCTTTTATGGGTGCTGCTGATGGGGAAACGGCTCTCAGCGCTGTTCTTCGGGATGTTCGGCTTCGGAGGGGGAAGCATGTTTCGGGAGCTTCCATCCTCTGTGTTTGGTGAAGTGTTCGGCAGAATGCTCTTGCTCGGGCTGCTCTCAACCGTTGCCCTGCTGGCGGCTGTCTGGCTGATCGGCTGGTGGAGAAGCGGGACGCAGCCGGCGCTGAAGCTGTTCATTACGCGTGTCGGCGCTGCGCATTATATAGGGGCTGTCGGCTTTATTTTGGCAGGCATTCTGTCCTTCAGCTTTAATCTTTCCTTCTTATTGCTGCTCATAACGCTGTTGTCGCTCCTTGCTTTAACGCTGCAAGCGGGTATGGAAGCGAGCGGAGTCGTGAAGGAGCGCAGCGCCGGCTATTTGATTTTATCCGTGTCAGCCTATGTCTTGCTGATGAGTATTCTAACCAAATTGATCATGTAATTGTTTTGAAACAAGCATCTACATAAGGCAATTTCCAGTAAATGCTGTACATAATGAGAAGCGATTTCAAAGATCAAAGAAAGGAACGGTCCCCGAGGTGATGTTCGGCTTGGGGGCGGTTCTTTTTTTCGTGTTTTGTTCCAAAGGACATATCATATCCCCATCCGGTGTCGGCGGCAAGCCTGGTGCTTCCCGTAAGTGTGCAGACGCGTCAGCGACTCGGGCGGCATGTGCGTACTGGACTTAAGTCGGGGTTTCAATCATTCGCGGGACTAATGTTCATGCTGCTCTTGCGTGCTATACTGAACAGGAATCGGAAACCTGGAAAGATAGAGAGAATATGGAATGACGGAAGGAATGAAGGTAAACGAAAATGAAGAGACGTACTGGTGTGTGGATCGTGGTGGCGGGCGTGTTGCTGTTGATTTTTACGTGGAATCCCCTGAATATCTTCTCAAATGTTAACTTTGGCTTCTCCTTCTCTACGAAGGAAATTCACGAGGAACAGGCGGTCAGCCCGGAAGAGGTCCAGAGGTTGGATATTCGAACGGGAAGCGGCGATATTGAGGTCGTTCAGGGAAGCTTGGATGAGATCGTGATCAGGCTGGATGGGAAAGTGAGCAAGCAGATTGCGGACCAAGTCAAATTGAAGGTGGAGACGAAGGGCGAAACGCTGAGCGTGGGGATCGATGCACCGGATCATATCGGTTTCGGCGTGCGGATTATGGATACGGATTTAACGGTGGAACTGCCTGAGAAAATGTGGTCGGCAGCCGACATTGAAGCAGGCAGCGGCGATATAGAGATTGCGGGATTGCAGGGAGAGGATATCTCCGTCAAAGTGGGCAGCGGTGATATTCATATCGAGGATATTGATGCGGTTACGATCGGCTTGAAGTCGGGCTCCGGCGATATATCGGCTGAACGCTATAAGGCTTCCTTGATGAAGTTCGAGGCAGGCAGCGGCAGCGTTGATCTGCAGGATGGAGAAGCTGAACTGCAAGGCGAGGCGAGTTCCGGCAACATTCAATTGGAAGCGGATGAGCTGCTGCAGGATGCCGACCTGCGGGTGGGCAGCGGCGATGTGACCGTTGATTTGGATCAGGAGCCATCTTCCCTGACCGTTGATTTTAAAGGCGGTTCCGGCACCGGTAAGGTTAGCTGGGACGGATTCCAATCCGAGGAGAAAGACAAGGATAAAGGCGTACTCAGAGGAACGTTCGGAAGCGGCGATGTGCTGCTGAAGGTACGCACGGGCTCCGGTGATTTCAACCTGGAATAATAATGGGATTATGCTTCTTTAATATTTGTAAGAACGACCGCCATCCGGCGGTCTTTTTTCTTTGGGTGAAGGAACTTCCAACCCAATCATCAATTACATCATGTTGACTTAGCCGCGCTCACGGAGCATTTTGTTTGAATAACTTAAGTCGATTCTTATAACAATAAACCTTGGACTCCATATTTGAACTTCAGATAAGGAGCTATTCCGAACAGCCATAATCCGGCTATCAAGTTGATGCATTGGAAATAAGGCTAAAATATGAGGAGGTTATACGCATGCAATTCCAACAGCCGCAAAATCACCAAAACATTGAAACCGGTATGGTTCCTCCGCAATTGAACCATGGCGGTCACGAAATGTTCGATGTCCACGAAGTGTTGGCCGGGGCCATCAATACGATCGATACTTATACGATGCTGAGCGGGCACGTACAAGATCCGGAGCTTCGGGATATTATGCAGCGCCAGAAGCAATTTATGGCTGATGAATACAACATCACCCTCGAGTGCTTCAAATCAGGACAAGACCCATCCAAGCCGACCCAAAGCTATAAAATGAAGCAGGGGAATGATTTTACTTACGGGATGAAGCCATCCCAGCCGAAGAAACCAATGCAGTCGACGGCAGAAATAAACGATGAGTTCATTTCCCAATGCATGCTGAATGCGGTTAAAGCCGGTGCTACCGTAAAAACAAATGCCGCCCTGGAATCCACCAATCCCGTCGTGCGCCGGGTACTTGCAGATTCTCTGCCGAACTGTATTGAAATGGCTTATGAGATCTCCCTTTACCAGAACAAGCATGGTTATTATCAAGTTCCGCAGCTCCCGAAGCAGGATATGACGCAAATGCAAAACAGCTACGCTCCTGCCATGGTGCCTCCGCAAGCACCAGGTAGCATGATGCCACACTAAGGTTTTTTAGCGCCTTATCCCGAAGGGGATAGGGCGTTTTTTTGACGATAACCGCATCATTCTTAGCCCACGCTATGATCAGCCATAGGTGAGAGGGGGGCTTTTCATTACGTTCGCTTATGGAATACATATAGGAGGCAGACGTGTTCGTTCTCGGGCATGGAAAGGCTTGACACCTCGTCATGTGGAATGGTAATTTGTATGCACAACAAAAAAGGAGTGTATCGAATGGAACACTTTCAAGACCACTTGCTCAAGGGATGTCTATACTTCACGGCCAATCAGTTGGCCCGCTCCATAACCAAGTTAGCCGAGGATGAATTCCGCATAACAGGCTTGTCTCCGACCTACGCTTTCCTGATGATTGCCGTGAATGAGAAGCAAGGCATTTCTCAGAAGGAGCTTGGGGAGGTTTTACACATAACCCCTTCTACGGTGACCCGTTTTATCGAGAAGCTGCAGGCTAAAGGCCTGGTGTACGCTGAACAAAAAGGCAGAATGTCCCTGATTTACTCCACAGACAAGGGGAAAGAGCTTCAACCGGATATCGAAAAAGCCTGGCTTAATCTATATGATCGGTATTCCAATATCATAGGAGAACAAACCGGGATAGAATTAACAGAGCAGTTGTTTCAGATAAGCAATCAATTGGAAGATAAGCATAAGTAGGGATGTACGGCATAAAAAACGCCGCTGCTCTCTTGCGGGAGATTTGAGCGGCTTTATACGTTAAAAGCAAACCTTCAGCGTTCTCAGCAAGTTACTTAAACCTTCCCATAAATGCTACGCGATTTAGGGAAGAGGATCGTAAGCTCTGTATATTGGCCTGCTTCTGACCGCACAGACAGCCGGTGCCCCAACTTGACGGCCATCTGGCTGGCCAGGTACAATCCCAAACCCGTTGATTTTGCGTCATTTCTGCCTGTTGATCCGGTGAAACCTTTATCAAAAATTCTTCCGAGGTCTTCCGGGAGGATTCCGATGCCGGTATCCCGGATCAAAAGCCGCTTCTCGCTTGTATTGTCCTCGAGGGAACAGGTAACGGCACCCCCTTGGTTTGTATATTTCAAGGCGTTGGTGATGATTTGGTCGATGATAAATCCAAGCCACTTGGCGTCACTGTGAACCGCGTGTTCTTCTTCCCACATGGTAAAACGGATCCGTTTGGCAACGAATAGCTTGGCGTACTTGCGGACACTGGCCCGCATGATCTGGTTCAATGAAACCTCGGCGATCAGATAATCCCTCGAAAATGAATCGATCCGGGAATAATAGAGCGCTTGTTCAACATAATGATCGATTTTATTCACTTCATCCTCCAGCTTATACACGAGCTCCTCAGCAGACTTGCCGGCACTGTTTCTCATCAACAGATGGGCTGCCGTGATGGGAAGCTTCACCTCGTGAATCCAAGACATGATAAAGTCATGATAGTCCTTCCGTTCCTCATGGCACTTCCGAAAGGTATCCAGCTTCGCTTGATGAAGCTTTCTCGCCAAAGCTGTATACAGCCGCTGCTCATAACTGAGCGGTTTTGGTACGGCAGCGACCATAACGTCATCGCCGTTACCGGTTATTTCATTCAAGGCATGATAATGCGCGTAGCGACGGGCATATCCAAGGACCAGATAGGCGGCCGTTAAGATCAAGCATCCGAGTAACGTGTAGAAAATATCTCCGGCATCGTACGTTCCGGATGAACTAATCACCATCATTAAGGTTACAAACAGCATCATCGAGGCGGCCAATACGATCACATAACGTTTATCTTCCAAATATCGAACAAAGCTCATTTGATCATATACCCTTCACCCTTGATCGTTGTGATGAACCGGCTTTTACCCAAATCATCCAGTTTTTTTCGAATCCGCGTCATATTAACCGTCAAAGTGTTGTCATCCACAAAGCTTTCATCCTCCCACAAACGACGCATGATGGTTTCTCTGCTAACGATGCTTCCTTTACGCTGCAACAGCAGATTCAGGATTCGGAATTCGTTCTTCGTCAGCTCCACCGATTGCTCCCCGCATAACAGCTTCCCATCATGCAGGTTCAGGATCAGGCCATCGTGCTCGATCACATTCGGGGCGGGATCGATATAGGAATAGGTCCTGCGCAGCAGCGCTTTGATTTTGGATATCAGCACTTCGTCATAGAACGGCTTCTGTATGTAATCGTCTCCGCCCATATTGATCGCCATCACCATATCCATCGGCGTATTGCGTGAGGAAAGAAAGATAATCGGCACGTTGGAGACATCCCTAATCCGGCTGCACCAATGGAAACCGTCATACACCGGCAGGTTAATGTCCAAAAGCACAAGATGAGGCTGTTCTACGGCATATCGTTCCTGCACCCGTTCAAAATCGTCACAAAGCACGGGCTCGAATCCCCATTTCTGCAAGGTTTCCCCGAGCATTTCCCTGATCGTAGCATCGTCTTCCACGATCATGATCTTCACATATGATCCCTCCGATCCGCGCGGTTCACGTCATTTCATTACATTATACCTTTGATACGGAAAGCAAACATCATCGCAATGGACAAGGTTACAAAAATGTAAGCCTGCACAAGGAATTCGTAAGTCAGGAGTAAGGCTGCGCGTTAAAAACGGTGGTATGATACCAGGGAATGATTACCTGGAGGTGGAGAACAGATGAAAGAGATCGTTAAAATACATCAATTACAAAAGTCTTACGGCGCGAAAGGAAATGTGATGCCGGTACTGCACGGGATTGATATGACTGTTCAGGAGGGAGAATTTGTCGGGATTATGGGGCCATCCGGCTCCGGGAAAACGACACTGCTCAATATCGTATCCACCATTGACGAGCCGACCTCTGGAGACATCGTGATCGACGGGGAACCGGTGCTGCAGATGAATGAAGCGCAATTATCGGAGTTTCGCCGAACGAAGCTGGGCTTTATTTTTCAGGACTATCATCTCTTAGATACGCTGACCGTCAAGGAAAATATTGTGCTTCCGCTCGCCCTTGCAAGGATGAACGTTGCCGAAACAGAACAGCGGGTGGCAGCGTTCGGGGAGCGCTTTGGCATCGGTCATATTATGGACAAATACCCGTATCAAATCTCCGGCGGCCAAAAGCAGAGAACGGCTGCTTCCCGCGCAATCGTGACCGATCCGAGACTGATTCTGGCGGATGAACCGACGGGAGCTTTGGATTCCCGCGCTGCAGCCGACTTGCTCGAGGCGATGAAGGATTTGAACGAGCAGGATTCCGTCACGATCCTGATGGTCACGCATGATGCTTACGCAGCAAGCTATTGCAGCCGTGTGTTATTTATTAAAGACGGCGGCATTTTTGCGGAGCTGGTCAAGGGAAGCATGGCCAGAAAGGAATTCTTCAAGAAGATATTGGATGTGCTGAACGTGCTGGGAGGAGATGCCAATGACGCTGTTTGATCTGGCCAAGAAAAACATACGGGGCAATTTCCGCCATTATTTTGTTTATTTCATCTCCATGTTTATAAGTGTCGTCATTTTTTATATTTTCGCTTCCCTGCAGTACAGTAAGGAGATCATGAACGCGATCGAGTCGTCCAGAAGCATGAAGTCCACGTTCTTCATTGCTTCGATTGTGTTAATCTTGTTCGTGTCGGTGTTTATCCTGTATTCCAACCAATTCTTCTCCAGAAAACGGAAGAGGGAAGTAGGGCTGTATGCCCTGCTGGGATTGCCCAAACGAACGATCGGCCGATTGCTATTTTATGAAAATCTGCTGATCGGTATAATCGTTCTCGCATTGGCAATCGGTGCCGGCTCTCTGCTGTCAAAGCTCTTCACCATGATCCTGGCCCGGCTGCTCGGCATTAGCGTGGATATCGGGATGTCGATCTCCTTTCCGGCGATCATCAGTACGGTTATTGTGTTCATGATTATTATCCTGATCACTTCAGTGCAGGCGTATAGGCTGATCTACCGATTCCGGCTGATCGAGCTGTTTCGAGCCGAGCAGGAAGGGGAGCGGGAACCTCAGGCTTCCATCCTTTCAGCGTTCGCAGCTATCCTCGTCCTATCGGTCAGTTATGGGTTCGGACTTCGCGAGTTTGCGAATAATGAGCAGATCCTGACCAATCTTGGGGTGATGTCGGTCGGGATTATAGCGGGAACTGGACTTTTGTTTTCATCGCTCATTATTTTTGTCCTGAGATTGGCGAAGCGCCGTAAACGTTATTACTACAAGGGGTTGAACCTGGTTGTTACGTCGAACCTGGTCTATCGCATGAAGGGGAATGCCCGCACGTTCAGCATCATCTCGATCTTGTCGGCTTTGGCGTTGTGCGCATTCAGCTTTGGCTTGAGCACCTACCATACCTACGAGCATTCCACGCGTTTGATCGCTCCCTTCAGCTATATGTTTGTCAGCCAGGATGAAGCATTTAACAAGCAAGTCGACCATATGATCCGAAGCGATGCGGCGCATCCTGTGACCGAGCAGGTTACGATTCCTGTTATTCATCTGAACGGACATTCTTCGAGCGATGAGATTATTTCGAAGAAACAGCTGGCATCTAACGAGCAGCCCATCAAAGTCATCTCCGTGAGCGGATATAACCGGGCAGCGGAAGCGCTCAGCATTCCCCGACTGGACGTGACGGAGCCGGGGGCAGCGATTGCGGTTCGCCCGATGTACACGGAGCATGCATGGTCGGATTATGACGGAGAGACGATCACCTTGGAGCTGCCTTCCCAGCCGTTGACTCTGGCATTTACTGATATGACGATTGAACGAATCGTGAACTGGAGCTATCCGGATATTATGGTCGTGGTCGCTGACGAAACCTACCGCGCGA
Source organism: Paenibacillus ihbetae (assembly GCF_002741055.1). NCBI lineage: Bacteria > Bacillati > Bacillota > Bacilli > Caryophanales > Paenibacillaceae > Paenibacillus > Paenibacillus ihbetae. The sequence continues at coordinate 375,803 of NZ_CP016809.1, read as the reverse complement.
TCGAGCGGCAGAGTCCTTCTGTAGACTATGTCGGCTACACGGTAGAGGGGCAGAAAACAACGAGGGCTACGTCTAATGCGCTTGCCGCCATGGCCACGCCGGAATCAAAGCTGTCGTCGTATTATGCCGAATATCGTGTCGGAATCGAGAGCGCTGCGTTAAATGTATTTATCCTCGGGTTTTTGGGACTTGTGTTCCTCCTGGCAACAGGGAGCGTCCTTTATTTCAAGCAGTTGACCGAAGCGGCGGGAGATCAGGCCCGCTACGATGTTCTGAGGAGAATCGGTGTGAGCATGAACGAGATTAGCGGTTCGATCTTTAAGCAGAACGCTATGATCTTTATCCTGCCGCTGCTCGTTGGAGCGGGACATTATATTGTCATATTCAGCTGGCTAAGGAGGCTGTTCGGCGGATTAGGGGGCATCAGTCTTCTGGAGCCCGTCCTGGTCTGTATTAGCGTGTTTATGATGATCTATATGGTCTATTTTGTGCTGACCGTAGGTTCTGTCAGCAAAATTCTCATTGGGGAAGCCCCGCGTTGGATCCGTCTTTCGGTGCTGGTGATCGCGTCAGTAGCCATCGTGCTTGCCGGGCTCTTCGTATGGCTGGCCCCGATCCCGCAGGAAGAAGAAATTGCGAAGGGGCCAGGCGTCCAGCTCCACATTCCTGCACCTATGGGGAACTATCCGGTCGGCGTGACAGAGCTTCACTTGATGGATAAGGACAGAATGGATCCTTGGGTTAACGAAGGACAGAGGGAGCTTATGATCAGTATCTGGTACCCGGCCGAAGAAGAAAGCGGACAAAGAGCTAAATATATGCGGGAAGGTGCGGCTAAGCATTATGACGAATCGGAACTTCCATCCATCGGCCTGACCCCCGGCACGGTCAATCTGGCCGATATCGATACCCACGCATGGCTGGATGCGCCTGCGGCCGAGATTGAGGGAGGCTGGCCAGTGATTATCTTCTCCCCGGGCGGCTCCATTCCGCGAAGCTTTGGCACCATCCTGGTGCAGGAATTGGCAAGCCGCGGATATATCGTCATTACCTTGGATCATACGCATGAAGCATCGGTCGTCGAATTTCCCGACGGTCGGGTCGTGACGGAGACGTTGCCGGCATTCAGTGCGGAAACGGTGCTTAAGATGATCGATGTCCGCGTCAATGATGTTCGGTTTGTCCTGGATCAATTGACCGGGATGAGGGCAGGCAGCAATCCGGACACCGGCAAGAAGCAGCTTCCTCACGGTTTGGCTGCCCTCCTTAATCTTTCCAAGGTAGGCATTTACGGGCACTCTGCGGGGGGAGCAACGGCCGCTCAAACGATGTATGAGGATGAGCGAATCGATGCGGGGATCGATATGGACGGAACGATGGGGCATATGCCCAATCATCCCCTGCCCGTAGCACAGGATGGCCTGGATCGTCCGTTTATGCTGCTGAACTCCGGGTTCAACGACGAAGGTGAAGTGGACTCGCATTTGACGGCGGAGGACCGGGCCATGTTCTGGAACCATACAAGCGGTTGGAAATTGGATGTGGCCATACCGAACGGGGCCCATTTTACCTTTACCGATTATCAGTCTCTGTTGCCTCAGCTTGCAAGCGAGGTGAGCCTTTCCAGGCTTTCGGTCCAGCAGAGCATTGGAACGGCTGACCCTGAGCAAGCGCTTGACGCGCAGCGGGAATATGTGGCGGCTTTCTTCGATCATCATTTAAAGGGCTTGCCGCAGCCGCTTCTAGAAACAACGAGCTCAACGAACACGGAAGTTCGAGTTATGGAGTAGCGTTTGGGCATGAATGCGTTTGAAAATGGACGTTCTCTTCATGCGCTCACCTTCCGTAAAGCCTCGCCATTATCAGGGCGGGGCTTCTGGCGTTGAATTTACCGTTTGGATGAGTGGATTTATACGCGGCGGATGATGCATAACTCCATTTAAGGCAAATCTATGAATCGTTATCACGGCCTGCTATGAAAGCTTTGATAAAATGCAATACATTTGTTAAATTATAGAAGAACAACTTGCAAACATTCCTTAAAAAGGGAGGTGACCATCGAGTCGGATATGGATGATACGGGCAGCACTTGCCCATAGTTGACGGAAGGAGGAAGATCGCGTACTCCCGTTGTTTCGCGTATTGGAGACATCTCAGGTTGCAGGGACATGTGCAAGGATAAAGATTATAACAAATGGAGGTAATCCGTATGCTGCAAGTTCGAACGTGGAACCATTTGAAAAGGCGGTTGATAACCCTCGCCTCTGCACTTCTTGCCATTTATATTTTCAGTATGTCAGCTCTGCCCGCGTTTGCGGCAACCCCCGATAAGACTGTAAACGCCTCCGCAACCCTCGCCTACAACCTCAAGGGACTTCAGCATAATGTGGTGGTGCAGAAAGCTTACATCGCTTCAAAATATATTTATGTAACGCAGCGGTCTGGAGGCAATTGCTATCTCTCAAGATTGCTGATCGACGGAAATAACGCCACGTTTGTTGATAAAATGACGATTACCAACACCGGCCATTGCCAAACGCTGGACATGTATACGTACAATGGCGAGAATTATTTCTACTTCAGCTCTAAAGCTGATCCATCCACGGACTATTATTGGTCACTCCAGGTAGCAAGAGTTCAGTATTCACCGGGCACAACCGTTGATTATACGGATCTTCGCAGGTTTACCTACATGAATTACGCCAATAAGACGGGTGCAAGATTGGGAGACACCTACCGTGTGGATGGGGGCGGAAACAGCACGCACACAGTCTTCCGCGTGCAGACGAAGGAAGGCACCGTGACCTGGTCGATCTATGACACGGTGGCTTTGAACAAGCTGCTTGACAGCAATGAAATGGTACGAATGGACAGCGCGGCAGCGGTAAGCGCCTGCGTGACCAGCTTCACCCAATCAGGCAGTGCCATTATTAGACCGAACGGCTCCTTCCAAGGGGTCGATATGCTAGGCAGCACCGAAATCTATACCTCAGGCGGAGCCGAGGGGGAAACGCCGCAGATTGCCATGATGTCTAACACAGGCGCGTATAAATCGCTAGTGAAGATAACCAATGTGGGCAACCGCGAAATCGAGGGTGTGCAGACCAAGAACGGCAATGTGTATTTCACGATTGTTACAGATCCGGTAAATAAGAAGGATACTCAGAAAATTTATTACGTTCCCGATAGCATTTTTTAACCACCGAAAGGCTCAGGAATATTGCAGCCATCATGAAGCTGTTTAGGCGGCTTGACACTGACGAAGTTATAATGGGACCAGCCAAGAACAAGTGAATACCGATTATCATGTACGCCTAAAAGCCCGCATTATGCGGGCTCAGATTGTCGAGAAACCCTGTACTTTTTTCTAAAGTGCAGGGTTTCTCAATTTCAAGTGGTCACTTCAAAAGTGAAAACGGGGAGATTACCCCCGTTTTTCCAGGCGATCCAGGTGGATCGCCATCTTCTTCATGTTCTGTACAGCTGCTGTCATCAGGGCCTGTTCCCTGACGTTTTGCAGCCCGCGCAAACGGCAATAGCGAAACCCATGGAGCTCTTTGGCATCCGCGAAGCTTCGCTCAATCGTTTCTTTTCGTTTTCGGTAGAGATATTTCCCGGATCGACTCAACCGGTTGCCTCGCACCCACTCTTTGCTGTCCTCCCAGACATGACGAGTTACCACCTTTCGGTGGTTGCGAGACCGCGTGCATTCATTTAATAACGGGCAGTTCTTGCAGTGCTGTGGATCCGAAGCGTACTGTCGGTATCCCTCACGGTTGGTCGTCTTGTATGGTAATTCGTGCTTTGCAGGGCAAACATAAAGATTGCGCTCCGCATCATACGTGAACTTCCATTTAGGGAATAAACCCTGGGTCGGGTGAAATCTTCGGTGAGCAATAACGGCAAAAATGTTTCGGCTTTGCAGCCCTTTGCAGATGGGTGAAGTCAAGTACCCGGAGTCCAGAGCAACGGCTTCGACTTTAAAACCAAATCGTTCTTGTTGACGATCCAAACGGGACAAATACGGTACAGAATCATGGACATTTCCGGCGGTGACATGGACATCCGTAATCATATTATATTTCAGGTCCACGGTACGGTGGTCTAAATAGAAGAATCCTTCCGGTTTCCCATCACGAATCATATAACCGCTGTCGGGATCTGTCATGCTCACTTTAACTTCCTTTTCCTCGATCACGTCCTCTCTTGGCTTTAGCGCTTTTTTCCATGTGCATTCCGGTCAGCCCCTACGGCCGCATTAAGTTCACTCACATAACCACGAGTGTTTTGCAAAACCTGTTCTTTTGTGTATTTATGCTTGTTCGCATTCGCTTTGACGTGGGTTGAGTCGGTAACTAAGACACGTCCGCCCACCATACGGTGCTGGATAGCTTGAAGCACAATCTCATCGAAGATCTCCTGAAAAATCTCGGTGTCTTTAAAGCGCGTGCGACGATTCCAGCTAATCGTAGAGTGGTCCGGCACTTTGTCGGTTAAACCTAACCCCAAAAACCAGCGGTAAGCAAGGTTGGTTTGAATTTCACGTTCGAGTTGGCGTTCGGAACGGATGCCATAAAAATAACCGAGGAAAATCATCTTAAATAACACGACAGGGTCGATAGCAGGCCGCCCAGTATCCGCACAGTAAAGCGGACGAACCTTTTCGTCGATGAAAGAGAAATCGATATACTTGTCCACTTTACGGAGCAGATGATCTTGAGGAACCAATTCTTCAATCGAAACAAATTCGTAAGCCTGCTGTTTTTCTCGATTCGAACGCAACATATGTAACACCCTTCCGAACGGTTTATTTACTATTATTATACAACATTAACGCGGTGTCGTGTTGAATTAAATTCACAAGAAAATAGCTGTCGAGACTTTCTCGACAGCCTGAGCCCGCATTATGCGGGCTTTTTTCGTCATTAGAAGAATACAACTCTCTTTCCGGGAATGCGGATCAGGCCAGCCGGAAGTCCAAGATAGCTGATGCTTGCTTTGGATTCGGACCAGGAGGTTGGATTTTGTTGGTGGGGCGCCGGGGAACCGCAATTTTCCATCCGGAAGACGGATCTGCTTGCAGGGAAATTTACGCATACCTACTGCTCCCTGTACTCAAGCTAGAAGGGCTGCAGAAAGGGAGACACCTCTCTGTTAACCTTAGCAGTTTAACCTTCCGGATCCCGTTCCGGGAGTTTATTCGTATCTTTTATTTCGGATGATACCTTTTTAGGCAGAAGTGCGTATAAAATGGTGTTATAGGGAACAAATGGTTTGGGATCGCGGGGGGAATGGGATGAGCATTTGGTTGTGGGTTCTTATTGGAGTCGTCGTCTTGTTCATAATTCTGGTGCTGGTGGTGGGTTGGATCGCATCCAAAATGGATGGGAACATGGGTATCGAGAGCAAGCATGATGAGCATGGAAACATCATCTTGCTGGACACTCCTGCGATGCGTGAATCCGCTATGCTTGCCTATGACGGCAGCATTCAGATGGAGAAAAGAGGGCATATCATGTCCAACGGGCAAAGCTGGAATGAAGTATGGCTCCGTACGATCAAATCAGTAAGGAAGAATACCGAGAATTCGGAATGGTATGTGCGTTACATTATTGAGAAGCGGAGAGAAGCCGGGCTGCCGGAGCTCGAAGGTCTAGACGAGCCGAACGAGCCGAAGTGAAGGCGAAATAGCTTTTTCTGCGTTAAGTCGCTTGAGCGGAAACCACGAAACAAAGGGATTGGTGCACCTGCTGCTCGGATTTTTACAATTTTCACATGGCTTTGTTATACTGAGACCGAGTTGAGGATAGGGGGAGGGTTTACCATGAAAGCGGTACAGATCATTCATGTTCGCATAGCAACCGAAACCGGAGTCATCGAGAATGGATCGCTGCTTGTCGATAAAGGGCGCATTACTGCCATCCGGAGGGAAGCGTCTGAAATTGCCGGAGAGACGACCATCATCGATGGGGAGGGGAAGCTGCTCATTCCCGGCATGATCGATGTTCATATTCATGGAGCGAACGGTTATGACATGATGGACGGAACGACAAGAAGCATTCAAGCGGTTTCTCAAACCTCTGCGGCCACCGGCTGCACCTCTTTCCTGGCGACATCCGTTACATCCGATTTGGAAACGCTTCTTCGCATGATCGACAAAGTGAAGGAGGTTGCAGGTCAAGAAGTGGGGGCGTTGATCGCCGGGATCCATGCGGAGGGCCCGTATCTAAACGTAAAACGTAAAGGAATGCAGAACGAAACGCATCTGCGGCATCCGGATTTGTCTGAAATGGGGCTCATCCTCGAGAGAGCCGGTTCCTTATTGAAAATGGTTACGATCGCTCCGGAGCTGCCCGGAGGTATGGAACTGGTTTCCTGCCTACATAAAAAAGGCATTGTTGTTGCGATTGCCCACTCGGATGCAACGTATGAGGAAGCCAAAGAGGCATTCCGTCTCGGGGCCAGCCATATTACGCATTGCTTTAATGGAATGCGGCCGATTCATCACCGCGATCCGGGACTTATCGTTGCCGCGATGGAGGAACAAAAGGTAAGCTTGCAGGCCATTGTAGACAATGTGCATCTTCATCCTGCTATCGTCCGGCTTATGCACCGAGTGAAAGGTCCTGACGGCATCGTGCTTGTTACGGATGCGCTTCAGGCCATGGGGCTCGGGGATGGAGAGTATGTGTTTGGCGGACATCAGGTAACGGTCCGAAACGGGATTGCACAATTAAAGGATGGAACATTGGCGTCAAGCACCGTTACGATGAACGAAGCTTTGAGAAATACGGTAGAACTGGGGATACCGCTTCAGGATGCGGTTATGATGGCAAGCACGACGCCGGCGGATGTGCTGGGTCTGACAAACAAAGGGCGCATCGCCGAAGGAGCGGATGCCGATCTGGTGCTGCTGGATGATCAGTTTGAAGTCGAATGGACGATGATTGGCGGGAAGATTATTTTTGAGAAGGAAAAAGAGGGCAATCATCCATAGAAAAGCGATCCTTGAGGAAGGCATATGCTGGTTGGGCCAGGTCGACTTCTTCCACATACAAGCTCCTTACTAGAGAACTTCTTACTCACTATGGCCACAGTCTTGCGTAACCCTAACCTATTCAGTAGCAGCCCGAGGAAAACATGTCACACGTTGTGACAGACAAAGGAGGGATTCCCATCGATAAGCTTGATGAAAAATTAAAAGCTCTGCATGAAAGAGCACACCTAGCCATACTCCGAAATTTGCTGAATTCTGTGAAACAGCATGATACGGCAGTGAAGGAGCCGTCTGAGCAAGAGCAGTCAGACCGATTGTATGAGCTGCTTGGCAAGCATATCGATGCTGTGTACGAGCAGCATATGGAAATCGAGAGGCTGCAGACGCATGTCCATGTGGTGTTCAGTCTATCGGATGCAGGTTCATTAAAAGTAGCCCTCAGTAAAGTTGGCAAACGTCAACAAAGCCGGGTACTGGCGTTTAATAGTTGGTTCTCGGTCGGCCCGATCGCGGATTTGGACACGCCAGAAGGACAGCAGCGCAGGCAAAGCTGGCTCTTGGAGCATGTCCAGGATGACTATTTCTTCGACACGATTAACCGGGATCACCAAATTGCGCAATTGATGAAGGAGTTAAAGGCCATCCCCGAGCATAAAACCGTTGTGATCTGGTGTGCCGATAATGGCCATGATCAAACGGGGCTTCGATTCGCGCTCTACCTGTTGAAAGACAGGAAACAGCCGATACATATCGTCAATGTGACGAAGGTTTCCCAGGCACTGGGGTTTCGCCAGAATGGAGGAGAAACTCCTTATGCGCAGGCATTGATCGACCGGGAGAACTATGTAGAAATCGTTCGGGACTATGCTGAGGGGTTCCCGCTGGACTCGGATACCAGGAAGCGGTATGAAACCGAATGGATCGAGTTGGCGGGACAGAACCATTGGCTTCGTTTATGGGAAGATGGAAAGCTAATAGGCTGCGATGAAGACAAGCTGGATCCGGTTATAATCCAGTCGGTCATCGATCTGCAAGGGATTCATGGAGCCGGTGATTATGTGCATGCAGGTGAAGTCATGGGCAGAGTTCTTGAAGCTTCACGGCAGCGAATCAGTATGTCCTTTCTTACTTACAGAATCTTAAGGTTAACCAGTGATGGTGTTCTGAACTTCAAGGGAATACCGGGGCTCTCGCTTCAATATTCAATAAGCTTGTCGAACAAACGAGGAACAACCAAGCTCGGAAATTCGGAGGAAGCTGCGAATGAATGAACAGATACTTGCACAGAAGCTGGATCTTGCGGAAGCTGAATTAGCAGAACTGTGAAGTAACAATGCAAGCATTCGTGAAGAAGCAGCTCAATAGGGCTGCTTCTTTCTCTGGTTGAAGCTGAAATCAGAGTGCAGCGGTCACCAATAAATAAAACACAAAGAGTATTGACATTATAAAGATAAATGCGTAGAATAATCTCAAACCCAAATATCTTTAATTAAAGATAAATGAATTACAACCAGCAGCCCAATCGGTTTGAAGCGAAAAACATTCATCTATTTACAAAAACTGGTTTGCCACATTTCGTTGCCGGCACGTCAACTAACAGAGGAGCGATATATCATGAGAACACAAGGAATTCATCACATTACTGCCATTGTAGGGCATCCGCAAGAGAACGTTGATTTTTATGCCGGTGTATTAGGACTCCGCTTGGTCAAACAAACGGTAAATTTCGATGATCCGGGCACATACCATTTTTATTTCGGCAGCGATGGCGGCAAGCCTGGAACGATCATTACATTCTTTCCTTGGCCTGATGCCTATAGGGGAAGAATCGGCAGCGGACAAGTGGGAGTAACATCCTACGCGATTCCGAAGGGGGCGATGACATTTTGGCAGAACCGCCTTCAGAAATATGATGTTTCATTCACGATGAGTGAACGCTTTGGAGAAACTTATTTGCAGTTTGATGATCCTCATGGCCTCCATCTTGAGCTCGTGGAGCGAGAAGAAGGTGAGTTCAATACCTGGAATTTCGGCGGAGTCACTCCTGATGTAGCGATTAAAGGTTTTGGAGGAGCAACCTTACTCTCCACGAGACCGGAAAGAACCGCCGAATTGTTGGAACAAGTGATGGGACTGGAATATGCCGGACAAGAAGGAGAGCTTGCACGGTATCGTTCCTCCGCGGATATTGGAAATACGGTTGATCTGAGGCTCTCTGGAGCTGGATACGGCCAGCTGGGTGTCGGTACGGTTCACCATATTGCATGGCGTGCTAAAGATGATAAGGAACAGCTCCGGTGGCAGCAATATATTGCAGACCAGGGCTACCAGGTAACACCGGTGCAAGATCGTCATTACTTTAATGCGATTTATTTCAGGGGTATGGCAGCATTCTCTTTGAAATCGCTACGGATCCTCCAGGCTTTGCGCACGACGAATCGCATGAAACAATGGGGCAAGCATTGAAGCTGCCGTCGCAATATGAGCCACACCGGTCTGAAATCGAAAAAGTATTGCTTCCGTTCGAAGTGAGAGAGCTGGAACCCAATGCGGGAGGAGCGTCTTGATGCAGTCCATCGATCCATTGAACCTTACCGAGCGGGAAAATTATAAGCTGCTGATCGGCAGTATTATACCGAGGCCGATTGCATTTGTTACGACGCTTTCGCATGAAGCCGTGTTAAACGGAGCTCCGTTCAGTTATTTCAATATCGTATCTTCGGACCCGCCGCTCATCTCGCTGTCCATCCAGCGCTTCGGCGGGAAGGCGAAGGACACGGCCCGCAATATGAAGACGAGGGGCGAGTTCGTTGTTCATATTGTGGATGAAGACAATGTCCATCAAGTGAATATGACGGCTGCCAAGCTTCCTCCCGATCAGAGTGAAGTCCAATTGGCCGGTTTAACACCCGTCGACAGCGTTAAGGTTACCGTTCCAGGGATCGCGGAAGCTAAGATTCGCATGGAATGCGTAGTGGAGCATGCGTTGGAGTTTGGAGGACATGGTAAGAACGGATGCGATTTTATTATCGGAAGGGTCGTGCAGTTTCATATCCAGGATCATATTTATGAAAATGGAAGAATTGATCCTGTTGGCTTGAAGGCGGTTAGCCGGTTGGCGGGCCATCATTATGCCAAAATCGGAGACATCTTTGAGATTGAACGCCCGGAGTAATCCGGAACCTTAGGAATAAAAATTTCTGTAAGGCAGAGACATCAACTTTAAGAGAGCTGCGTAGGTTTGTACAAACTAAATCTATGAATAGAGGTAGCCGTTCTTATGATTGGCTGCTTTTTGTTTGGTAAAAAACAAGATACGATGAACACGAACCAAACACTTTGATATTCTTGGCAAAATCGCTTTGTGTTATAATGGCTATTTTGATACCTTTGCAAGAGATACTTTTAGCGGAACATGCGAATCCAGTAAAAAACCTTAGTTATTACTGTAAATGAAGCCATTACCATATTCAGCCTAGCCATATGAAGGATGTATACTATAAAGTATGGTTAGAAATCGAGACTTTCAAAAAACGGATCTCTTTGGGAGCAAGAATAAGAAGGGAGACCTCTGTTCATGCTGTAAGCTCTTCTGACGACTCTATTAAAACTATGCTAACAGGAAACGGGAGGTTTACTGTGAAAAACAAATATGTGTTGCTGTTGGCAGTGATTATTCTATTGGTTGTTATATTAGGCAGGTGTGACACAGACAATGAGGTGACGGTTAATCAAGTGGAGGTTATGGCCAAGATTATGGCGGATGGAGACTTGTATGTGGAAGAGTTATTTACCTATACAATACAAGGAGAGTACGAAAAAATCCCCAGATATATGGACAATTTCGGGGAAGAAAATATTGAATTTTTTGAAGCTTATGTACCACCGAGCGACCGAGAGCTTGGTAATTTTGGCTATGCTCACTTGGAGCGTTACCCCGTCACTTTTAAATGGAAAGCAGGTACATATTATATTCAATTAGACGCTAAAGATGAAACAAGGCAGATATATTATCGTTATAGGCTGGATCGAGAAGCTGTGAAATATGACGATCGTGGAGAGCTGGATTGGTCTGTACTTAAAGCTGACAGGATGGATCATCACAACGTAACCGTAACGGTTTATCCAGAGCAGCCTGCAAAAGAGACTTTATCCGGCTTTACCTACGATCGCTCAGGTGGCAGCCTGACGGAGATAAACCATCGTTGGGTCAAGTACGAAAACGCGCTACTACCCGAAGGAGACCGTGCGAGATTAAAGTTATTTTTCCCCTCGGAGGTGCTGTCGAAAATGGAATCAGCAGAACCTTCAGCCACTCTCTCGGAACGACTGTTAGAAGAACAGAAGCTTCAGCAAAGATATGAAGATCGTGAGCGTTTTCTGAAAGCAGGGCAACATATCAGCCGCTGGCTCACCTATGCAGCTATAGTGGGTATTTTTTATTTTGCACTTTCGCTGCGAAGAATCTTTTCTTGGTGGAGTGGGAGGCGGATCCGTTTCGAAGACCTTGCAGCTATGGATCCAATTGATCTGATGTACTATTTCCGAAAGGGAACGTTCCGGTTTGCCGATACGCTGGCCGGCGTATTTTCGTTGCACCGTAGGGGCATGGTGAGTGTTTCCATCGTGCAATCAGGTACGCGATTCCAAGAAGATTCGCGAGCGCCGAAAAGGCTTCCAGAATTTACAATCAAGGGTAATCGAACAGATCTAAAAAAGTCGGATCGTTACTTGCTTAGCTGGCTGTCTCACGGCACGGCAGTTCTAAAGCTGGAGAATTTCTCGGGCCCAACCAAAACAGAACGCAAAAACAAAAAGTTTATGGGTAAATACATAGAACGAAAGAGAAAACTAAAAGAAGGACTCCGTCGCTGGCAGGAGCTTTTGGACTCTGAGAACAGCAAGAGGATCCAGTACAGGGAATACACGGCGAGAAAAGTAATTATCCCTGCTATGGCTCTTATACATCTGGTTTTGCTCATCTACATGTACATTGCAGACGTAACGCCTTGGGGATGGGTAGTCGTATTGGCCGCTATTTTGGGGGGCGTAGTCGTATTGGCTTCTATTCGCTGGCGCCGAAAAAAATACATGTTTACTTTTTTGGTCGTTTGCTTTTTTGTTGCGGCTCCAATTTTGTATGATCCACTGGTCGATGAATATTTGAATTTCGTCATTCTTTCATTTTTACTTGTCGGGTTTTTACCACGAGGAGCATTAGATCGGCGTTCGGCAGCATACCGAAGCGCTATTAAGCGGTATCGACGAACGCTGGCTAGAGGCGGACATGACGTAGGAAGGGCTGGAAATGACCGCAAATGGCTGGAAAAGATGAGGGAGGATGCGCTCTTGCTTGGTGTTGGGGAACGTTTTATGAGAAATATAAGCAAAGCAAACCCGGAATTTACTTTCTCCGAGGCTTCTCCTCTGTTTGATAACGATATGGATGCTGCTCTCGATTATGTCTTTATTCATTCTTGGAAGGGAATAAATGAGGAGACAACTTTAGGGAGAACTTGGAGAAGCGATAGTGACAGTGGAGCAGACAGTGGAGCAGACGGCGGGAGCTCATATGACTACAGTAGTGACGGTGGCCATGATGGAGGTTCGGGAGATAGCGGTGGGGGAGGGGATTGACTAAGCTAAGCCGTATTCTGCTTAAGGCATTTGTTGTTTAGAAATAAAAAGAGACTATAAGAGAAGAAAGGCGGGATTGATAACCATGAACGTACTAATCATCGGAGCAAATGGCCAAATCGGCCAGCATGCTGTGAGCAAGCTTCAATCCTCGAAGGCCCATCGCGCCATTGCGATGGTTCGGAAGGAAGAGCAGCGAGCGAGGTTCGAGGAACAGGGGGCCCAAACGATCCTTGTCGATCTGGAAGGAAGCATCGAGGATATCGCCCGTGCGGCGAAAGAGGCTGATGCAATTGTATTTACTGCAGGCTCAGGAGGTCATACGGGTGCGGATAAAACCATGATGATCGACTTGGACGGGGCCATTAAATCCATGGAAGCCGCCAAGCTGGCCGGGGTGCGTCGATTCGTTATGGTCAGCGCCATCGGTGTGCATCATCGTGAAAAATGGATGGAGAGCGCACCATACTACAGCGCGGCAAAACATTACGCGGACGTTTGGTTAGCCCAGAGCGGGCTGGATTATACGATTCTTCGCCCAGGGCGGCTGACCAACGAAGCGGGTACCGGTAAGGTTACCGCTGCGGTTGATCTGGATACCGGCAGCATTCCTCGGGAAGACGTTGCATCGACGATTGTCGCTTCATTGGAAAATCCGCATACCATCGGCAAGGCATTTGACCTGGTTAGTGGAGACACATCAATTGAAGAAGCACTTCGTTCCTTATAGGGGACGAAGTGCTTCTTAAGTGAATACCCAAAAACCGAGAATCATGCAGGCATGGTTGCCGTGTCGGCGTGATTCAATGACGTCCGGAGGCAACACTTTGTTTTATTTCTTCACTCGAGCATTGCCGGCATTCGTTCCAAAGTTGATCGGCGAGCTACCTTCCGCCTTCCACACGGTGCCTCTTCGTTCATACTCGAATAACCTTTCGATCGCATGCGCGATTTGCGGCCCTAATTCTCGCTCAACTAAATACAGGGCGACGTCAAGTCCGGAGGTCACTCCTCCACCGCTTACTAAGCGGGGACCATCTTCAACGACTCTTGCCTCGACCGTTTTCACACCAAGAGCTGCGAGCGCGGGCATGCCGATTGAATTCGTGACGGCATACCGGTCTTTCAGCAAACCGTCCATTGCAAGCAGCAGCGAACCGCCACAAACAGTTGCCACCGTCACTTCCTTATTGTTCAAAGCTTGTTTCATCAATTGGTTCAAACCGGTATTCTTAGCTTGTCTAAGAATATTGGGGATCGAATCTTCCGATTGTCCTGCAGGCTTACCTGAAGCCCCGGGAACCACAATGATTCCCGAACGTTTCGGATCTAATGCAGCCTGCGCTTCAAGGGAGGGGCCTTTCAATCCGCTCGGAACCACTCGCTTGCCTTCTGCGGACACCAATTCCACCGTAACTTTTCCGCCGGTATACAATTCTGCGGCAGCAAACACTTCATAAGGTGCGGTAACGTCAAGCAGATCGAAACCGTCGAATAATACGATTTGAACATGGATATTTTTGTCCGCTGCTGGATCTTGATTTTCTGTAGGATTTGCACTTGCAGCTGCAGTAGGGACAACAAGGGATAGCAGCAGGGTAAACGACATAAGTAAACCGAGGATTTTTTTCATAATAACTTGTATCCTTTCGTTTTGCTCAAGGGCAACAGCGTAAATGAGATCCGCTAGCCATTGAGTGATTGATTTTCAAAATGAAGAGGTGTTTAGGAAGCGAAGTATAACGGAAGTGGATAAGGCCCCTCGTTTAGGAAGTAAACGAATAAACACCATTCGATTGACCGATAGACCTTATAATAATGTTAGGAATAATGAGCAGCAGCGCGATAGAGCCGTAAACGCCAATGGTGTAGCTTGTGGCATAAACAAGGCCGAATCCCTGAAAGAGGGAAGTGATGAGATGAATCAACAGATTGGTAAAACAAAAGGCGTAGCTCCGGATCATCCAGTTCCGGTGGCGAATGATCTGCTTTCTTTTGATATGCACAAGAGCGGCAATTGTAATAATCAGCCATAGGATATTCAAGGCATTGAAGCCCATGCTGGTTATTTTTCCGCCGGTGGCGTAGGGCGCCATGTAACCTGATGTCAGCACCACAACAAGGACGGACACGATGTACACATAGCCGTTGATACGATGGAACAGGCGTTTATGCTCGAATATCCGTCTTGAAAAGTTGATCAGCCCAGACGCCATCGCTATACAAGCAAAAGCAACATGTACATACATCACATTCAGCCAAACCGGGAGATTCAGCTGGCGCTTCAGCCCGGTTTTATGGCTCAAGAAGGACGCCGCTCCAGGATCGATCATAAAGTTTTTTACCAAGGCGTAGAGAATAAATAGAATGCTGACACCAGCCAACAATCCGTATAACGTGATCCGTTTCTTCATATTAACCGCAACCCCCGAGGCTCTATATTTGTTACCCATACCTATAGCCGGGCTATGTAACCCGTCTTCCTGATAATTTGGATGCCGGCAGGATTCCCGCCTTGGCGATTCCAGACATTTGATCGCCATCGACGAAAACTTCGAATCTTAGATTCAGCCGCATCGGCTTCGTAATTTGAAGGGACCAGGCAAGATGGCTGCCCCGAAACACTGGATTCAAAAATTCGACCGTTTCCTCTCCTTGGGTAGCCGTGCCTCGGATCCGACCCTCACTCGTAGAAATGGAGAGCTTGACCTGCAGCTTCCCGACGGGCGTGGCAAGGGTCGTATCCCATTCGCCATCAAAGGCAGATGTCTGCTCCGCATGGAAGTCCGGCTTATCGGAAGGGATAGGCGTTCGGTCCTCCTTGAGGCCCGTCTCGTCTCCTATTGGTTTACTTGCACTGCGAGGCGCCATTCCGGATTCCTTCCAAACGGTCCCCCTCCGTTCAAACTCGAACAGCTGCTCCACGGCGTGGGCCATCCGCGGTCCGAGCTCGCGCTCCAGCAGGTATAGCGCAACATCAAGCCCGGAGGTTACACCGCCTCCGGTAACCAGATTGCCGTCATCCACCACTCGAGCGGAGATCGGAACAGCCCCGGTTGCAGCGAGTACATCCATGCCCAGATGATTCGTTACCGCTGGTCTGCCTTCCAAAAGCCCGCCCATGGCCAGCACGAGTGAACCGCCGCAAACCGTGGCGATCACGCTGTCCTTGCTGCCAAGTGCCTGACGGATCATCTCCGTCAAATCTGTGTTCACAGCCCGGCCGAGTATAGCAGGGACCGTATCCGGGCCATCTCCTTCCACGTTTCCGGAGGCGCCAGGAACAACGATAATCCCCGAACGATTCGGGTCGAGTGTGCCGCTCGCCTCAATCATCAGCCCGTTGATGCCGCTGGGGACGGAACGCGGCCCTTCTGCGGTGACCAGTTCAACGTTTAACGCGTCTTCAGCATATAGCGCAGCAGCACAGAAAACCTCATATGGCGCAAGGGCATCCAGGAGGTCAAAGCCATCAAATAACACAATTTGAACATGCAGCATACGTGGATTCTCCTCCTTGTCGTTTTTTATTCAACAGATCACTCAGCCTATAATATTCCTTCTCATCGATTTCATTTCTGCATGGTCTGGAATGACTGAAGTGTTGCAAGGAGAATCATAACAAAGGAATATCTCGAACGAAGCAGCGAAATGGTCACAAAAGTATAAACAAATCATCACAAAATAACGGCTCCCGCCTGTTCCGGCTGTTATCATGATAAACTAGGTGGTGAAGGTGGGATAATCATGAGTGGACTACATACGATCCTCGTTGTAGACGATGACCCGAGTATCGTTGATCTATTGAGGGATTTTTTAGAAAATGAACATTTTCAAGTTATGACCGCATGTGACGCTGACCAAGCGTGGACGATAATTCAACAGACTCCCATTCACTGCATCGTGCTGGACATCATGATGCCGGGACAAAACGGGTTTGAGTTATGCCGGCGGATTCGGTCAGAAAGCAATGTTCCGATCCTGTTCTTGAGCGCCCGCAGCGATGATGTGGACAAGATTCGGGGCTTCACGCTCGGCGGCGATGATTATATCGTCAAAACGGCTTCACCTGGAGAGATTGTAGCCAGGGTAAAAGCCGTATTGCGGCGTACCGACTCTAATTGGCAGAAAAATGAAAGGATCCTGGATTATGGCCGCATCAAGATTAACCTCTCCTCGAGGGAGGTTGTCGTGGAAGGGAAGCATGTCGTGCTCACGCCGAAGGAATATGAGCTGCTGCGATTATTTGCGGAGCATCCAAGGCATGTCTTCTCCTATGAGCAGCTATTGGCAAAGTTTTGGGACGGGATCGGGGACAGGCATACGATTCGCGTCCATCTCAGTCGGCTGCGTGAGAAAATCGAATCTGACCCGAATCACCCGAAATATCTGCTCAATGTATGGGGAGTAGGGTATCGATTCGAAGGAGGCTAAAGATGAGGAAGCTCCGCATTCGTACGTTTACTTTGCTTTGCTTCGCCCTGATCCTCGCGCTGCCCTGGAATTTCTATGTTGCCGCTCATTTTATGGAGAAGCAGACGCTCAGCTTCGAACAAGGCCGGCTGCAAAATGAGACGCTGCAAACCAATATAGCGAAGATGACTCGGCGTATTGAATCGGACACGGACAAGTGGGCGGATCCCGATTGGCAAAACCAATTGCAAGCAGCGCTCCGTCAAGCGAAAATGGATGTGCTGATCCAGTCCGCCGGAGATCGGGAAATTTACCGGTCCAATCCGGAGCGTAGCGGTACAACGTTATCAACGGAACGGTTTTCCGTCATCAAAGACGGTCAATTACTGGGACGCGTTACCCTTTATCTGCCTCAATCCAATCAGGTTCAAGTGATGGCGGCATTCATCGGACTGCTGCTCGCTATCTTTATCGTCGGGATGACGATGAGACGATTCGTGCTTGCGCCGCTTGAGAAGATGAGTCTCGCAGCTAGACAAATTGCAACAGGAGACTGGGATGTCCGGTTACCCGCGTCCAGGGTCACGGAAATTGCCGAGGTCCGCGACGGATTCGATGTTATGGTAAAGGGGCTTGAACGATCGTACCGGAATCAAGCCCAATTGGAGGAAGAACGCCGTTTCGTCATTACGGCCGTAGCGCATGATTTGCGGACCCCGTTGTTTGCCTTGCGCGGGTATTTGGACGGTCTGGAGCAAGGGATCGCTCAATCCCCCGAGAAGATGGCCCGGTACGTGGCGGTTTGCAAGGAGAAATCGGCACAGCTGGATCGTCTTGTTGAGGATTTGTTCACTTTTACGAAGATGGAGTATGTCGAAACGGAATTAAACGACAAGAAGGTGGATTTCCGTCAAATTCTTCAGAACTCGATAGACAGCTTGAGACCGCTGGCTATGCAGAAAGGCATCTCCCTCTCACTTCAAACGGCAGATGCCTGCATCATCAACGGGGATATGCATTTATTAGAGCGTGCGATGAACAATCTTCTGGATAATGCCGTCAGGCACACGCCTGCGGGTGGTGCGATCGTGGCCGATTGTTATCGGCATGCCGATAAGCTAACGTTTACGGTACGTGATACAGGACCGGGCTTCTCCTCGGAAGAGCTGGAACGGGTATTCGAACCTTTATATCGCGGAGAAGCTTCCCGAAATCGTGCAACCGGAGGCAGCGGATTAGGGCTGACGATTTCGCAACGAATTATTCGACAGCATGGAGGAGACCTTACTGCAAGCAATCATCCGGAAGGTGGAGCGCTGCTGGCAGGATGGGTCCCATTGCTAATCGAAACTCTCTGAAACTGCAAAGCCGCTCGCTACTGCATTGTTTCAAACGGATCTTGGGGAATATACATTAACGATGCATCCTAATAAACCGGGTACAGCCAGCTTCCATAAACCGGGTGAGCCTTACATTCACATATCGTATAATGCTTCAGGAGAGATCTACTTATGGACAATCAATGACGCAGGCCTTTCCCGTTAAAGGAAAGCCAGAAGGAAGGATCTATGAAAGAATTGCCGACAATTCAATTAGAGAGGCTTACCTTACGACCTTTTGATTTAAAGGATGCACCGGTAGTCAAAGAACTCGCCGGGGATCCATATATTGCTGAAACGACATTATACATCCCGCATCCCTACGAGTATGGAATGGCAGAAGAATGGATAAAAACACATGCCGTTAATTATCATGAAGGTCGATCGCTTGAATTAGCGATTGTACATACGGTAGAACAACACATTATCGGTGCGATCTGTGTTGGATATAACCGGAAGTTCGATCATGGGGAGCTTGCGTATTGGATTGGTAAAGCGTACAAGAATAATGGATATTGTACGGAAGCAGCAAGAGGGATCATAAGCTATGCGTTTGAACAATTAGAATTAAACAGGGTATATGCACGATACTTAGGAAAGAATCCTGCATCGGGAAAGGTCATGGAAAAACTGGGCATGAAATATGAAGGAACCTTAAGACAGCATGTTAAAAAATGCGGAAAATATGAAGACCTTATCTATTACGGCTTATTAAAAAATGAATTCTATTTAGAGACTAAGTAACGGATATACAAACTCGAAGAATAGCTCGGAGACAACTACGCTCTCTCTGCTTCCAATCAGGAAGCAA
This sequence comes from Paenibacillus ihbetae, assembly GCF_002741055.1. Classification (NCBI taxonomy): domain Bacteria; kingdom Bacillati; phylum Bacillota; class Bacilli; order Caryophanales; family Paenibacillaceae; genus Paenibacillus; species Paenibacillus ihbetae. Next base: position 356,566 of record NZ_CP016809.1, on the reverse strand, counting down.
GGGGGCCTTTTTATTTCAACCGTTGATAATGGATTAAGAAAAAGTGTCTTGTTAACCTAAGGAGTACATGCTAACATAATTAGTAAATAATCATTTACTAATGGGGGCTTTTATGGGCAGACCACGAGAATTCTCCGATGAGCACATCTATTACGGCGTATATCAATCGCTATGCAAAAAGGGGTTCGCGCAAACTACCCTCGCGGATATTGCGAACGAGATCGGTGTATCTCCTGCAGCATTGATCAAACGATTTTCTTCAAAGAAGGGCATCTTCCTTGCTTACAGCAATTATGTCATCCAATTGACCGAGGCGAAATTTAATGAAGCAGATCAGAGCGACGCGCCGCCGATCGAAGCGTTAAAATCCGTTTATAAAGAGGCGGTCCGGTTAGGGAACGACCCGGTATCTCTGGCCCGTCACACCAGCTTTTATCTGGAAAGCACGACCGATCCTGATTTGCTGGAAATATCGAGACATCGTCTTGCGATTATAGATGCGGGAACGAGAAGACTGTTAAGCAAAGCGGTTCGGGACAAATCCATTCAAGCATGCGATATCGAGCTGGTCAGCACCGTTCTGCAATCCGCAATCGGCGGTGCGCTCCTGATCTGGATCCGGGATGCCGGGAAGACGTTAGATGCTTTAATCGACGATTGTTTTCGCGTCATTATCGGACCGCTAAGAATAGGGGGGAATGAGCATGCCAACGATGACTAGCCACCATGCGGAGCTATACTACGAGGTGCACGGGGAGGGTCGACCGATCATTTTCACCCATGGCGCTTCCTGGAACCATAAGCAATGGGAGCCCCAGATTCGTTTTTTTGCCGAGAGATATAAGACGATTATTTGGGATGTCAGAGGGCATGGTTACTCTTCACTTCCCGAAGGGAAGGTTGATTCGGAAACGTTCAATAAAGACTTATCCGCATTGATGGATCACCTTGGAATAGAGCGAGCAGTTCTATGCGGCTTGTCCATGGGTGGTCATATCTCTCTGCAAACCGCAATCCGGTTTCCTCAAACGGTAGAGGCTCTTATACTAATCGGTACTCCGTTCACCAACGCATTTAACTGGTTTGAAAAATGCTTTGTACCCTTTAACCGCTGGTGCTCCCGCATAATTCCGATGCGAATAACCGGCAAGCTTCAGGCATCCGTCCTCTCAAAGTACAATCCGGATAACCGAGCATACATCGAGGAAGCTTTTAATATGCTTACACAAGACCGGTGGCTGCGCTTATGGGATGCGGTCACCCGTATGGAGAGCGGTGAGCATTTAGGCCATGTACAATGTCCCGTTTTGCTGCTTCAAGGCGAGCATGACACCATGGTTAAAAGGCAGCAGAACTATATGCACGCGAAAATAAGAAACTCGGAGCTGCACATGATTCCCGGCGCTCACCATGCGACGAATCTTGATAACCCGGATGCCGTGAATGAGCAGATATTGAGATTTTTACTCAAGCATCATTATGAATAGTGATCATTCCTCTTTCCCCCGCCTAGATTAACGCTTAAATTTCTTACCCAATTGAATTTTTTATAGTAAAATAACATTTGCCGGTTTAATTTAGGAGTAGAGTCCAATGACTCTATCGGATGAGGAGTTATAGAGCACGTGAAAAAATTATATGCATCATGGTTCGGAAGCTACTGGAGCCCTTATCTGGTCATGGCTCTGGCAGGCATCCTGAGCGCGGTTTATTTTGGGATTACCAACACGGTTTGGGCCGTAACCGGAGAGTTTACCCGTCTTGGTGGCCATATCCTTGAATTCTTCGGGGTGGACGTATCGGACTGGGCGTACTTCGACCTGGTCCACATGAACGGAACGACCTGGACCCGAACCGACGGCTGGATCGTGTGGGGCATGTTTATTGGAGCCCTGATTACGATTTTGCTTAGCAGCAACTTCAAGATCCGGATGCCGAGACAGAAGCGGCGGTATGTGCAGGGCTTCGTCGGCGGCATCATCGCCGGCTTCGGCGCCCGTTTGGCCCTTGGCTGCAATCTCGCGGCATTTTTTACCGGAGTGCCTCAGTTCTCGCTGCATTCCTGGATCTTTATCGTTGCCACGGCCGTGGGCACGTTCCTGGGTGCCAAGCTGGTTAATACAAGATGGTGGAAAGGCAAGCCTGTTCTAAAAATGGGCGGTACAGCGCCGACAGTTAGAACCGGGAAAAGCCGGCAGCCCCTTCTTGGAGCGCTTCTCGGTCTAGCCTACATTGCGCTCATCGCATATTTCTATGCCACCGGCCGCACCATGCTTGGAACCGCCGCACTCTTCGGAGCGGCATTCGGAATCCTGATTGAGCGGGGGCAGATCTGCTTCACTTCCGCCTTCCGGGACCTGTGGATCAGCGGCCGGGCGACGATGACGAAAGCGATTGCCGTCGGCATGGCAGTCAGCTCCGTCGCTACGTTGATCATTATCCTCGTGTACGGCCTAGATCCCATTACGAAAATTGCGGCACCGAGCACTTTTATCGGCGGATTGCTGTTTGGTCTTGGAATCGTCATGGCCGGCGGATGTGAAACCGGCATGATGTACCGGCTGATGGAAGGGCAGATCGTGTTTTTGCCGGTGTTTATCGGCAACATTATCGGAGCTACCGCTCTGGCGTTTGCATGGGATCACATGGGGGTATACAACCTGCTCGTGAAGAGCGGCGCGCCAGTCAACCTGATCACTGAAATGGGCCCGGCGGCTGCATTACTTGTGACGCTGCTAGTCTTGGGGGCCGGGTTTGCCGTCGCCGCGTATTGGCAGAAAAATTACCGCTTCGGCGTTGGATTCAAGAAAGGAGACACAACTCATGTCGGTTGATTTCACATTGGACCTCCGGGGGGAATCTTGTCCTTACCCGGTCATTTACACCCTTGAAACTTTGCGCGATATGAAAAAAGGGCAGACGCTTCAGGTCATCTCGGACTGCCCGTCCGCTTTCCGGAACGTGCCGGAAGAGGTCGTCAAGCACGGTTACAGCATGGCGCAGGAACCGATTAAGAACGGCCAGGAATTCAGCCTGTTTATCCAAGTTTAAGGCAATCACTCGAAGTCATCGTACAATAACGGAGAAGGCCCCACGCGTTTCGGCAGGGGGCTTTCTCTTTTTATTAGCGGGTGCAAAGCTCCGGGCGAACCGTCCCACCGATCCGATGAAGACATTGATCAAGCAGATTGAGGAGAAATGGTATAGCAGAACTCCTCAAAGCCCTCGCTTCTTAAGAGCTCTCCAATTCGTAAGCCGGCGCCGGTCCTCCACCGGTGCCGGCTTTTTTGATGCTGCAGCAAGTAAGATCAGCGAAGGGAACGGGCATCCCGGTCCAGAAGCAATCCCAACGTCAAGCGCTTTCTTTCATGCTGTACGGCAAGAAGGTGCCGGATGTATACTTTAGAGAAAAATTAGTTGGAGGGAGGTTGCAGGAGGAGATGAAATCCAGAATCAGTAGTGACCGTCTTTACTTACGCCGAAAGGGGGGAGCTCATGAAGCTGCAGGCGTCCGGCAAATCTTCCACATGGTTTGTGTATCAAAAGATCGTGATCGTATTTATCGTATTATTGCTTCCGCTCATTACCATGAGTCTCTGGCTCAACTTCAAAGGAATGTCCATTTCCAAGGACGCGATCCTGGATTCTTCATTCGCAGGGGCTTCTTTTTACTCCAAACAGCTGGATGATGAAATGTACTTCATCCGGAATTTGCAGCTTGAGCTGCTCAATGACCAGGATTTGCAGAAGCTGGGCTTTCGGGGCGGGACCCTGGATAATTATGAAGAGGTAGCGCTGATTGACCAGATCCGGGAACGGCTTGCCACTTTGATGGTATCGAGCGAATATGTTCTGAATACCGGCGTTTACGTGGAATCCGTGGGGAAAACCATCTCAACCACCTCCGGAGTAACCAATACGCCGAATGCTGAAATGGAGCTGATATCGTCGCTGCTTTCCATAGAAGGCATGCCTTCGTTCTATCGAAGCGGTGACCGCATCTTTTTTATCGAAACGGAGAACAACGGCAAGATCTGGTCTTATATCGAAATAGCCAGGCCTAAGCTCCTCGAGGCTTTAAAAGAAATCGCCAAGCTCTATCCCGAATCCGAGGTGCTGCTTGGCAGTCCGGACCTCGGCTCCGTTCTGGCAACCGAAGAGGAACCGGCGGAGGCGGCAGGCATCCTCGGTCTCGCCGTCAGCGAATACATGCAAAGCCCGGAAACGCCCACGATGGGAAGCATGCACGGGGTGGACTATTTTATTATTCAAAATGACGTCAGCTCTCTGGGGGTAAAGCTGATCATGTACGTCAACCAGAATGAAATCACGCGCCCGTTAAGCCAGTTCATTACCTGGTTCTATACCTTGTTTATTATTGCCCTCATCGTGCTGATCCTGTATTCGTTCTCCGTCAATCTGATGATTCACAGGCCGCTGTCAAAGCTTGTCAAGGCATTTCATATGTTAGAGACCGATAATCTGGATATTACGATCGAATCCAAATCCAAGGACGAGTTCCACTATGTCTTTAACAGCTTTAACAATATGACGCTGAAGCTCAAGCACTCCATCGAAGAAAATTATGAGCAAAAAATGGCGCTCCAGCTCTCCCAGCTCAAGCAGCTGCAATCCCAGATCAATCCGCATTTTCTGTACAACAGCTTCTTTAATATTTACATGATGTGCAAAGTGAACGACGCTGAAAGCGCAGCAGAGCTGTCGCAGAAGCTGGGCAGCTATTATCAGTATATTACGAGAAGCGGTTCGGACGAAGTCCCATTCGACAAGGAATACCGCCATGCCCTCGACTATTGCGACATTCAATGCATCCGTTTCTCGAACCGGATTGCGTACGAGTATGGAGGGCCGTCCGGAATTCCGCCAGCCTTGTCGGTTCCGCGGCTCATCATTCAACCGATCGTGGAAAATGTGTTCGAGCATGCGTTCGCGGACGGCATGGACGATGGGATGATTTATATCAACGCGGATTATCGGGATGGCAGGCTGCGGGTTACGGTGGAGGATAACGGGAGAATGGTGACGGATGAGCGGATCGCGCAATTAGGCGAAAGGCTGGGAGACGATTCCAAGCAATTGGAGAAGACGGGATTGATCAACGTGCATAATAGACTTCGCCTTAAATACGGGCCCGAGAGCGGGCTGTTCATTTCGCGGAGCGACTATGGCGGTCTCAAAGTAGAGCTGATCATAATCGAGGTAAGGGAGGAGGCTTCGTAATGTATCGACTGTTGATCGTAGATGATGAACCGGTGATCACGAACGGTCTGGTTCAGTTATTTGAGGAAAACCCGGAATTTGAGCTGGATGTCCATAAAGCGTATTCAGCCAAGGAGGCGCTTGCGATCGCCAAAAAGATGAAGCTGGATATCCTTGTCAGCGATATTCGAATGCCGCAAAAAAGCGGGCTTCAGCTGGTGGACGAGCTGATGTATTACTGGCCGAAGTGCCGAATGATCTTTTTGACGGGATACAGCGATTTTGAATTCGTGCAGGAAGCGCTGCGTAAAAATGCGGACAATTACATCCTGAAAACCGAAGGCATCGATCCGATCTTCCATGCTGTCCAACAGGCCTGCCGGAAGCTTGATGAGGAGAATCGCCGCAGCGTAGAGGAAGAAAAGATGAAACAGCATGCAAAGATCGCCGAGCCTCTGCTGAAAAACGAACGGATAGAGCGAATCATCGACGGAGAACCGATTGCAGCACTATTAACCGACACGCGTTATGATGGTTTGGACTTTGGCATTTGTCCGGACCTGCCTTCGTTATTTGTGCTGGGATGTTTGGACGAATCGGTTCAGAAGGCATCCCGGGAGATGATCCGCTCCATACAGGGGATTTTTATGAAGGATCTACCCTTCTCGTTCACTTGCGAGCAAGCCGTTTACGAACGATCTCTCCTTTGGCTTCTACAACCGGATGCGGAATTATTGGGCCGCTTTCAAGAAGGGGAGAGCGAGGGGGCGCTTTCGTGGAGCGGAGTTACGGGCTATATGATAGGGATACTCGAGTCCGTGCAAAATGAATGCGCCGAACTGCTCGGGGTGCCGGTATCCTTCGGAATCTCCGGAAACCTGAGAGAAGGATGGCACACGATCTGGGAGCAGTATGAAACACTGCGGATGGTCCTGAAGCAAAAGCAAGCATTGGGGCAAAGCATGGTGATCACCGACATCGCAAAAGTCGGCAGACCGGTTGGGAGCACGGACGGACAAGAGAACAACCGCGAGAGTGATATGAAATCACTGGTTATTACCCAGATTCATAAATACATACAGGAGCATTTGGCCGGGGATGTCTCCTTGACGGCGATCGCGCAGGAGGTGCATTTTAATCCATCCTACTTGTCCCGCTATTACAAGCAGCTGACGGGTCAGAATTTGAACGACTATATCCAGGGCAAGCGCCTCGAAGCAGCCATCGACTATATGCGGAATACGGACTTAAAGCTCCAGGAGATCGCTGCCCGGGTCGGTTTCGATTCGCATTCGTACTTCACGACGTTTTTTAAGCGAAAGATGGGCATGTCGCCTCAGGAATTCCGCAGCTGACGGGTCCGGTTAACCGACAACGTTGAAATAAGTAAATAAATCGAAAGCCATGTAAAAAACTTGAAATTGATAGCGCTTTCTTCCGGCAATTATAATTGGACCCAAGAAGTAAAGAGCAAGACAGCCTACAAACGATCCGAAGGGGGAAAGCCATCGACATGAAGAGAATCAAGCCATGGAAAATGATTTTGCTTGCCGCGTTGTCGCTATTTGTCATATCTGCTTGTTCAGGGCAAGGAAAAGAGCCCGCAGGTAACCAGCCGCAAGCCGCGGCCAAAGAAGAGGGCGGTACGGCAGCTCCGCCTGATCCGTTGGGGAAATATCCCGAGACGGTAACCGTAACGGAGGTAATGGGCTTTAATCCGCCGGAAGATCCCCGGACGCCGAAGGGCATTACGCCTGAGCAGAATGCTTATCTTAAAGATTTGAAAGAAATGCTGAACATTGAAGTGAAATACAAATGGACGGTCCCATCCAGCCAGTTTAGTCAAAAGTTTTCGCTTGCCTTGGCTTCCGGCGACCTGCCGGATATTTTGGAGCTGGACGGTAAAAATTTCGAAAAGCTGAAGAAACAGGGGATGCTTGCCGATCTGACCGAAGCCTACAACGATTACGCATCGCCGACATTAAAGAAGTATATGGAGTCTGACGGCGGTTTCGCGATGAAGACCTATTCCCAGGACGGCAAACAGTTAGGAATCCCGGCTTTTGAGGACCCTTTCTTATCGACGCAGCTGCTCTGGATTCGCAAGGACTGGCTCGACAACCTGAAGCTTGAACCTCCTAAAACCATGGACGAGCTGGAAATGGTCGCCAAAGCATTTGTCCAGCAGGATCCGGATCAAAACGGTAAGAACGACACCTACGGAGTCGTGCTGCAAAAGAATTTGTTCTTCTGGGGCTTTGACGCAAGGGGGTTCTTTAACGGATTTGGGGCTTATCCGTCCATGGGCGACGGTCAAACGGCCTGGATTCAAGACGGCAGCGGGAAGCTGCTTCCGGGTCTGATCCAGCCGGAAGTAAAGACAGCGCTTGGCAAGCTGCAATCCTGGTACAAAGAAGGCATCCTGGATAAAGAGTTCGCGCTCAAGGATGAGAACAAAGCGGTCGAAGACATCACAGCAGGCAAAGTCGGCATTTCCTACGGGGAATGGTGGTATCCGAACTGGCCGCTGAACCTGAATGTGGATAAAGATCCAAACGCAGACTGGATCGCCATTCAAATTCCTGGCTTAGACGGTCCGGGCAAATCGCTGGTGCCTAAAATCCGGGGTGACAAGGTCTATGCGGTCAATAAGAAGATGAAGAACCCTGAAGCTGCTATTAAAATGATCAATTTTTATATTGAAATGGGAAATAAGGAGTATTTGAATCAGAACCAGGCGGAGAAGGGCTATGTATACAACTGGTTCAGTCCGCGGATCTACAACCCTGCCCAGATCGAAACGATTTATACCGAAGTGAACAAAGCGCTCGAAGCGAATCAGACGGAAATTACGCTGGATGATGAAAATTACAAGAACGTCGCCGACGTCTTCAAAGCCACCAAGGATTACTTGGCAGGCGATACGTCAAACGCGAGCAAAGGCGTGAATTGGGGACAATATTTCAGCCGCGCAGCGAAGGACGGGGGCTGGGGCTTGACCCGCCAAATCAAAGAAAACCAGGCGTTTGTCAACCATGAGTTCTATGGTCTTCCAACGGCCACGCAGGTGGAGAAGGGGGCCCAGCTGGATAAGCTTATGCAGGAGACCTTCACCAAAATTATTATGGGGTCTTCCGTGGATGAGTTCGATAAGTTTGTTGCCAGCTGGAAGTCGCTCGGCGGCGACGAAATTACGCAAGAGGTCAACAATTGGTACAGCCAGCAAGCCGTAAAATAGCCATTTTAAAGACGGGGAGGAAGCGCTGCCGGTTACCGGCGCCTCCCCCCGTTTTACAAATTTATCATGCTTTCGTTGCCATATCCTGAAATGTCCGGGAGGTCCAGCTGTGAGAACGCTGAAAAAAGAATATTTGCTCCACTTGATGTTGCTGCCCGGTGTTATTGTGACACTGATATACGCCTATGGGCCGATGGTAGGCCTGGTTATGGCGTTTCAACAATTTGAGCCGCTGTCCGGCTTTTTTCACTCCGAATTCGTTGGATTTGAAAATTTTCAGTACGTGTTCGGGCTGCCGGATTTCAAGCAGGTCATGTGGAATACGCTTGTCATTTCCTTATTTAAGATGGTCCTGCATCTGCTTGTGCCGCTAATACTTGCCCTGCTGCTTAACGAGGTCACCCGAAAGTGGTTTTCCCGGTTTGTGCAATCCGCTATTTTTCTGCCATTCTTCCTATCCTGGACGGTTCTCGGCGGTGTCATTATCGAATTATTCTCGCTTAGCGGTCCGGTGAATGGGTTGCTGACTGCCTTTCACATGGAGCCGATCATGTTCATGCTGGATAATGACTGGTTCCGCGGGATCATCATCGGCTCGGACGTCTGGAAGGGCATGGGCTATAACATGATCGTGATGCTCGCTGCCATCGCGGGGATCAATGCGAACCTTTATGAGGCTGCTGAAGTTGATGGTGCGGGGAAATGGAAGCAAATGCTCCATATCACGCTGCCGGGCATGGCTCCGATCGTCATTCTTCTTGCCGTGCTAAGCCTGGGGGGAATCCTGAATGCGGGCTTCGAGCAGATCCTGATTATGTATAATCCGACGGTTTATGAAGGCTCGGATATTATCGACACGTTTGTGTATCGGCTCGGCATGTTCAGCCAGCAGTTCGGACCGGCGGCCGCCGTCGGGCTGTTTAAATCGGTCATTTCGCTTGTCCTGGTGTCCGTGACCTATTATGCGGCCTACAAATATAACAATTACCGGATCTTTTAGGCTGGGGGGAGAGAAATGCACAGACCAACGATGAGCAGAAGGCTGTTTGTTTTGTTGAATACGCTGCTGCTTACGACGATTACTGTACTTGGCATTATTCCATTCATTCATTTGCTTTCGATTTCATTAAGTTCGAATACCGCCGCCATGGCCGGTGAAGTGAAGCTGTGGCCGGTTGGTTTTAATGTAGATGCTTATCGGTATCTTGGAGAGAAGGTGGAATTTTTCCTCTCGTTCGGGGTGTCGCTGGAGCGGGTCGTCCTGGGAACGGCCGTCAATATGTTCTTGATATTCATTACGGCATACCCGCTATCGAAATCGAGGGAGCAATTCAAGCACAGGACGCTTTATGTATGGTTTTTTGCCATTACGATGTTTTTTGGAGGCGGATTGATTCCGACCTACATTACGGTTAAAAATACGGGACTCATCGATTCGATCTGGGCTTTGATTCTCCCAGGCGCGCTTAACGTATGGAACATGGTGCTGATGCTGAACTTCTTCCGGACGATCCCCAAAGAGCTGGATGAAGCGGCTACAATTGACGGGGCCGGACACTGGAGGGTGTTATGGAGCATTTATCTGCCTGTATCCCTTCCGTCCATCGCGACCATCGGCTTGTTCACCATCGTGGGTCACTGGAATTCGTGGTTCGACGGCATCCTGTATCTCAACTCGCCGGAGAAATACCCGCTCCAGACGTACCTGTCGACATTGATCATGTCCATAAACTCGCAAATGACGTCCATCTCGATCGAACAGCTCAAGGCGATGGAGAATTTAAGCGAGAAAACGCTCCGAACGGCCCAAATCTTTATGGGTGCGCTTCCGATTATGCTCGTCTATCCATTCCTGCAGAAATATTTTGTTAAAGGAATAACCGTCGGCAGCGTGAAGGAATAAAGGAACGAGCAAGCGGGAAGGGGAGAGCTATTATATGAAAAAAGTGTCGGTTGCATTAATCGGAGCCGGGCTTCGCGGAATCAATTATCTGGAGTATGCATTGCAGCACCCCATGGAGCTCGAAGTCGCCGCCGTGGCGGAGCCGGTTCGGGAGCGAAGAGAGAGCTTTAAGCATAGGCATTGGATCGATGATGCCCATTGCTTCGAGGATTGGGACGCATTTTTTGCCGCGCCCAAGATGGCTGACGCCGTCCTGATCTGCACCCAGGATAAGCAGCATTTCGAGCCGACGATGCGCGCGCTTCAGGCGGGCTATCATGTGCTGCTCGAGAAGCCGATGTCGCCGGATCCGGAAGAATGCATACGGATGGGGGAGATGGCTTCGAAGGCGGGCAAGGTGTTTTCAATCTGCCACGTGCTCCGGTATTCGCCGTTCTTCCGGACGCTGAAAGAGCTGCTGGAAAAGGGCGTGATCGGCCGCCTGATGTCCATCCAGCATAATGAAAATGTGGGGTACTGGCATCAGGCACACAGCTTTGTAAGAGGAAATTGGCGCCGCAAGGACGAATCCAGCCCTATGATTCTGGCAAAATCCTGCCATGACCTGGACATTTTGCTTTGGCTGGCGGATGCGGACTGCGTTCGGGTATCCTCCTTCGGTTCACTCACTCATTTTACGGCTGCCGAAGCGCCGGAAGGAGCACCGCTGCGTTGTCTCGACGGGTGCCCGGCAGCGGATGAATGCCTGTACTATGCGCCGAATTTATATCTAACGGCGGATACGAACTGGCCGACCTCCGCCATCAGCGACGACATGAGCTACAGTGCGCGGTATAAGGCGCTGCAGGAAGGGCCGTACGGCCGATGCGTTTACCATTGCGATAACGACGTGGTTGATCACCAGGTGGTGAATTTAGAGTTTTCGAACAGCGTCACGGCAGCATTTACGATGAGTGCCTTTACAAGGGACGTGAGCCGGACGATCAAGCTGATGGGAACGCGCGGTGAGATCCGGGGAGCCATGGAAAAAAACGAAATCGAGATCATTCATTTTGGCAGCGGGAAGGTCGAAAGGATTTCCTTTGAGGATATGGGCGGTCATGTCGGTCATGGGGGCGGGGACATGCGGCTGATTAAGGATTTTCTGAAGCTGGTCCGCGACGGGGGTCATACGCAAGGACTCACCTCGGCGGACCGATCGGTGCAGAGCCACCTGATGGCCTTTGCGGCCGAGCAATCCCGAATCGAGGGATCGGTTATTCGTCTTGATGAATTTCGACAGCGATATACCGCCAAATGATTCACAAAGAAATGACAAAAGAATAGACAAAATGCCGGTCTTTCAAGATCGGCATTTTCATTATTAATCGTTGCTTAATCGTCTATTGACATGGATTGGTTAATCAATCGTAAGTGACGGGTTCGTCAAGGATCGAATCCAAGGGATCGCACTTAACATCGTCCATCGCATGACCGGATTTTTCATCGGAATCGTTTCATCATGGTCTTTGATGCTTCAACCTCGCGGAACGCATATTTACTCATTTCATGATAATAATCGGCTATCGCTGTTTCAAAATCCTCTTCCTGCTTCATCGCAGTCTCAAGCTTGTCGGCGAGGAGACGTGCATCACGCAAGGCCGTGTTGCCCCCATGCGCTCCGGTAAGAGGCATGGCATGGACCGCATCACCCATAAAAATAACGCGTGCGTTCGGCCAAACGGAGGGTTTTCTTCCAGCCTTGAATGTGACTCTCATCGTATAATCTACGTCCGCATGCTGGATCAGACGCTGGATCACCGGGTGAAAGTTTCGCGAAATGTTTTGGGCCACCCGAAACAGCAAGTCGGGGTCAGAGGTTGTTTGATATTGTTGGAACCGTTCTTTGGGCATGAGAACAGCCCACATGGTATAATCATCAACCAAGGGAGGCGGCTGCGCGACTCCCATTCGGGAGAAAGCTGCATGCGGAGATTCGCGAAAGGCCATCGTCGTAAAAAAGATGCCGTCGCCTGAACGGCCGATAGCGTGGATACCGCTTGTTTTCAGTACTTCAGGCATCAATGGCCTATCCTTTTCATGAACCAATCTTGTGCGGCCATAAATCGCCCAATGGTTCACGAGTAGATTTGCGGTTTTCTTATTCACTAATCGGACTTCCCAATGTATCAACCCCATGCTACAATCTAATTAGATGAACGTTAAATTTAATAACCATCAAAACATATGCATTGGGAGGAGTGTTGGAATGAGCACGGGCTTTTACCTGGTTAGACATGCCGTAAAGCAGAAAGGAATTGGAGATGTGTCCATTTCCCCCTTAGGGATACAGCAGGCTCGGATGACAGCAGCCTATTTTCGTAATGTGCCCATAAGCAGAATCTGCTGCAGTCCCCTTAATCGAGCCAAGCAGACCGCTAAAATCATTGCTGAAGCTGTCAATAAACCTTTCATGGTAGAGATTCGGTTAAGGGAGCGGGCAAACTGGGGAGATCTACCCGGACAAACATTTCAAGAGTTTATCGGGATGTGGAATCGCTGCACCCGGGAAAGAGATTTTGTCCCCCCGGTCGGAGATTCAGCTCGCAAGGCAGGCGAACGGTTGTCTTCATGCTTAGTGGAGCTTTCGGCACAACACCCAAATGAGAAGATCGTGATCGTGACCCATGGCGGATTAATTACGGACTTTATGGTAAACGAATTTTCCCAAGATGAGTTGAATGCGTATCACCCGGACTTTGTTCAAGCGCAGAGTCGACTGGTCCCTGAGTGTTCTATTACTCATATAAAATACGTTGATGGGCGACCTGTATTAATCGATTTTGCAACTATAACGCACTTACTCCTTTTGGGATAAAGCTGTTGGAGTTCTACTATACACTGATAACAGGCAGCCCTACATTAGGCGGCTTGTTCGTCGAGCGGCCCTCTAACCCTTGATGATTGCAATATGATGGCAAACGCAGTCCTAAAACGAACTATTGACATTCGGAGCATGCAGCTGTATTTTTGTGAATATAAAATAAAATCATTCATAAAATCATAATTAGATTCATGAAGGATGTGAACAGCTACATGCCAAAAAAGTTTTCCGAGCAGGAACGCGAATGGATCCGTCAGAAATTGCTTTCGGAGGGGCGGCACCAATTTGAAACGGCAGGTCTTCGCAAAACGAGCGTGGAGGATTTGACGAAGGCTGCCGGTATTGCCCAAGGTTCGTTTTACATGTTTTTCGCCTCGAAAGAGGAATTGTATTATGAACTGCTGCTGGAAGAGGAACAGCGTATCCGCAATGCTGTGCTGGATTTATTCCCTCCGGAGAAGGTTAACAGCAAGGAAGGCATCCGGCGATTCCTTTCCTATTCAATAAGAATGATGGATGAAAGCCCGCTCCTCCGGAAAATGATGGATCGTGGCGAGTTGGAAATGTTATTCAGGAAGTTGCCCAAGGCGCAGCTAGAACGCAACTTTAGGGAGGATCAAGAAGCGCTCTTGCCGATCATTACGGCCTGGCAAAGAGCGGGCATTTTATCCGGTATCCCTTCCGAATCGATTGTGGGGATGATTCGATCCTTGGCCTTGCTGTCACTTCACAAGAATGACATCGGAGAGGCCCAATATGCGGCATCGATCGAGCTGCTGGTCGAATTGTTATCGGCTGGTATGCTTGCGGTGTCAAGGCCTGCTGAAGGAGACGAGCCGGTATGATCGAAGTAAAAGGTCTTCATTTTACCTATCCGAACCGGAGCGAGCAAACACTGTGCGGACTGGATTTTGTGATCCCTGCCGGAGAAATCTTCGGATTCCTCGGTCCTTCCGGCGCGGGTAAAAGTACGACTCAAAAGCTGCTGATCGGCGTGCTGAAGGGCTACCAGGGAAGTGTAAAAGTAATGGGCAGCGAGATCAGGGATATCGGTCCCGACTATTACGAACGAATCGGGGTTGCCTTTGAATTCCCGAACTTCTACAGCAAATTTACGGTTCTTGAGAATTTAAAGCTCTTTCGCTCCCTCTACAAGGGAAAAACCGAGGATCCTATGCGTCTGCTGGAGCAAGTCAATCTTGCAGATGCCGCAAACATGAAGGTGTCCCAGCTGTCCAAAGGGATGAAGATGAGGCTGAACTTCTGCCGGGCGCTGCTGCACGATCCGGATATCCTTTTTCTGGATGAGCCCACCTCCGGCTTGGACCCGGTGAACGCGAAACGGATGAAGGAATTGATACTGGCGAAAAAGGCGGCGGGGAAGACCGTCCTGATCACAACGCATAATATGCAAGCGGCAGAGGAGCTTTGCGATCGGGTAGCCTTTATTGTCGACGGTGAAATCAAACTGATCGATTCGCCAAGAGAATTGAAGCTGCGCAAGGGAAGGAAGGAGCTTCGCGTCGAATATCGCAAGAACGGCCAGTTAAAGGAAGCCTTATTTCCTCTTGACGGAATCGGCGGGAATGATCAATTTCTTAAGATCATTAAGAATGATATGCTCGAAACGATTCATTCGCAGGAGGCATCCCTTGAACAAATTTTTATCGAGGTGACGGGGAGGCAGCTGATATGAAAGGCTTATCCCTGTTGATATTCGACCTGCGATTCCAATGGCGTCATGGATTCTATTTCGTTTATGTATTCGTTTGTGTCTGCTATTGGATTCTGCTTCGGTTCATTCCAGAGACATATAAGGAGACGACGGCAATAGCGCTGACCTTCAGTGATCCTGCAGCTTTAGGACTTATCATGGCAGGCGGGATGGTTTTGTTGGAGAGGGACCAAGGCGTCCACGATCCGCTGTTCGTCACGCCGGTTCATATTCGGGATTATTTGCTGGCGAAGGCCGGATCGCTGTCCGTCTTGTCCCTTGCGGCAGGATGGGCCATTCATGCGGCGAGCGGCAGCCTTCCGCAGTCACCGCTTGCTTTTTCTGTAGGTATCGTCCTGACGTCAACCTTTATGACCTTGCTATCGATAGGCGTGGCGGCACGACATCGTACCATCAATGGTTTTATTCTGATGGTGCAAGTCTACGCTTTGCCATTTGTCCTTCCATTGCTGGGCTACTTTCATTTATGGCATACGGATCTGTTTCTCCTGCTTCCGACCGAAGGAACACTCCGATTACTCGGTTCTCCTTCTGGCGGCCTGTCCGTAAATCCCCTTCTTTACGTATTCATCCTATTGATCTGGAATGCCGCAGCATATATCTGGGCACAACGCTCATATTCACGAAATGTGCTGATGCAGATCGGTGAAGGAGGGGATGGCAGTGGCAAAATATAAAGCCCTGATGACGAAGGATCTTCAGCACGCATTGAAAGACCCTGTGCTCATGGCGGATATGATCGGTCCGCTGGTGCTTATCTTCCTGTCCAGGTTCGGTTTTCCTATAGCCGTTCATTGGCTTGACATGAATTATTCGTTTAATCTTGAGCAATATCGTGGCTTTGTTGCATCTTTGTTGGCGGTGACGATCCCGATGTTGACAGGGATGCTTACGGGGCTGCTTATGCTCGACGAACGGGATGAGAACATGATAGCCTATTACGCGGTTACGCCATTGATGCACAAGGGGTATTTACTGTATAGATTGGCGCTTCCAACCCTGCTGTGCATCGTGTTGTCCGCTATCTATTTGCAATGGTCCACAATGACGGAGTTTCGATGGGAGACGCTGTATGCTTTGCTGCTGCTGGCATTGGAATCGCCGATGTTTTCACTCTTTCTCGCCGCATTCTCATCAAATAAAGTGGAGGGGCTGGCCTTATCCAAAATAGGAGGATTGTTCATTATAGGTCCTGTGGTGGTTCATTTCGTTCCAGGAGCTTGGCAGGCGCTTGGGGCTTTGTTTCCTAGCTATTGGCCGGCAAAGGTCCTTGATCTGACCATGCATAACGAGCCTTTGCCCGTATTTGTTTACTTCTTGATGGGCTTGGTGTTACATCTTGCTTGTCTTTATTTTATGGTCACTGTGTTCAAGAACAAGCAAGAATAGATCGCTCTTGTTAGATAAGCTGCAGAAACAGCCGGCCCGGGTGGATAGATCCCATTTATGGTAAACTTCTAGTTAAGAAGTAATGGCAAGTAAGGAGTGGAGCAGTTGTTTGCTGAACAGCGGCATCAAATCATCATTCAGAAATTGAATCAGGACAAATCGATTCGGGCGTCAGAGCTCATGGAGCATTTCGGGGTTTCGTTCGAGACGATTAGACGGGACCTTGAATACCTGGAAAGCGAAGGCTATCTGCGCCGGGTGCACGGCGGGGCGATTCCGAGAGATCCGGATTACAGCCACGAAATTCCGCTTCCGATCCGTGAATCGATCTTTATGGAAGAGAAGAAGGAGCTGGCTCAAATCGCGGTTCGTTATGTGACCGAAGGAATGTCCGTCGCGCTGGACCCAAGTACGACAAACACGGAGATTGCTAAGGTGCTGAAGACGAAATTCGACCGACTAACGATTATTACCAACTCGCTTCCGATTGTGAATGAGCTCGTCACGATGCCAGGATATACGGTAATCATGACCGGGGGCGTCATTCGTCATGAAGAGCTGAGCATCATCGGCGATCTGACGGAGGAATTTACATCCCGCTTTCACGCGGATTTATTTTTTATGAGCATGAGCGGGGTTACGTTAGAAGCGGGGATTACGGATAACGCCATCGGCGAGGTTCAGGTGAAAAAAATCATGCACGCCAACGCCAAGCGAACCATTGCCCTCGCAGACAGCAGCAAGTTCGGACAAAACTCGTTGATCAAAGTATGCGGGGCAAGCGAAGTCGAACGGTTTGTAACGGATTCGAACATCGATAAGAAGCTGGTTGATCAATTCAGCAAGAGTGGCATCGATATCGTATATAAATAGGTAGAAGCGGCAAACGATTCCTGGTTTTTGGCAAACCCGGGATCGTTTTTTCATGTGTGATTGATTGTATTTATGTGGTATTATTTGTATTGATCAATGCCATTAAACTCGATTGCTTTTCAAAGGAAGGAGAGCGTACAAATGAAGGTTCATTTTCTTGGAACGGCTGCTGCGGAAGGATTCCCTAATCCGTATTGCCGCTGTGACGCCTGTCGCAACGCAAGATCGCTTGGAGGAAAAAACATTCGAACGAGAAGCTCTGTATTGATTGATGGCATGATCAAGGTCGACTACTCCGCAGATTCCCACATGCAGGCGCTGCGTGACGGGATCGATTTGGGGGCGGTAGAGCATCTGTTACTCACGCGTACGCATTACGATCATTTCCAGCCATCGGATCTGTACAACCGAGTAGACGGGTTTGCCCATGGCATCGATCAACCCTTACATATTTACGGCAACGATGCGGCGGTTAGCCAAAGCATATCTGCGATTGGTCCGGATGCCGGAGACAGGTTCGCCTTCGGCTTTATGCATGATGAGTTTGAGCGTGCCTTTGAGCCTTCCGGCATCAAGGTTGCCTATGATGGCTTGATCGTCGATTTATGACGGGCGGGGACGGCGCCAAAGAACGGCGACAGATTGTGATTGTCGGTATCGTTACCGCACTGACTCTCTTCGGTGATTCGATGCTGTATATCGTTTTGCCGGTATATTGGAAGGAAGCGGGACTGGACGCGCTTTGGCAGGTCGGCGTACTGCTATCTGTCAATCGTCTCGTCAGGCTCCCCCTTAACCCCCTGATCGGGTGGCTGTATCACCGCATGTCGCTGCGTACCGGTCTGTTTATGTCCGTCGGGCTGGCGGCGCTTACGACAGCGGGATACGGCATGTTCGAAGGGTTCGTGCTATGGATCGCCCTTCGTGCCGTGTGGGGGATTGCATGGTCCTTGCTGCGAATGGGCGGATATTTGACCGTCATCCGCTATTCCGACGATTCGAATCGGGGGCGCTTGATGGGTACGTATAACGGATTGTGGCGACTTGGCAGCTTGGTCGGCGTACTGTTCGGAGGGGTGCTTGTGCCCATGATCGGATTGCAATCCGTCTCCATACTATTCGGGATCATGGCTTTGATCGGGCTTCCGCTCATCGCCGTATCCATAAGCGAGGGAAAAGCTTCGGGGACGCATCGGATGGATTCACCTCGCGGTGCGGGGGACTCGGTCTGGTCGCTGCAAGTCAAAAAAATCGTGATTAGCGGATTAATAATATCGCTGCTGCACGCCGTGTTCGGCGCGACGCTTACGTATCTCATCGACACAAGCCATCCCGGCGGGATCCCTTGGTTCGGGTGGATGATCGGAAGCACCGCTTTAGGCGGCGTATTGACGGCACTACGCTGTGCATGGGAGCCGTTCCTGGCCAGCTGGTTCGGACATCATACCGATGGGCCGAGAGGAAGGCTTCCTCTGTTTATGGTATCGCTGGCGGGCGCTGCGGCAGGTTATGCTTTGCTGCCGTGGCAGCTGCCGATAGGCATATGGATCGGTATCGTTATTTTCGTTATGATTACCAGCACAGCACTTGGCACCGTGATGGACGCTATGGCATCCGACGCAGCGAAGAAAACATCGGTCATTACCGTCATGACCGCTTATTCCGTATCTACCGATTTAGGAGCTGCAATCGGCCCGACGCTGATATACTGGGTGGTCGGATTGCAGTATGGCATGACTTCCATGTATCTGGCATGCGCAGCTGTATTTATTGGGATCGGATTATGGTACTGGCAGGATGGTACGAGGAAAGGGAGGAGAGTCCTTGGAGAAGAAGCTGACATTTCGTGAGGACGGCACGTTTGTTATCGTACAGTTTTCCGATGTTGAGTTTATAGATGCGGAGGATCTGGATCCGGAGACGCCGCTGCTCGACTCAATGACGAGGGCGGCGATGGACAGGATCATCGCTCTTGAGCAGCCGGATCTTGTTGTATTCGCGGGAGATTTGATTGCAAGCGCAAGGAGCAAGGATCCGCTCCAATCATTCCGCAGCGCGGTTGCTGCTGCTGAAGAAAACCGCGTGCCGTGGGCGGCGGTGTTTGGCAATCATGATTCGGAGGGAAATGTTCCCCGAAAGAGGATGCATGAGGAGCAGCTACGTCATGCATATTGCGTCGCCAAACCGGATCCTCCGGGGTTGAGCGGAGCGGGAAATTATGTGCTGACGGTTGACGATCAAGCGGGGAAGCCGGCTGCTGCGTTGTTTTTCCTTGACAGCGGCGATTACTCCGCGACAGAGGCAGTGGGTGGATACGACTGGATCCGCCGTGATCAAATCGAATGGTACGTCTCCCAATCCCGGCGATTGGCCGAACAGAACGGCGGGACGCCTTTGCCGGCACTGGCATTTTTCCATATTCCGCTGCCGGAATACAAGAAGGTGTGGGAGACCTCTGTGTGCGAGGGCCATTGCAGCGAGTGGATCAGCTCACCTAAAGTGAATTCAGGCTTGTTCGCGGCGATGGTGGAAATGGGGGATGTGATGGGCACTTTTGTCGGCCATGACCACTCGAACGATTATTCCGGAATGCTGCACGGCATCCGCCTTTGTTACGGCAGGTCTACGCGTTATGTCAGTTATGTAGACGGTGTACGGATGGATAAATTCCCGACGGGCGCACGAATCATTCGAATCATAGCGGGCGAGCGGCAGCTTGAGACGTGGATTCGCCAGAGCGACGGATTGATCGGGGAAATGCCCCTACATGAGCCGGGTGCTCGGCAGAACCATCAATAAAGTG
The DNA here is from genome assembly GCF_002741055.1 of Paenibacillus ihbetae. Taxonomy (NCBI): domain Bacteria; kingdom Bacillati; phylum Bacillota; class Bacilli; order Caryophanales; family Paenibacillaceae; genus Paenibacillus; species Paenibacillus ihbetae. The sequence goes on along the minus strand of NZ_CP016809.1, from coordinate 336,542 downwards.
TCCTTATTAGTAAAGCTTCTATCCAAGAGCAGTTGCCCTGGCAGCTGCTCTTCATCTATATTTAAAAGGAACTTCCCTGCTAGAAAATCGAATCGGTTCATACTTAATAGGAGGCATATTGATGGTCGGAACGATTATCATCTGTTTTTTGGTATTACACATCATCATGGCTGCTATCATGGCGGTTTTTCCTAGAGATGAAGGTATGAGAAACACAATCGGATTCCAAGCATACACCCCCGAGCCGAAATCCGCTGGAGATTACATTTTTAATGGGCTGTTCTTTCTTCTTGCGGCCGGGGCTTATTATATGGAGTCTATCAACGAGCGGATTGCGAAAAAGTATTGGCTGGCCCGTATTGGTATCCGAATTGCGGTTTTATCGGTAGCGGTGGTCGTCGTTTTCATACTGGCGCTCATCGGTTCCGTTATTAATGAGATCTGAGCCTTTCGGGAAAAGACCACTTTTAATAGAGAATGTGGCAATCATAAATACTTTATCCGGATACAAGGAGAGCTAAAGAAACCGCCGATTGGCGGCTTCTTTGTTTGGTGAGGCATAGGTACGATCTGTAACTGTCAAGTTCTGAAATCATGCTTGCCGGATGCCGGTTATGCCCTTACAAGTCCTTGGAAAGTCGGCAAAAGTCAACGAAGAAGTCGGATAAACGGTAGATCGCACGGAGGAAATGGGGGTAGAATGTCGTCACCAAAGAAGCATTAAGGAGAGAAGCATATTGATATGGAAGATTATAAAATGGATGCTGTCCATCATCGTTTTTGTTATCATAGGAGGGCTTCTGCTTGTCAATCTAACGCCCGTTCCCTTCATCTATTGGCTGCGCAGCCAGCCCGAAGCATCGCCCGCAGCACCTTTGAATTGGGCGGAGCTTCAGCAAGTGGTAGAGGTTCATCAAGACCTCCCATACCCTTCAGCATTTAAATCCAACAATATGGACATATACCTTCCCAAAGACCGTGCCGGCAAACTGCCCACGATTCTATGGGTGCACGGGGGCGCATTTGTGTCAGGAGATAAATCGGGTACCGCCCATTGGTGTACGATGATGGCCAGCGAAGGCTATGCGGTCGTCAGCATGAACTATGAGGTGGCTCCTGAGGCACGATACCCGGCACCGGTCCTTCAAATGACGGAGGTTTATCTGCACCTGAAGGAGCTTGCGGATTACCCGTCCTTGGATTTGGACCGTCTCATTGTCGGCGGAGACTCCGCCGGTGCCCAAATTGCCTCCCAATTCATCGCCATTCAGACCAATGCCGACTTGGCGCAGCGGATGGGAATTGAACAAGCGGTTCCGATGGATTCCCTGCAAGCCGCCCTCCTGTATTGCGGTCCGTATAACGTCAAACAGCTGGCGAGCGTAACCGGCAGATTCGAGAAGTTCTTTCTGAATCAGCTGGGGTGGGCCTATATTGGAACGCGGGATTGGAAGGATGGCGCCGAAGCGGAAGAGGCTTCAACAACAAACCATGTGACCGGCGATTTTCCGCCAACCTTTATTACGGACGGCAACACGGGCTCTTTTGAGCATCACGGCAAGGAATTGGAGGCGCGGCTTCAAGAGGCCAGCGTGCCCGTAACATCATTGTTTTACCCGTTGTCCTATGGCGAGGTGCAGCACGAGTATCAATTTCAGCTTAACACCAAAGAGGCCATGGAATGCTTTGAGATGACGTTAACGTTTTTAGAAGAGCATTTGTTAGAGCGGTGATCCATGCTGACAAAGACTGGTGCTTCAACTCTTATCGGGAGAAGAGTAAGATGGGGATAGCTCAATACCAAGGAGAGGAGTCTCATCATGTTTAGCCATATCAAGGCAATTCCTTGGAATTCGATTCGCGTCAAGCTGGTGCTTGGCCTTTTGGGCGTGGCAATCCCTTTAATCGCTTTACTGATTTATATGAGCTATTACAGTGTGAACGTCATTCATAACCAGGTGGCGGTTTCCAATAAAAATATGATCTCCATCCAAATGCGGCAGATCGATAACCAGCTATCGGAGATCGAGCGGCATCTGGTGAATCTGTCCAGGTCGGAGGTCAGTGTGCTGACGATGAAAGATGCCGTGCCGGACAATACGTATATGATGGCCAAAAGCGATGTTTCCCGGAAGCTGTCCTCCGACCTTTCGGTATATCCTTACATCGACGGGCTTTTCGTATATTCTTTGCCGCGGCATGATTTTGTGGAAGCATACAAAGGGCCCATGAATTATAACGGATTGTTGAAAATGCGAGAATACCTGCAGGAAAGCAGCACAAACCAGGACCGTTTCTACGGAATGGAGGCGAACTGGCAGCTGCAAGTGATCGAAGGGACCTATTATGCGATCAAGGTACTAAGGGATGACCATATCAGTATCGGGTCCTGGGTATCCCTTAAAACCTTGATGTCGCCGTTGTCGGTTCTGAACACGGGTGAAACGGGAGCTATGCTGTTCGTCGACGACCAAGGGAAGCCGCTCTACAGCACGAAGCCCCTGCAAGATGAAGCGTTGGATTTCACTCATGGTTTCAACAGCTATTACATGTCAGGCAAGGATAAAGACTATCTGATCGTAGGAGAGACATCAAAGAAAGCGGAGCTTAGCATGGTCGCCGTCATTCCGGACAAGCTGACCCTCGAAAATCTGCCATATCTGAAAAAAACGGCTGCCTTCCTCTCGGCATTCGCTATTTTATTGCTGCCGGTCAGCTTGTGGTTCCTGCGGAAAGTGCTGCTTCGGCCGCTGCAGAAGATCGTTCAGTTAATGCGAAGAATCGGGGAAGGGAACTTCAATTTGCGAATCGAGAAGATGCCGTCCGCCCCCGAGGAGTTTCAGCTGGTATACCGCACCTTCGATCAGATGGTGTCGCAAATTGAAAAGCTGAAGATCGACGTCTATGAAGAGCAATTGAGCAAGCAGCGGGCAGAGCTGAAGCAGCTTCAGCTCCAGATCAACCCGCATTTTTTCATGAATTCCTTGAATATTTTGTACCACTTGGCACAGGTGAAGCGGTACGAATTGATCCAGGAGATGACGCTCTGTCTGGTTCAATACTTCAGATATATGTTCCAGAGCAATAACCAGTCGCTGGTTCTATTCAAGGATGAGCTGCAGCATACGAGAAATTATTTGCGGATTCAACAGCTGCGGCTCCCTTATCAATTCGAAAGCGAGATTCATGTTCCGGAGTATCTGCTCGAGACCCCGGTTCCTCCGCTGATGCTGCAGACGATTGTAGAGAACACGATCAAGCATGCCGTAAGGGCCGACGTGCGGACAACGCTGGTCATTGAAGCGTTCCTTGACGATTTGGCGGAAGAGCCGGTCATATGTCTGACCGTTCGGGATACCGGAGAAGGCTTTACAGATGAAGTGCTGGAGGCGGTCCGCAGCGGACAAGCGGCAGAGGCCGGGAGAGAGCATATTGGCTTGTGGAATGTACGGGAACGGCTGCGCCTGCAATACGGGAATCGGGCAAGGATGGACTGCTATAACGACGATCCGCACGGGGCGGTCGTCGAGCTCGTCATTCCGGTAAGCCCTGTGCAGGATGGGAAGGAGTTGAGCGACGATGCGTCATTTACTGATCGTGGATGATGAAGTCATTGCCGTGGAGGTGCTCAAGCAAGGCGTCGAATGGGCAAAGCTGGGCATTTCTGCGATTTTCACTGCGCACAGCGCCGGGCAGGCTATGGAAATCATCCGGCGGGAGCATGTGGATCTTCTGTTATGCGATATTGAAATGCCGCAAGGGTCCGGTTTGGAGCTGCTCGAGTGGGTACGAGAGTACAATCCGGAAATCGTTGCGATTTTCCTTACCTGCCATGCCGATTTCCAGTATGCTAAGCAGGCGATTCAACTGGGAAGCTTTGATTACTTACTAAAGCCTGTCCCGTTTGCGGATCTTGAATCCGTCATGCGGAAAGCGATCGGGAAGCTCGAGCAGGAGCGCGAGCAGTCCGAATTCAGTCAATACGGCAAGTACTGGATGCAGCATCAGCCTCTGCTGGTCGAGCGTTTTTGGCTGGATATTCTGAATCAGTCGATTCCAAGCGACCCCGCGGTCATTAAGAAGGAGGCCGAAAGTCGCAATATTCCGTATTCGGAGGATATGATTTTTACTCCCATCCTGATTCAGGTTCGGAGATGGTATAAGGAAATCACGCGGCGCGATGAGAAAATCATCGAATACGCGATACGCAAATCCGCCGAGGAGCTCATCCAGGAGCGGTCCGAGCATGGCATGCTGGTGCCGCTGGACAAAGGACGCTGGCTCGCCTTGATCAACCGGGATCCGGCATCGGCGGATGATGATACAAGCAAGGACAGGTGTGAAACGTACATCGAAGCTTGCAGGAAATACTTTTATGCGGGGGTTTCCTGTTATATCGGGGAGCCGGCACACGGCCATGAGGTTGCCTCGATGTATATTCAATTGGATCGGATGAACGAAAGCAATGTGGCTTACGATCATCATGTCTTTATGTTGAAGGACGAGAAGCCGCTAACCGGCCATCAGTCGAATCTGCCCGATATGAGCATGTGGGCGGTGCTGTTAAAAGAAGGGGCGAGCGGGCTGGTGCTGAAGGAGGCGGAAGCCTATATCCGAGCTCAGGTCGAAGCCAGCCTGCTTACGTCGGATTTGCTGAATCAGTTCATACAGGATTTTCAACAAATGATCTACTATGTTCTCCAGCTGAAGGGCATCCAGGCGCATCAGCTTCTCAGGGACAGCCGTTCCTTGGAGCTTTATGCAAGATCGGCGCGCTCGGCTACGAATGCGCTGGCTTGGATCCGCCATATCGTTGAAAGGGCGATGGATTTTGCATCTTCAGTGGAGCATTCGCCAAATGTTGTAGAGGAAGTCAAAGCTTATATCCGCGAGCATCTGTCCGAGGATTTGTCCCGGGAGGATATTGCAAGCCATGTGTTTTTGAACCCGGATTATTTGACCCGAATCTTCAAGAAAGGGACCGGCATGTCTATCTCGGACTATTTGCTGCAGCAGCGATTGAGTATGGCAGCCGGGCTGCTGGCCAATACCGAGCTGTCCGTCAGTTCGATTGCGACCCGGATCGGCTATGCCAACTTCTCGCACTTTTCCCGCATATTCAAAAAATACATGGACAAAAGTCCGCTGGAATACCGCCAGGAGCATGCCGGGACCTCAGGCTCCGGATGAAAGTCGGCAAAGTGACAGTGAAAAGTCGTGATAGGAGCAGTGCAAGAAAGCAACCCCTCTTACAATAGAGCTAGAAACACAACATTCACAAAAGGCGGGGGAACAAATGAAAAAATCAATTGTCGGACTAACCTCGATGCTCTTGAGCGCCGTTCTTGTCATGTCAGCCTGCGGAGGCGGTAAAGCAGCCGAGCAAGGCAGCGAGGCGGCAGGTGAACAAAAGGACCTCACGGAGCTGACGGTCGTGCTGCCGGTGGCAGGCTCCATCCCGAAGGACATGCAGCAGGTCGAGGAGGCCATTAACAAGATCACGGCCGAGAAGATCCAGGCCAAGGTCAAATTTGAGCATATCTCGGTTGGAGACTGGGAGCAGCAGACCAATCTGATGTTTGCAAGCGATGAGAAAATGGATCTGCTATACTTATCCGGCTACAACTTCAGCAATATCGTGGCGAAAGGTCAGCTGAAGCCTCTGGATCAATTGCTTGAGCAGCATGGCCAGGGGATCGCCGACGCCTTGGGTAAAGATTATTTGCAAGCCACGCGCATCGGCGGCGAGATATACGGAACGCCGACGGTGCGGGATTTGGCGGCCAGCTATGGGCTGACGATGAGCAAGGAGCTGGTTGATAAATACAAAATCGATGTTGCCTCGATCAAGACGCTCGATGACGTGGAAGCCGTGCTGCGGAAGGTCAAGGAAGGAGAAGGTCCTACCATGACACCGCTGGTTACCGGTGCTGCGGGGCAATCGTTCCGAGAGAATTATGTCAACTACGATAGTCTGAATGACACGATCGGTGTTCTTCCAAATTATGATAACGGCCTTAAGATTGTCAATTATTACGAAACGAAGGAATATGCCGACTTTGTCAAGAAGATTCGCGGTTGGTATCAGGACGGGCTGATTCCACAGGATATGGCCACTACGCAGGCAACGCGGTTTGACATGATCAAGGCTGGCAAAGCCTTTGCCTATATGGCTATGCAAAAACCCGGCTTCGCGGAAAGCGAGAAGAAGCTGTCCGGGCTCGAACTGGTCACTGCAGAGCTCGTACCTCCTGTAGCTACGACGAGCACCGTAACGGGCGCGATGTGGGGCATTCCGGTCAATTCCGAAAACCCTGAGAAAGCGATGGAATTTTTGAATCTGATGTACACCGACAAGGATATCGTGAACCTGTATGACTGGGGAATCGAAGGGACCCATTATGTAAAGGTGGACGGCTTTGACAATGTGATCGATTATCCGGAGGGTGTTGATTACAACTCGGTGGGTTATAAAATGCCGCTTGGCTGGCTGTTCGGGAATCAGTTCCTGTCTTATGTCATGAATGGCGACGATCCGGAAATTTGGTCCAAGATGGATGAATTCAACAAGAGCTCCAAGCGCTCGAAAGCGATGGGCTTCCTGTTTGATGCTTCTCCGGTGAAGACCGAGTATGCAGCCGTAAGCAACGTCATTACGCAATATAAAATGCCGCTGGAGACAGGCAGTGTAGACCCGGAGGAGATTTTGCCGGAGTTCATTTCCAAATTGAAATCGGCCGGAATCGATAAGATTATTGCGGAGAAGCAGAAGCAATTGGATGAGTGGGCTAAAACCAACGGCGTAAAGTAAAACATCATGTGTTCGGTCACGGGTTACCCCGTGACCGTTTCTATTTTATATAGTGAAGGGGACATGTTATTAAGCTCATTGATCAAGTAAAGCATGAACGGCAGGCTGCGCAAGGCTATATCCTTGGCAGCCTGCTTTTTTCTTGCTGGCATAGCGCATCCAAGGGAACAGGGATGATCCAGCGCCGTTTTCTGTCCTTGGTTCAACTCAACTGACGCTGAAGTCGGGAAAGCACAAATGTGAAGTCGTTTAAGCGGTAGTGACCCGGCTGTCCGCTCTTTAAAATGAAGGTATAGATACGGCTATAAAGCCGCAGAAGGGGGGAAGTGCGGTGACAAGTACAACACGCCGTAAGGGACGCAGATCCCTACGGAAGTACATTCCGCTATACATCATGATGTTGCCGGGGCTTATCTACCTGCTCATTAACAATTATTTGCCGCTGTTCGGTCTAAGCATTGCTTTCAAGGACGTGAACTACAGCAAAGGGATATGGGACAGTGACTGGATCGGCTTCAAAAACTTTGAGTACCTGTTCAAGACCGATGATGCGTTCATCATCACGAGAAACACGATTCTATATAATGCTGCGTTTATCGTGCTCGGTTTGATCGTTTCGGTCGGCATCGCGATTTTGCTGAACGAGATCCGAAATAAGGTGGCATCCCGCTTTTATCAAAGCGTCATCATCTTGCCGTTTCTCATCTCCATCATTATTGTCAGCTACCTGGTGTACGCCATGTTCAGCGTGAACACCGGAATGGTGAACAAGACGCTGCTGCCGGCGCTTGGGCTTGACCCGATTTCATGGTATGCCGAGCCGAAATATTGGCCGTTTATTCTGACCTTCGTCCATATCTGGAAGGCAGCGGGATATTCCTGCATCGTATATCTTGCCGCCATCATCGGCATCGATCCGGAATATTACGAGGCCGCTAAGCTGGACGGGGCCTCCAAATGGATGCAGATCCGCAAGATTACGCTGCCGATGATTACGCCGGTGATTACCATCTTGACACTGCTAGGCATCGGGCGCATCTTCTATTCCGACTTCGGATTGTTCTACCAGGTGCCGATGGATTCCGGAGCTTTATTCTCCACCACCAACGTCATCGATACTTACGTATTCCGCGGGTTAATGCAGCTCGGCGATATCGGGATGTCCTCGGCGGCGGGGTTCTATCAGTCGCTGGTCGGCTTCGTTCTCGTACTGGTGTCCAATTATGTCGTGCGGAAAATTGATATAGACAATGCTTTGTTCTAAGGAGCGATCCATATGAAAAACGAATCCCGCGGCCTGCAATGGGCTGCGCATATCATTCTGATTGTTTTTTCCCTGGCGTGTATTCTTCCGTTCGTCCTGCTGTTTATCTCTTCAATCACGGATGACCACACGATTGCGGTTGAGGGCTACTCGTTCTTTCCCTCCAAGTTAAGCCTTGGCGCTTATGAATATTTATGGAGAGAATCGGCACAGATCCTTCATGCATACGGGATTACCATCCTGATTACGGTGATCGGCACGAGCGCAAGCCTTGTCATGACTTCGCTGCTGGCCTATCCGCTATCCCGCAAGGATCTTCCCGGCGGCGTCGTGCTGTCGTTCATCGTGTTCTTTACGCTGCTGTTTAACGGGGGACTGGTTCCGACCTATCTGGTCTATACCCAGCTGTTCGATTTGAAAAACACGCTGCTTGCCCTGTTGATCCCCTGGCTGCTCATGAATGGCTTCAACGTGCTGCTGATGCGGACCTTCTTTGCCACCACGATCCCTTCGGCGGTGCTGGAATCGGCCAGCATGGACGGTGCCGGGGAGTTCAGGATGTATTACAAGATCATTCTGCCGCTGTCGCTGCCGATTATGGCGACGGTCGGCATGTTCCAGGGGCTGGCATACTGGAACGACTGGAATAACGGATTGGTCTTTGTAACGGATCCGGAGCTGTTCAGCCTGCAAAATCTTCTGAACCGGATAATGAGCGATATCCAGTATTTGACCCGCAACAGCAGCATGAATTCAGGGAATGCACTGGAGCAGCTGCCAAGCGAGACATTCCGGATGGCCGTGGCCGTCATCGGCGTCCTGCCGATCCTCGTCGCCTATCCGTTCTTCCAGAAATACTTTGTTAAAGGCATGACGATCGGTGCGGTAAAGGGCTGAACCAGAACGTATAAAACAAGATGACCAAGGACAGGAGTGAAGTCGAAATGATAGGAAATTGGCATTGCATCATCGACAAACCGCGAATGAAAATACAGTTTAAAATCAGCAAAAAAGCAGACTACACCCTCGATGCCGTCATGGAGCCCCTTCCGGTACCGCTCTCATTCCCCGACGTTACGGTGCAGGGCAGCCAACTACGGGGACTGGGGAAAGTGTTTTGGAAGCCGGATGAGGATCTTTCCGTCCAGCTGTCGTTCGACGGGGATTCGTTCACCGGCGAGCTTCGCATCCCCTCGTTCGGGAGCTTCCCCCTTCAAGGTGAAAGGGGGCGGGGTCCCTATCTAGCGCAATCCTTGCTGGAGGAAGCAGCGGTGCATCGAAAGAGCGGGGTACGGGAGCGTACGGACGAAGAGATTGCAGAGGCAGTGGAAGCATTGCTTGCCGACATGTCGCTGGAGGAGAAGGTTGGTCAAATGTGCCAGTGCCAGGCCTCCAATTTCTCCTTCGGGAATGCCGTGGAATCCGACCCGCCCGAGAAGCTGATTGCCGAGGGCAGGGCAGGATCGGTACTGGGAGCGTTTGACATTACAAGAGTATATGAATTGCAGAGAATAGCCGTCGAGCAATCGCCGCACGGCATTCCGCTGCTGTTTCATGCGGACGTCATCCACGGCTCGCAGACCATTTTTCCAATTCCGCTGGCATGGTCCTGCAGCTGGGACATGGAAGCGATCCAAGAAGCGTGCGCGATCGCCGCTAAGGAGGCCAGCGCTTCCGGTACGATATTCAATCACGGCCCGATGATCGACATTACCCGTGATGCCCGCTGGGGCAGAGTATCGGAAGGAGCCGGCGAGGATCCGTTTTTAGGGGCGTTAATTGCCAAAGCTCAAGTTGCAGGGTACCAAGGAGCGTCTCTGCATAACGAAGAGACGCTGGTCGCCTGCCTGAAGCACTTCATTGCCTATGGTGCAGCAGAAGCCGGCAGGGATTATAACAGTGTGGACATCTCGGAGGGCACGCTGCGAAACGTGTACCTTCCGCCGTTTAAGGCTGCACTGGAAGCGGGAGCCGGCTCGGTAATGAACGCCTTTAATATTTATCAGGGCGTCCCGGTTGCGGCTAATATGTTCGTCCTGAAAGAGCTGCTGCGGGAAGAGCTGGGCTTTGACGGAATCCTGATTTCCGATTACGGCTCGGTTGACGAGATTCGGATTCACGGACACGCGAAGGATACGAAGGAGGCTGCGCTAAAAGCAGTTCATGCCACGATGGACATCGAAATGGTGACGCGTGCTTTCGATCATCTTCCCGCGCTCGTTAAGGAAGGCCAGGTGAGCGAACGGCAAATCGATGATGCTGTTCGCCGCATTTTATATGTGAAGTACAAAACCGGTATAATGGACGACCCATATCGATATATTCGCCCTGAGAAAGAAATGGAATACCACTTTAACGAAGCGCATCTGCAAGCAAGTCTGGAGTTGGCGCGCAAATCGGCCGTTCTGCTCAAAAATAACGGGGTGCTCCCGCTGGCAAAGGATACCGGCAAAATTGCGCTGATTGGCCCGTTTGCCGATAGCAAGGACCTGCTCGGACCGTGGCAGTTCTCCCGGTACGGCCATGAAACGGTGACCCTGTACGAAGGTCTGCTGGAGAAGGGCATCCCCGCGGAGCGTCTCCTCTACGCTCAAGGCAGCGGCGTGAATAAAGCGATTGACGGCGGAATCGAGGCTGCAATCATGCAGGCGAGAGAGGCCGATATCGTCGTCCTGGCGCTGGGTGAGAGCAGCGATATGTCGGGTGAAGCCGCTTCCCGCATGGATGTCATCATTCCCGAGGCGCAGCAGCGGCTGGCGGAAGCCGTGATCGCGGAAGGCAAACCGACGGTTCTTGTCCTGACGAACGGACGTCCGCTGGTCCTGGACTGGTATGACCGGCATGTCGATGCCATTCTGGAAACCTGGTTCCTAGGCTCGCAGGCAGGTCACGCCATCGCAGACGTGTTGACAGGAGATTACAACCCGTCAGGGAAGCTGACGATGAGCTTTCCTGCCCGCATCGGGCAGGTGCCGGTATACTACAACAGCTTTAACACCGGCAGACCGGTAACTGATACGAATGGAAAGGATAAATTCATATCCAAATACTTGGACGGACCGAATGACCCGTTATATCCATTCGGATATGGGCTGAGCTATACGACTTTCGATATATCGGATATCACCCTGGACCGACGCGAAATGACGGCGGACGATACGATTACGGTCACGGTGAATGTGACGAATACGGGCGGTGTTTCCGGGGAGGAAACCGTTCAGATGTACATTCAGGACTGCTGCGGGAGTATTGTAAGACCGGTTAAAGAGCTGAAGGGCTTCCAGAAAGTATGGCTGGAACCGGGAGAGAGCCGGGAGGTTACGTTTACGATTAAAGTCGAGCAATTGACGTTCTGGTCGCCGGCTTCCGGCTACGCGGCTGAGCCCGGCACATTCAAGGTATACATCGGCTCCAGCAGCCGGGATCTATCGGATGAGTTAGAGTTTGAATTGCTGGATGAATTGAATCATAACGGGGAGGAATTGAATTGAGCGATCAGCGGGATTTGAAGGCACTGGTTTCGCAGATGACCTTGGAGGAGAAGGCTAGTCTTTGCTCCGGTAAGGACAATTGGCATACGAAAGGGATCGAGCGGTTGGGCATTCCATCCGTTATGGTGACGGACGGACCGCACGGGCTTCGCAAGCAGCGGGCCTCGGCCGACCATCTGGGCTTGTTCGACAGCGTGCCTGCAACATGTTTTCCGTCGGCGGCGGGCGTAGCGAGCTCATGGAACCGTGACTTGATCTACCGGATGGGCGAAGCGCTGGGCAGAGAATGCCAGGCGGAGAACGTAGCCGTACTGCTGGGGCCAGGGGCTAATATCAAGCGTTCGCCCCTGTGCGGACGAAACTTTGAGTATTTCTCTGAGGACCCTTATTTATCATCCGAGATGGCGACTTACCATATCAGAGGGGTGCAGAGTCAAGGGGTCGGGACCTCACTCAAGCATTTTGCGGCCAACAACCAGGAGCATCGGCGGATGACGTCGGACTCGGTGGTCGACGAGCGGACACTGCGTGAAATTTATTTGGCGAGCTTTGAGGGCGCCGTCAAGCAAGCACAGCCGTGGACGGTGATGTGCTCCTACAATAAAGTGAACGGAGAATTTGCTTCCGAGAATGAGACGCTGCTGACCGATATTTTGAAAAACGAATGGGGCCATGACGGCTTTGTCATTTCGGACTGGGGTGCGGTTAATGAGCGGGCCAAGGCACTTGCTGCCGGAATGGAGCTGGAGATGCCGTCAAGCCACGGCGAGGGGGATGCGAAAATTGTAGAAGCCGTAAGAAACGGCCAGCTGCCCGAATCCAAGCTGGACGCTGCGGTGGAGCGTCTGCTTGCCGTGATCTTCAAGGCCGTAGATCAGCGAAAGCCTGATGCGGCCGTAGATCAGGCGGAGCATCACCGTCTGGCTCGCGAGGTGGCTCAAGAGAGTATGGTGCTGCTTAAAAATGAAGGCGGACTGCTGCCTTTGGCCCGAAGCGGCCGCATTGCCGTCATCGGCGAATTAGCTAAAGAGCCGCGCTATCAGGGCAGTGGCAGCTCCAAGATTCGTCCGACCCGGCTGGACGATATCTTAGAGGAATTAGAGGCATCGGCTGGCGATGCGAAGATCCGTTACGCGCCCGGCTATAAACTGAACGAAGAGGACATTGACCCGCAGCTGCTTCAGGAAGCGCTTGCCCTCGTATCCGAGGCTAGCGTTGCCGTAGTCTTTGCCGGGCTGCCAAACCGTTATGAATCGGAAGGCTTCGACCGGAAGCATCTGCGGATTCCGCCGAATCAGATCGCTCTGATCGAAGCAGTAGCAAAGGTGCAGCCGAATCTGGCAGTGGTGCTCAGCAACGGCGCACCAGTGGAAATGCCGTGGCTTGGAGAAGCCAAGGCGGTGCTGGAGGCGTATCTGGGCGGGCAGGCGCTTGGCGGAGCAATCGCCGACATTCTGTTCGGTGACGCGAATCCGTCCGGAAAGCTGGCCGAGACGTTCCCGGTTAGGCTGAGCGACAATCCCTCGTACTTGTTTTTTCCGGGGGAAGGCGACCGTGTCGAATACCGTGAAGGTTTGTTTGTCGGGTACCGCTATTATGACTCGAAAAAGCTGGCTCCCCTGTTTCCTTTCGGGCACGGGCTGAGCTACACCACATTCGAATACTCGAATCTGACGGTTGATAAAAAGCAGCTGAAAGATCGAGAGAAGCTCACCGTTACCGTTGATGTGATGAATACGGGAGCCCGACTTGGCAAGGAGATCGTTCAGCTCTATGTGCATGATATGGAGAGCAGCGTGATTCGGCCTGAACAGGAGCTGAAAAGCTTTGACAAGGTGGAATTGGCGCCGGGTGAAGCAAAGACCGTTACCTTCGAGCTGGATCGCAGAAGCTTCGCCTATTATGACGTTGAGCTGAAGGACTGGGTCGTCGAGAGCGGCAAATTTGAAATTCGAATCGGCAAGTCCTCCCGTGACATCGTCCTTACGGAGATCGTTGAAGTACAATCCACAACCGTGCGAAAGATCGTATTCCATCGCAACTCTACCGTATCGGACTTGAAAATGACCGCCAAAGGCGCGGCTTTCGTAGAGGATTTTATCGGCAAGCTTCCGTTTGCATCCGCCATTGAAGACAGTTCCCATGCGGAAATGTTCCGGGCGTTCCTGGATGCCCTGCCATTGCGCGGCTTGTTATCGTTCAGCGGCGGCAAAACAACAGAAAAGCAGCTGAATGACCTCATTGACTTTCTGAATAGCTGATTGGTACAGCCATCATATGAAATTGCTCCTCGCGTGGTCGAAAGAGGGAAAGGAAGTGTCATTGATTCGATGAAACAAGAGCAACTCATGCCGCTGTATCCAATGCCGCGTCTGGTGAAATGGTTGGGTGGACAGAGAAGCTGGTCAGCCAGCGTTACGTATGACATTCAGGAACGAGCCGTTGCAGATATGGAGCGGGTGAGACTGAATGGTCGATTGGAACAGGCACTGGCAGACTCTTCCCGGCAAGCTGCTTACACAGATACGCCCGTTCATATAAGGGTCTCTTTAAAGGAAGGATTACACCAAGAAGGCTATGTGCTGCAATGGGATGAAACGGGTCTCCATATCGAATACAGTCAACCGGCCGGGTTGAATTATGCGGTGGTTACCTTGGAGCAGCTTCTTTCTCGCCAAGGCCTTACATGGAGTTGCTTCCGAATAGAAGATGAGCCCGATTACCCGGTGCGCGGCTTGATGCTGGATATCGGACGGAGCAAAATTCCGAAGCTGACCGAGCTGTTCCAGCTGATTGACCAGATGGAGAGGTTAAAGCTGAATCATCTGCAGCTGTATATGGAGGGATACTGTTTCGAATATGAACAGCATAAGACGGCGTTCCCTGAAAGCACGCCAATGACTGCGGAAGAATTCCGGAGATTGGATGCATACGCTGCGAGTCGATTTATCGATCTCGTGCCGAACCAGAATTGTCTGGGTCACATGGGAGACTGGCTGAGCAAACCTGCGTACCGTGAGCTTGCGGAGCATCCGGACGGAATGCCGATTGAAGCTCCGTTTCGGTTGACGTTCCCTCCCACCACTTTGAATCCGGTTGACCCGCGTTCCCTAGATTTAATCCGGGGGATGTTTGACGAATTGCTGCCGGCGTTCACATCCGATTGGGTGAACATCAATTTGGATGAGCCGTTTGGTCTTGGGTCCGGCAAAAGCAAGGAGCGCTGCGCTGCAATCGGATTGGGTCCGCTGTATATGGAGTATGCAGAGGGCGTGATTGAGATCGTTCGAAGCCATGGAAAGAGAGCGATGATGTGGGGAGATGTATTGACCCGCCATCCGGAAGCAGCCAGACGGATCCCGGACGATGTGACGATCCTCGATTGGAATTATGACAGCAGCATTTCCTTTGCCGAGCATTGCAGCATGCTCCAAAAGAACGGAATCTCCTATTACGTCTGTCCCGGAACGAGCTCCTGGTCCTCCCTGTCGGGACGAACCGACAACATGCTGAACAATATCGCCGACGCAGCAATTCAAGGCCGGAAACACGGAGCCGGTGGGCTTATCGTGACCGACTGGGGCGATAACGGACATTGGCAGGTGCCGGCGATCAGCTATCCGGGGTATGCCTACGCAGC
Source organism: Paenibacillus ihbetae (assembly GCF_002741055.1). Taxonomy (NCBI): domain Bacteria; kingdom Bacillati; phylum Bacillota; class Bacilli; order Caryophanales; family Paenibacillaceae; genus Paenibacillus; species Paenibacillus ihbetae. Next base: position 321,336 of record NZ_CP016809.1, on the reverse strand, counting down.
CGGGTTAAGCTGGTATACGGAGGGTAATCTGCAACGGGAAAATGAGTTGGAGAGCTATCTGTCGGAGTACGTATTTAAAGACGCCAGCGGTGAGATCGGGCATTTCCTGATGGAATTGGGACGGTACTACCATTTGGAGAACAGCTCGCTCGATAACGGTACCTATCTGAGTGCTTTGCTGACCCGCGGATTAAAGAGCCGGGAGCAGCTGGTGAAAGAGCTTAGCTTGTTTTTGCGGATATTTGCAGAGCTTAATGGTGAGACGGCCAACCCGTTTCAGCTGGATTTTCAATACCGTGACATCCTGGATTGGCTGGAGAAGCGTAAAGAACAGCTGGAAAGACTTGATCTTCAAGCTCCCGATGCCAATGTCATTACAGACGAGCTGAGGAATACCCTGAGGTTGATCGAACAGGCGGTTGGGATTCACCGATATATGTGCCGGATCGATATGACTGGAGCTGAGGATGAGCGGCGCTGCCTGATCGGGCTGAAAGCTGACCTCGAGACAGCGCTCGATGAGTTTAACAGACTATGGCGGATCCGCAATAGGGAGGGAGGGCTGGCAGCAAGCAATACAGCACTGTACAGACTGCTTGCCCAGTATGAAGAGATTTTGACGGCTCAGTAAATAATTGTTCGCAGAACCTATGAATATTGTTTGTGAATTGGAGTGGAATGCCGCTGGATAATGAATGTAATAAATTTCTTGAAAAAGCCGCCAATTGGCGGCTTTTTTGTATTATAGGCCAGCTAGAATTCGCCGGTGGACCTCTTAAACACGAGTGACGGTTGGAGTTGATTGTCAAATACTGATGAAGGTTATAAGTATCTTTCGACGCTCTATCGGATGGCAACAGAGCTTTTCAGACCGATGGCCCATGATATTTTTGCATACAAGATGATTGACGAACGTACTAACAAGAAAATGAAGCAAAGGGAGGCGAGTCAAATGGTGAGCATGGCAAGCATAGTTAAGGAAAAACTGGATTTCAGGAGCGGCGAAGCTGCGTGCCTCGGTTATTTGTACCGCAAACCATCGGCAAGTCCGAAGCCTTGTATCATTATGGGGGCAGGCTTCGGCGGGACGCAGGATACGCCAAGTATGATTGCGGTCGCAACGGCTTTGGCAGAAGCGGGGTATCACGCCTTTACCTTCGACTATCGCCATCTTGGGGAAAGTGAAGGCGAGCCAAGGCAGTTGGTGAGCGTTCCGGGGCAGCAGGAGGATTTTCTATCAGCGATACGTTTCATTAAGGAGCATCCGCAAGTGGACAAAACTCGCTTAGGATTATGGGGCTCATCGCTCGGAGGCGGGCATGTCATCTCGGTAGCTGCTAAGTCGAAGGAAATCGCTGCAGTCATTGCTCAAATCCCGTTCAATGGATTTCCTAAACAAAGCGGGCGTTCCTTATGGCAAACCTTGAAGCTTCTGCACATCATCCGCAAGGACTGGAGGCGTGGACAGAAGGGGCTCTCCCCGCTGTATATTCCCGCTGTCGGATCAAAAGGGGAGCTCGCAGTGATGACAGGGGATGAAGCGGCCAAAACGATTGCCGGCATGCAATCCAAAACCTGGCGAAACGAAGTCGCTCCACGCGGGATTGTTGAAATGATCAAATATAAGCCAAGCCATGCTGCGAATAAAATCGAAGCCGCTGTTCTAATTTGCTATGGCGAGTACGATCGGGAAACACAGGGCCCCCAAACGGAAGAGCTTATTAGAAGCATCCCCCATGCTGAGGTTAAGGCCTACCCCGTTTCGCATTTCGAATTTTACGAGCCTGGTATCCGGGAACAGATTATTGCCGATCAGATCGATTTTCTCCGGCGAAGCTTCACGTGAAATTGCTGTATTTATTTGCAGATTTCAACTGGTGAATGCAAAGGTTACGGCAAGAAATCCAGAAAACGTTTGGAAGCAGCAGAAAGTGGTACGCCTCTTAGGGTGGCTACACCAACGTGTCGTACGGGGATTGGTGGATCCAGTGGGATCTCAATGAGTTTTCCCAATGTCAATTCCTCAGTGATAAACTCACGAATCATGAAAGTAAGACCAAAGCCTCTTTGAGCGAACTGGACCAGCAGATCGAGGCTACCCAGCTCAAACTCTGGAATCAGCTTAACGCCATTTGATAACGCGTAATGATCAAGAAATGTGCGAGTATGACTTCCTGATTCCAGGAGTAACAGCGGGTAATTTCCAAGCTCAGGTAATGTAATCGTCTTTTTGGCGATATCAGAATACTTCTGATTTCCAACAAGACAATCTTGAATCGCCGTACTTGTTCGAATATTAATATGCGGGTCTGTCCCTGGTAAATTTACGATTCCGAAGTCGATCTTCCCCTCTTTCAATAGGGTAATCGTTTCAGGCGTCGTTCGATTGGTAACATGGATTCGAATGTCCGGATATTGTTTATGAAATCTCTCCAGATGCGGGAGTAAATAGTACTTACACAACGTATCGCTTGCCCCAATGCTGATTGAACCAGAGGATAATTCGTGCATTTCGGAAATTTTCTTTTCCCCGGAATCGATTAAATGAAATGCTTGTTCAATGTAGTTGTATAAAACCTTTCCCTCGGATGTTAAAGTTACACCTTTCGCTGTTCGAAAAAATAACGGGCCACCAAGACTCCCCTCCAGTTGTTTGAGCGTATGACTAATCGCAGGTTGTGTAATGTGGAGCTTTTGAGCGGCCTTTGTTAAACTGCCCAGCTTAGCAGTCCAGTAAAAAGCGCGGTACCATTCCATATTGAATTGCAATTTATATTACTCCTTCTTATGCCTGTCATTATTAATATCAATTTTATTTATGATCATACGGGAGATTATAATGATTACCGTAAAGAAAAACAAGTGTGAAGGAGATAAACGATGGCGGTTACGGTTATTGTTGGTGCGAACTGGGGAGATGAAGGTAAAGGTAAAATGACCGATGTGCTTGCGGCAAAATCATCATATGTCGTTCGGTATCAAGGCGGGAGTAATGCAGGGCACACAATTATTAATGACTACGGCAAATTTGCTCTACACATGCTGCCATCTGGCGTTTTCAATCCCAATGTTATGAATGTTATTGGTCCTGGAGTTGCTTTAGATGTTGAATCGTTTTTTAAAGAACAAGAAGAGCTGCTTCTAAAAGGTGTTCCAGAGCCAAAGTTATGTATATCGGATCGGACACAAATCGTACTTCCGATTCACCGCTTGTTTGATCAATTAGAAGAGGAGAGACTGGGCGAACGAAGTTTTGGATCAACGAAGAGAGGAATTGCACCCTTTTATTCAGACAAATATGCAAAACTGGGGATACAGGTATCGGACCTATTCAATGAATCAAGACTTCGGAATCGATTAGAGCACATACTAGAAACGAAGAACATCCTTCTTGAGCATTTATATCACCATCAACCGATCCAGATGGATGTAATGATGGATGAAATCTTAAACCAAGCCGAAAAATTACGGCCCTTTATCAGGGACACATCCAGAATGCTTCATGATGCTCTTGCCAAGGGAGAAAGTATATTGTTGGAAGGGCAGCTTGGGGCACTTCGCGACCCGGATCATGGAATTTATCCATATTCCACTTCTTCGTCAACGTTAGCAGGCTTCGCCCCTGTAGGTGCCGGCCTGTCGACTTATGCCATTACAAATATAATTGCAGTTGTAAAAGCCTACTCAAGCTGTGTGGGTGCTGGTCCGTTTATATCGGAATTGGATGGACCAGCTGCTGAAGAATTGCGCAGACGAGGCGGAGACGCCGGAGAATATGGAGTTACGACGGGGCGTCCGAGACGAGTAGGTTGGTTTGATGTGGTCGCAACTCGTTATGGATGCATGGTGCAGGGAGCTAATCAGGTCGCATTGACGAACCTGGATGTACTCGGGTACCTGGATCAGATTCCGGTCTGCGTTGGCTATAAGCTGCAGGACGGTACGATCACGGATCAGTTTCCGGTGAGTGCACAGCTGGATCATGTCCAACCGATATTTGATTACTATCCCGGGTGGAAATGCGATATCTCTGCTGCAAAGTCTTTTGATGAGTTACCTCATAATGCCCAGCAATACGTCGACTTCGTTGAATCAGCGGTCAATGTGAAAGTAACTTATGTTTCCGTAGGACCTAAGCGGGAGCAATTAATAGCAAGAGATGTATAGTACGTTCGCCCCGCAACTAATCCATTTACCCAATATAAAAATCATCAAAAGTCGCCAATGCAGGCGACTTTTTGTTTTACACGCTAAGAAACCTTTTTCTTTACGTTAAATAATGAATCAATACTTCAACCTGACACATTGTGATGAAATAATAGTTGCATAAACCAACTAAATACAGTTATTATGTATGTAGTTGGCAAATAAAACTAATGGAGTCGAAGTACATGAAACCTGAAGTTCTTCAACATGGAGCATACGGAAAAGAAGTTACAGCACTTAATCGCCATTTGCAATTATTGCTTTCTCCACGGCTCGCTGCTCTTCAGCTGGGCTTTGGTCAGCATATGTTTTTATTGATGCTGTCCCGGAAGGAAGGGATGAATCAGAAGGCGCTGAGCGAGCAGCTGCTGCTAGACAAGACCACGACGGCAAAGGCGATCCGTAAGCTGGAGCTCGAAGGCTATGTTCGCAAAGAGATGGATCCCGCGGATTTACGCAACCATCAACTTTTTCTTACGGATGCGGGAAAGGCTGTCGTGCCGAAGATTGAGGAGGCATTAGCGGAGGTGATGGAAATTGGCATCGAAGGGATGTCCGTAGAGGAATATGGCGAATTCATGCGGCTGCTGAAGATGGTGTTGAACAATTTTGACAAGCACGCTCAATCCAATCGTTAATCATGCTTGAATGATATGGGGGAAGCATATGCGTATAACCGTAATCGGCTCAACGAGTCCAACCGGACTGGAGGTTTTAAGGAACGGCATCGCCAGAGGATATGAGCTGGTCGCGTTCACAAGACGGCCGAGCTTGTTAAGCACGAATCCAGGTATAAACCAGATCGTCACCGGAGATGGAGTCCATCTGTCCGACCTCCAGCAAGCAATCAGCGGTAGCGATGGAGTGATTGCGATCGTAGGCGGGAAAGCCAATGTCGCCAAAGTCATGCGAAATATCATTAAGGCTATGGAAGTAGCCGAGGTCGGGAGGCTGGTGTTTGTCAGTTCATACCTGCTTGAAGCCAAGCGACCATGGCCTACCGTTCCCGTAGCGAGATGGATCTTTCGCCGGGAAATGGGGCAGCTGAACGAAGCGGAGCACGTGATCCGGAATTGCAGCTTGAACTGGACGATTTATCGGCCGACGCAGCTAAACGACAAACCCGCCACGGGTCGTTGGCGAATCCAGGAACGTGGGAACGATTTTACCACAGGCCCGTATCAAATTTGCCGAGCGGATTTAGCCGCTGCATTGGTGGAGGCCGTAACGCAGGATACAAACGATCGAGGTATTTATAGTGTAACTTGGGGCAAGTAACAAGGAGGAAACGAAATCGCCATGGATTACCTGTATCTATCCCTGTTAGTCATTCATATTTCTTCGGCCATCTTCGGTGTTGGTCCGGTGTTCTTATTCAATATGATTCTGAGAAGAGCGAAGACGGCTGATCAGCTGCGGTATGCTCACCACATCGTGGAGAAGCTGAACAAAAATGCGAATCTGTCCTTCGGCATCCTCCTCGTCACGGGCTTGATTTTGGGCTGGATGAGCCCCTACTTGTTTCGGCAGATGTGGTACATTGCGTCGATTGTGCTGTTCCTAATCTCAGGCTTTTACGCGATTCTGGTCGTTGAACCGATCTTAAAAAGACTTCATCAGATCGCGAGCCAGTCAACCTCGGGAGAAGTTTCTCAGGAATACAAGCAGCTGTTCCGGAAGAAACAAGCCCGCGATATGCTTGCAAATCTAATGGCCATCGCAATCATTCTTCTTATGATCATTAAGCCCGTATTCTAGAGATGCAAGGATATACCCGGATCAAGTCGCGAAACCTCGCGGCTTTTTTTATTTTGACTGCTGGTTAACCATAATTGCTCTAGGCTTGGCTTTATTATTCTATGGTGCCGGTATAGGTATCATCCGATATTGACTACATGACTCATGATGAATTGACAAGGTGATCCAAAGTGTATATGTTATATATATACAGTATATACTCAATTAACGGAAATGAGGTGAGCGGTCATCAACATTATTTTGTCTAACGCATCGAGCGATCCGATTTACATACAGATCATGAATCAGATCCGCCAGAGCATCCTGAACGGTGAATTGAAGGCCGGCGATAGCCTCCCCTCGATACGGCAGCTGGCCAAGGATCTGCAGGTTAGCGTAATTACAACTAAGCGCGCTTATGAAGAGCTCGAGAAGGAGCAGCTCATTGACACGGTTGTAGGCAAAGGATGCTTTGTATCCGGGGCAAATAAAGATTTTATACGGGAGCAGCGAATGAAACGATTGGAAGAGAAAATGATGGAAGTCATTCGGGAAAGCAAGGAATTAAGCATGAGTCAGCAGGATGTCATTGATCATCTGACATTATTGTTTGAGGAGGAACAGACGCCATGAATGCCATAGAAATACGAAACCTAACCAAAGCATACCCGCTATTCACCGTCGATGATGTATCTTTGGATGTTAAGCAAGGATATATTACCGGCCTGATTGGTCCGAACGGCGTAGGCAAGAGCACTTTGATCAAGATGATGCTGGGCATCGTCCGTCCGGATTCCGGAAGCGTGAAAATACTAGGCTGCGAAATGCCTAAACAAGAAATTGACATCAAGCAGCGGATCGGGATCGTATCGGATGACTGCTTCTACTATGAGCATCTGACGATTCATGATACGAAAAAGCTGGTCGCTCCTTTCTACCACAAGTGGAATGACAGCAAGTTTAAGGGCTATCTCGACCAATTCGAGCTGTCTCCCAAGAAGAAGATCGGGGATCTATCCAAAGGAATGAAGATCAAGTTTGCCCTTGCCGTTGCTCTATCGCATGAGGCCGAGCTTCTTATTATGGATGAGCCGACTTCTGGTCTCGATCCGGTCTTTAGGAGGGAGATGCTTGATCTGCTTGCGGATATGATGCAGAACGAGAGGAATTCCATCATTTTCTCGACCCATATCACGACGGATCTGGACCGAATCGCGGACTATATTACCTTCATCAATCGCGGGAAGATTGTATTTAATGAAGCGAAGGAAGATGTGCTTGAGCGATACGCGCTCGTAAAGGGGGATATACGGCTGCTTGATTCGGATATTCGAAAAGAATTTATCGGGATTCGAGAGACAGCCGTCGGTTTTGAGGGGTTAGTCGATAACAG